>CP073344.1:2655685-2974355 GCA_024397875.1 Amphritea atlantica
TTGAAGCTGTCTGAAGGGTTTTCACAGTGCTAGGAGGGTTACTTAGCGAACAAATACCTGAGCCGTCGTGGTGGACATATCGCCCCCCGGCAGCTCAATCGTATTCAACCGTTCAAGCGTATCACCATCGAATACCGCAACATGGTTATGGGTACCCGCCAGATAGACTTTGCTGCCAGTCTGGTTAACGGTGACACAATAGTAGGAGTGATCCAGTTCCGCAGCTTTCAGCAGCGTCTGCTTTTCAATATCGTATTTCGCCAGCCGGTTGAGGACACCATACATAATGTTGGAATCCTTAGGCGACCGGGTGCCGGTGAAATACAGTTCAGTGATCGGGCCGAAGTCTTTGGTCTCCGTTGCCCCGGTTTCCAGATTGATATTGAAGTATCCATACAACCAGTCTGCGGTGTTCAGATCGTCAGAACCTTCCTGAAAACGAGCAGTGGTATAGAGAATGGTGAAGTCTTTAGTGGGCGTTTGCACCGCCCAGACGTTCAGAACATCCGGCTGGACATAACGTTCCCGCTGCCAGTTACGGCTGGCAACGGCCACCTCATACTGACCCGTCTGGACATCCATCTTGTAGATATCCGCACCGGCCATATACAGGCCGCCATCCTTGCCCACCTGCATCGCCGTCACCAGACGCGGTGAGGGGAACATTCGCACCGGTTTGGCATCCATCCCCGCATCGGTGCTATAAACCGCCAAACGGGTTGGCTGCACGACGTAATGATCCCGCTCCATCAGCGTCGGGTTCTGTACGGTGTATAGCTCTTTACCGTCATAACTCAGGGCAAACGCATAGATAGTTTTGGTCCGTTCCTGCTTGCTTTGCGCCATCTTCGCGTGGAACTTAACATCACAGGTATCCATATCCACACCGTAGATATCTTCATAACCGTTATTGAGGATATACGCAGTTTTCTTATCCGGAGCGACCTGCAGAGCACCCGGACCAAACCGTCCCGGCATATCACAGGTTTTATAGAGGGTGTCGGTTGCCAGATCCAGCACATGCATCTGATTTGGATAGTTAGCCACCACCATATATTCGTTGCCGGCTTTAAGCGCAGGTCCTTTTGCTGCCATAGCCAGGCCACCGGTTAAAGCTGTTAAACCCAGCGTTAAAGTCGTCAGCATGACAGTCATGCCGCGAGGAAGCATATTTCTTTTTCTCATCGTTAGCATCCTGTTCGGTTAGTCTTTATCAGCCGGGAACACCGTTCCCAGATTGCGCCAGTTATCAGCGGAATTCGCTGCTTTTTCATTCCAGTCCGGGTAGGTATTCATCATGTCCGGTACCTGTGCAGGCCACCAGCAGGGGTCGGCACAGCCATACAGATCCGATTCCATCGGCTGACACAGGGAGGTGACCCCACCAAAGGCATCAATTTCCCAACCGGGATCGGTGGTGGCGGTACAACCAGCGATGGACTGCATCGCGACAACTTCTTCTACCTGATCATCGGCAACGGCCTGAGTCAGAGTGTGTGCTTTGTTATTAACAGGCTTGAGATGTTTCATATCAATGAGCCCTCCGGGGAGATATGTAACTGTCGATAAAAGCCGGATTTTCGGCCATGATGCGGCTGTAAACTTCGATACCGAAGTCCACCCAGTCACGCATCAGATCGCAGTAGTGATAAACGGGTTGAGTCGGGTCTTCAAAACGGGCGTAACTTTCGTGGTAGCAGCCACCGGAACAGAGATTACGAATGCGGCAGCTGGAACATCCGGTATCGGTACGATCCAGACGCTGCTCTAGGAACCCTCCCAGGCGCTCTTTATCGATACCCGTCTGCACATCGCCAAAGGTCCCCAGATCCGATCCGGTAAACCGATGACAGAGATTCAGGCCACCTTCGTGATCCACCGCCAGCATCGCCACACCTGCACCACAGGGCAGAGCTTTCTTATTGCCCTCATGAAGATCGGTAATCAACTGATGCATGTTGGAGAAGCCGATATTGCGGTGCTCCAGCGCAGCTTCCAGATACTCTTTGCCCAGCGCCTTCATGTTGTGGAAAACCTCAGCCAGTTCCTCATCGCTGAGGTTGTAATAGCTGATATCACCGGAGGTTACCGGTGCAAAACCGACCTCTGAAAATCCCAGTTCATTAAACAGGTGATCCCAGATCTGACGGACATCGGTGACCCCCTTGGTCAGCGTCACACGGGCTCCGATCGGACGGGCACGGAAACGGGAGAGCAGCATTCTCGCTTTGCGACTCACCACATCATAAGTCCCCTGCCCACCGACAGTGATCCGGTTTTTATCATGAATTGCTTTCGGCCCATCCATACTGACGGAAAGTCCGAAACGGTGAGCATTAAGCCAATCGGCGATATCCTCCGTCAGCAGAGTTGCATTGGTTGTCATGGTAAAGTCTACCGGCTTCCCCAGTTCAGCGAAGCGCTGTTCGGAGTAGGCGACAACATCCTTTATCAGACCGAAGTTCGACAACGGCTCACCGCCAAAGAAGACGATGTTATAACGCGCCTCTTTAGGTGATTCAGCAATCAGCATCTCAATCGATTGCTTAGCTGTGTCGAACTGCATCTTCCTGCCCTCAGAGGGCTTATCCAGATCCTCTTTGTAACAGTAACTGCAGCTGAGGTTGCAACCGGTGTTTACATTCAATACCAGCGTATTGAGCGGAAACTCGGTGATCTTTTTCAGCGCAATCTCCGGAGTTAACGGCGAGCCATCACTCACCAGCTCCAGTGCGATCAGCTCTTTCAGGGTTTCAGCCACCTGATCCGTCGGATACTGCCCGGACAGTTCACCCACCAGTTGCTCTGCGGTTTGTTGTGGCCGCTGTCGCAATAGTTCGATCAGCTGTGCGGTCAGACCATCCAGCTCAAACAGACTGCTGGAAGGAATATGGAACAGCATCTGCCGCGAACTGACTGCCACCAGATGTAGATTCTGCTCTACCAGATTTAATTGGGCGCCCATTGAACAACCCTCCTCACTATTATTGTTTTCAGGATGCTATACCGCTGTACAACATCACTTATTGGTAGTCAGGAACTGCTTATGGCAGTGGTGGATTGTTCCAGCGCTGCACGGTCACGATCATCTGACCTTCAGCATTCAGGACAGCATTGCCTTCCATCACTTCGGCAACCACTTTGAGATTGCCCGCATTATTTGTCGACATACGCCGTTCTGGGTTGGGGCCGGCAGCCGCTGTGGTAAACACACCGGTTTTTTCATCCATACGCCCGGTAAAATGAGTATCCCGGTCGGCCGCCGCCTGCTCATCAAAGGGCTCGACATGCCATTTAGCCGGAACGAAACCGATACGCATATCGTCCTCGGTACCGGGCTGCCCATCGGCACCATTCATCCATGCTTCAGCCTGGAAATAGCCATTGTATTTCGGCGTAGAACCACCGTTACCACCCACCCGGGCGACGGCAAAATCAGGTACCACTTTAACGCTGCCGATCTGATCGTAGACATTCAGCACTGCGCCATCTGCCTGACCTGCCACTACATTACGGGCGCCCGGTTGAGCCTTGCTGTCAGCTGTGGCTTGCAGCACTACTTTGTTACCATCGCGGTAGAGTTCACTGACGACCCTGATACCATCACCCAGTGAGACCTGCTGACCCAGCCCGGTACCCACCAGTGTCAGTACATCTGTACTGCCTGCGCGGATATAGCCGGGTTGAACCGAGAGCAGCGTTGGCGTACTGCCGGCCCGCACCGCGGTGAAATCCATACCCGCTTCATCGTGTACCGCCTCAAACATGCGGCCAGTCAGTTCGGAGCCATCCTCTGAGAGAGCGAAAACCTGACGCATTTTCACCCCATCGACGGTCAGATTAGCGCGCCACTCATAGCCGGTGTAAACGATGGCTGTGCCACTGCCTTGCAGCGTAGAACCATCCGCATATTCACCCTCAACCGTGACCTTATACTGATCCTCTTTACCCCCAGACACGGTCATAACACCGCGAATATCGCCTTTACCCGGCATCTGGGCACTGAAGCTCCAACTGCCGCTGGCAGGTAACTTCTTAGCACTCTGCCATTTATCCCAGCTGGCAGACTGCAGCGGAAACTCGTTAGCCAGCTCTGGAACCATCTCCTTAAATGCCAGATCCATCCAGTCCCTGTCCCGTGCCAGTGCCTGATATTCCAGCGTAGGCCACTGGCCCAGATGGAAGTTCACCAGATGCTTCCACTCAGATGCCGGACGACGCTGCAGCGTCACCCGTGCGCCGGAATGGCAACGGGAGCACATCTCTTCAAAGTTGGTGGACTCAAAGCTTTCCATCGTGTTCAGGCGACGCTCCATCGCATAGCGTGAATCCTCGGTTTCTTCCGGAGCAAGACCCTGCTTATCAGCAAAGTACTTCACCAGCGTCCGCCGTTCATCATCGGTGACATCAAGGCCATGCATCACCTGCATCCGGGCAATGGTCATCAGCCAGCCTTCCGGGGTTTTACGCTGATGGCTCATACGACTCATCTGCAGAGGCTTGGCATTCTCCTGGGTATGACATGCCACACACTTACTCTGAATAATGGCTTCAGCATCACCCGCCTGTACGGCCCCTGCTGGCAAGATAAACCCTGCCAGCAGAAGTCCACCCGTTAACCGGGGTAGTGTAAATTCCTTCATCAAGGCCAGACTCCTTTTGTTGTTTATTTAGTTGGGAAGCTCAACACGACCCAAAGTTCTAACCTGCAGGGATACAAAGCACGGCCTGTGCCAATAGAAAGAAACTATTATTTTTCAATGAATTACAAAAAATCAGGGTAATCCTGTACAGAGAAATCCGGCCACCACTGTTTTATTACGCAACACCGCTGTTCAAAAATGTAACAGTCCGGGAAAGACGAAACAGAAACAGGGCTTCTCTCCCCTGATCATCGGGAATGATCACTCACTCAACTGACTTATTTTTTAACACCCTGTCTCATTGTAAAACACTCCTTCGATGACGACCCGAGATAACAAATAGAAAAATAATACATATAAAACAACAATTTAATTAAATATAAACACTCTGGCACAGCCCTTGCGATAACCGTATCACTAAGTGTCGGGTTGCCTGTAATGCATTCAGGCCTCTCTGTATCTCTGATAACAACCACATTACAACTACAAACAGGTCTACAAATATGAGCGAATCACAATTTTCCCCCTCAGCTGCGGCAATGGACTTTATTCAGCGTCAGCATAAATTTCTGATTGGTGATCAGTGGCTGGAGGCTGAAGATGGCCGGACGCTGCCGGTCATCAACCCCGCCAATGGCGAACAGATCACCACGGTACCCAGCGGCGATAAGGCTGATATCGATAAAGCGGTGGCAATGGCGCGTAAAACTTTTGAAGATTCAGACTGGAGCCGCATCAAGCCGGTCGATCGTCAGAAGCTGCTGTGGAACTTTGCCGACCTGATTGAAAAGAATGCCGGCCTGCTGGCTGAAATTGAATCGCTGGATAATGGCAAGAGTGTGGTGATCGCAGAGCATGTTGATATCCGTCTGGCGGTTGATTTCCTCCGATATATGGCCGGCTTCGCCACAAAGATCGAGGGTCGCAGCGTCGATGTATCAGTGCCCTTTATGCCAGACGCACAGTTCCACGGCTACACCCGCCGGGAAGCAGTCGGTGTGGTTGGCGCCATTGTCGCCTGGAACTTCCCACTGCTATTGGCTTGCTGGAAACTGGGCCCGGCACTGGCAACCGGTTGCACAGTTGTTCTTAAACCCGCCGATGAAACCCCGCTGACCGCACTGATGCTGGGCCAGCTGGCACTGGAAGCGGGTTATCCTTCCGGTGTACTGAATGTGGTTACCGGCGTCGGTATCGAAGCAGGTGCCGCCCTGTCCCACCACCCTGATGTGGATAAACTGACCTTTACCGGCTCCACTCAGGTAGGAAAAATGATCGGTAAAGCAGCCATCGACAGCATGACCCGGGTCACCCTGGAATTGGGTGGTAAGTCCCCCACTATCGTGTTGGAAGATGCCGACGTGCAGACCGCCGCAGCCGGTGCTGCCAACGCGATCTTCTTCAATCAGGGGCAAGTCTGCTGCGCCGGTTCCCGTCTCTATGTACATAAGAAACATTTCGACAATGTCGTGGCCGATATCTCCGCCATTGCAGAAGGTATGACCCTGGGACATGGCCTGGACCCGAATGCCCAGATGGGGCCACTTATCTCGGCAAAGCAGCAGCACCGGGTGTGCAACTACATTGATCAGGGTCGCAACAGCGGCGCCACCATTACCACCGGCGGTATTGCGGTGCCAGGGCCGGGCTTCTTTGTTAAACCCACCGTGATGGTGGATGTGAATCAGAACTCCACTGTGGTGCAGGAGGAGATCTTCGGCCCGGTACTGGTCGCGATGCCGTTCGATGATATCGACGAAGCGGTACGTATCGCCAACGACAGTCAGTACGGACTGGGTGCCAGCATCTGGTCAAACAACCTGTCACAGGTACACCGTATGATTCCGCGCATCAAGTCCGGTTCCGTCTGGGTCAACTGCCATACCGCACTCGACCCTGCCCTGCCGTTCGGCGGCTACAAGCAATCCGGTCTGGGCCGGGAGATGGGCAGCGATGTCATCGAGCACTACACCGAGGTTAAATCGGTGTTGATGAGTATCTGAACTGTATAAGCGATAGACAAAAAGGGCTGCAGTGATAATTAGCGGCTCTTTTTACCTTTCTGTGCCAGGGTAACTCATAGAAGTGACACCTCGTCGCGATAATTATTGGCTTATACAGGACAGCTAATTGCCTCCAACGTCTTCCCTCTAAGCACACAAGTCACCTCCCTGATTCGCTGCTGGAAACAGCTCCTACGACAAATCTATCCAATACGCTAAGAGAAAATGGACACAGACTTCTTTAACGAAGTTCCCGTTTTAGTAAGCGCTTGTCATGTATCAGTATTAACGTTTGGAAATAGAGTCGCGCTAGCTATTATGCAGCCCCTTCTCATCAAGGTTTATAATGAATGAAAATTCATAGAGTTCCCGCCTGAGTTGAATTAACTGATCCCAATTTGTTAGTCGAGATGTCATTTACGGCCGCAGCAGGTGAAAAATATCAAGCATAAGCAGATAATCGGGTAGCCGGGTTCATCTACCCTTGGCCCCTTTATTTCATCGGCCTCTGGATTACGTGGAGAAACAAAGATGTTTTTTAGTCCCAAAAGTGCGAAGCAACTGGTAACGCTGACGCGGATTGATCCCACTAACCCGCTGGCCTCGTATTCCAGACACGCCTTCGAGCTGGATGGTTATGAGTGGCCTTCAGTCGAACACTATTACCAGGCGATGAAGTTTGGCGATACAGACTATGCTGAACAGATCCGCCAGGCCCCCCACCCGGCCGATGCGACAAAACTGGGCAAAAGCAAAAAACACGCAAAACGCAAAGACTGGGATCGGGTTAAGGTGACCGTCATGACCCGCGGCACCTATATCAAATGCCGCACCTATCCGGAGATTGCACAAAAACTACTGGATACCGGTGAGGTCGAGATTGCCGATGTCACCCAGTACGACTACTTCTGGGGCAGTGGCCGCGATATGCGCGGCAACAATGCCTTTGGCAAAATGCTGATGGAGATTCGGGATAAGCTGCGCCAGGAGATTAATCAGCAAGTATAACGCTGAAAAAAGGCCGACTTGTTTTCAACTTACAGCCTTCAACCAGTGATTCTGATACAACCAGCGGGTCATCCCCTCAGCGATTTCAGGACTCATACCCAGCCCTGTCTGCAGACAGGTCTGCGGACTCACACGCTCATCTCTGTTCTGTAGTGCCCGCACCACCGGTGCCATCGGTATGCCATTCAGATGCCAGATTCCCAGCGGCTGATCATTGGTGGTGACCACCTCATGCTCCTCAATCAGTCCGTTGCTGACCACCGGCATACAGACCACCTGAAGTGAGTCAGGATCCGTTTCCTGATGCAGGGGCTGATTGTCGGGCCAGTTGCGCCGGGTGGCCCAGAACGGGTTATCCCACCAGCGCTCTTCTGAGGCGTAAAAATCCCGACCGATGCGGGCAAAGCGGTGAAACAGATGATCGACCCGCTGTTGATAAAACTGTTTCGCCAGCGATCTTTTGTCGGGGTGTTGCAGCAGGGTATTGATCACTGCAGGTGCCTGCAGAGCGCTGGAAAGCGCCTGAAAAATCCCGTTACCTGATAGCGGGTCAACTGCCATCGCGGCGTCCCCTACCCTGATCCAGTTGTCGCCGACTGCCTCACGACAGAGTATCGGTGTGCTGGTGCGGGCGTGGATAACCCCGGTTGGTTCAGCGTTGGCAATAAAGGACTGTGCACTGGGCAGGTTTCGTAGAATAGCGTTACAGTGATCTATCAGTTGGGCCTTATCCGGCAGATCGGCACTGGCGACATCAAAGGTCAGTTGCAGATAGCGGGTGCCATCGGACCAGGCGGCCATCCAGGCCCAGCCATCCTCAAAGCTTTCGGCGGCAGACTGTGGCTGACAGGGTTCGCCCTGCCAGTATTGCAGCAATGACACGGTTTCACTGCCCCGCAGCCGTTCAAGACCGGCTGCCGGGGCACTGCGACCGCGGGCTTCCACCAGAAAATCAGCATTCAGTTGAGCAACATCAGAACCTTTCAGCTCAACCGAAAAACCTTCATCCGTCTCACTGACTTTACCAACCCGGCTATGCACCAGATGAACGCCCGCCGCCTGCAGATCCCGGCCGATGCCCTGATCCAGCTCATTGCGGTTGATCAGCATCTCGGTATTGGCACTGTTGGTGGCACCATTCCAGCTGGCCAGCCGTGGCGAGGGTTGCGGCAGATTAGCCAGAGCCTGTTTAAACCCGGCATTTCTCAACCCTTCAACCACCCTTTCGGAGACTCCTTCGACCGCTTTGAACGGTCTGGGCTCCGCTATAACAGTGACATCATAACCCAGTGTTTTTAGCCCCAGCGCCGTTGCGCCTCCAGCCGGCCCACCGCCGAGAACAACAATATGGGCTGTCTTATTATGTGTAGAGCTATTCAACCGACCGACCCTCCACTGTTTGGATTAGTCTCTGTGGCCGATGGAAAACGGACTTCAACACCAAAATAGTCCGCCTGACTCTCCAGCCATCGATCCACGGAGGCCAGATCGGCAGCGCCGCCTTCACTCAGATAGCGGCCGATATGGCCGGTTAACTGAGCGCATCCGGCACTGGCACCGATCACGCCGTTGCGGGCTTTAACATAGCCTCCGAAATCCGCGTATTGGGTTTTCAGACAGGAGAGCTGCTGCGGATTTTCACAGCGGGCATCGCCGGTCATCCGCAACACCCCGGGATAAGCCGCAGGATAAACCGGATCACCTTTAGCCGGTGAGGAGGCACACACAATCACCCCGGCGGCCAGCGCTCTCTCGCAGGCACTACGTAACACGTCCCGGTCATTGCGCAACCCCAGACTGAGATTAATCAGATCTACCTGCTGCTCCACCAGCCAGTCGATGGCGGCGGCTACCTGTGCCGGGGTTGTGGCTAAACGTTCGCTGAATATCTGTGCGATGGCAAACTCAGCTTGCGGCGCCTGGTCAGCTATCACCTCTAACAGTGAGGAGCCGTGCCCCAGCTGATCATTGATGACCGGAGCTAGTACAATGCCTTCATCATATCTGAATGCCTGTGAGGCTATAACCCGATCAATCCCTGTTGGCGGTGATCCGGCAAAACCAAAACCGCTATCGACCAGACCGATCAATATTTTATCCTTCTGCCCCATATCAGCTCACCTCCGGCAGACTGTTTTCAGCCACCAACTGACCATTATTCAGTTCGATGCGCAGATCCACCCCACTGAGGGTTGAGGCCCGGTGACTGATCAGGATGCGGGTCTTACCGGCAAAGATACGGTTAACATTAGCGATCACTTCCGTTTCCGTCGCTTCGTCCACGGCCGAGGTGGCCTCATCCAGAATCAGAATAGCCGGTTGTTGCAGAATCGCCCGGGCAATCGCCAGCCGCTGCTTCTGACCACCGGACAACTGACTGCCCCGCTCTCCCAGCGGCGTCTCCAGCCCCATCGGCAGGGAGCTGACCAACTCAGTCAACTGGGCCTGTTCAGCCGCCGCCCGCACGTCTGCATCACTGGCCTCAGGGGCTGCGTAACGGATGTTCTCCATCAGGGTGCCACGGAACAGAGTGATATCCTGGCTCACCAGCGCCACCCGCTTACGCAGCGCCATCGGCGGCAGCTGCTTAAGATTGACTCCATCGATAAAAATGCGCCCATGCTCTGGATCGTAATAGCGCATCAACAGATCAATTACGGTGGATTTACCCACGCCTGAGGGCCCGGTCAGGGCGATGCTGGCACCAGCGGGAAACACTGTAGTGGCATGATTCAGAATCGGCTCATTACGGCCTTCATAACTAAAACTAACCCGATCGAAACTGATCTCTCCACGCATATCCTCTGCCAGTGAAGCCGGTTGTTCGGGCGTAGTAATATCCGGTTCAGCCCGACGCAGATCCATCACCCGGTCGAGGCTGACCGACATCCGCTGAATCGCCACATATAAACCTAAAAGGCTCTGCACCGGACCGGTCGCCATCCCCAGGTAAGTCGAAAATGCGATCAGCGAACCCAGTTGCCACTGCCCCTGAATCACCCAGTAACCGCCAATCAGGAAGGCCGTAGCGCGGGTCAGTGAAGTGAGTGTTCCAGGAATTGCCTGGGTAAAAAATTCAGTCACCTGCAGCTTCAAAAGATCGGTCAGATAGCTGTCACTGAGGTTATGCAGTTTGCGGGATTCCCTTTTTTCCTGAGAGACCGCCTGAATAAACTTCATCGCCGGCAGGGTTTCCACCAAAAAAGAGCTGAGATCGGCCGAACGCTCGCGAATGATCCGTGTCTGACGTTCCACTTTTCGCCGCATCCAGCGCAGCCAGAGAATCTCCAGTGGAATCAGCACCAGTACCAGCAGTGACAGCTTCCAGGACAGGGTCACCAATAACGCCAGCGCACCCACCAGCCCCAGCACACTGCTCAGCGCGGAGAACATGCTATCCACCGCAAAGCGCTGAATCTGTGATACATCGCCATCCAGCCGGGACAGAATATCGCCTATCCGCCGTCCACCAAAAAACTGCGGTGACAGGATTTGCAGATGTTCATAGAGATGTTCGCGCAGGGAGAACAGGATCTTACCCGACAGCCGGGTATGCAGATAACGATTGATACCGGAGAGCCCGGTACTGATAATGCCGACCAGAATCATCGCCACGGCCATGGTCACCAGCATGCCATAATCTTTTGCCAGCAGGCCTTCGTCAATCAACAGTTTGGTCAGCCAGGGTTGCAACAACACCAGCGCTGAGGCAAATACCGACAGCAGCATCAGGCCGATAATCGCCTTCGACTGAGGCCTGACAAAAGTATACAACCAACGGAACGCCTCTTCTAAACGCCCCCGGTCCTGGCCATCAATTGCAGCACTTAGCCATCTGATCATGCGTGTGTCGTCTCTTATTATTGGCAGATACAAAAAAGGCTGTCGCAGGACAGCCTTTACTCACCAGATTAACATTCTGGACATCGAAGTGTTAGTCCCAACCTACTTCAGATAAGCGATTCGCATAGCAGAAGTAGACATATCGCCCGGTAACTGGATTGAACCAATTTTTTCCAGGGTTTCCGGATCATGGATCGAGATATCACTGGACGTACCACCCACATAAATAGTGCGGTCATGAGTCATATTCAGGTTGTAATAGGTATGATCCATATTATGTACAGCCAGCGTTTTCTTCTCACTAATATCGTGTTTAGACAGTGTATTAAATGCACCGTAGAGAATATTGCTATCTGCCGGATCTGTGATGAAGTTGAAGACAATGAACTCAAAAGGGACGGTTTCAGTCTGTTCAACTTCACCGGTTTTCAGATCAACCCGGCTCATTCCCCACCAGAATTCGGCTTTCTCCATATCACCCGGATCGCCATTCCACTTAATGGTGAAGTACGGCATGATAAACTCATCAACATGCTCTCCCAAGGAATGCATAGCAAACGCATCGGGCTGCACCCACTTATCACCAGCTCTATCCCAGTTCTGCAGCTTACTCAGCATACGAATCTCACCGTTTTGCGGATTGATCGCCTGCAAATCATTACCACCGAGGATAACTTCACCGGTATCCATCGCCATGATTTTAGTAATCTGCCGGTCTACCGGAAAGGTTCTGATCGGCTTGGCATCAAGTCCGGCACTGGTATCGAAAACAGCCAGTTGAGGCTGCATCACTTCATACCGGTCATTCAGTTTACGGGTTGGGTTCTGTATGGTGTACAGCTCCTTGCCATCCCGGCTGACCGCCAGAGAAACAAAGCTTTTTACCGTGACATTGTTATCCGACTGTTTGGCAAAGAAGACCATCTCACAGTTGGTAATATCAAATCCGGCAACGTCTTCCCATTTATTGGTGCCGACGTAGGCGATCCGACCATCCGGCGAGGGTTCAACGGTACCCTGACCAAAAATACCGGGGACATCACAGCTGCGAATAACCTGTTTAGTTTCCGTATCGATGACATGAAGCTGGTTCGGACGGGTCACCGTCAGCAAATACTCATGACCACCACCTTTCATACCATTGAGCGATGCGGATGGGTTCATTGAACAACCGGACATCAGCGCAACCGTACTCACAGCGCCAATCAGCGCTGCGGCTTTTATTTTATGGGTAAATTTCATCTGCGCCTCCGTTACTTCTGCTCTTCCGGGAAAATGCCATCCAGCTTGCGCCAGTCTTCATTGGCCTTAGACACATCCTGAGACCAGTCAGGATAGTTGCTCATGGTGTCGGGCACCTGGGCCGGCCACCAACAGGCATCAGCACAACCGTAGAGGTCGGATTCCATCGGCTGACACAGGGAGCCCAGACCACCGAAGGGATCGACTTCCCAGCCCGGATCGTTGGTGGAGGTACAGCCCACCACAGACTGCATCGCGACGACTTCTTCCACCTGATCCGGGGAGGTAGTCTGATCAAGCATTTTCGCTTTTTTGTTAAACGACTTCAGATGTTTCATTTAAGCACTCCTTCTAGGAGAGACATGGGCTTCAAAAAAGCCCGGATTCTCTATCATGATGCGGGTGTACGCCTCGACTCCGAAATCAACCCAGTCACGTAGCAGATCGCAATAATGGTAGGAGGGTACGGTCGCATCACCGTATTTTGCATAACTTTCGTGATAACAACCGCCGGAACAGATATTGCGGATACGGCAGGTTTCGCAACCGGTATCACTGCGATCAAGACGGGTTTCGACAAACTCAGCCAGCGCCGGTTTATCCAGCCCCTCACTGACATCGCCGAATAATGGCTGATCAGACCCGGTAAACCGGTGGCACAGGTTGATACCGCCTTTGGTATCCACCGCCAGCAAGCCAACACCGGCACCACAGGGCAGCTGTTTCTTGTTGCCCTCATGGATATCGGTCATCAGCATATGCATATTGCCGTAACCCAGATTTTTGCCTTCCAGAGCAGCATCAAGATACTTTTGCCCCAGACGCTTCATTCCGGCAAAGACCTCAACCATCTCTTCGGCAGTGAGGTTAAAAGAGGTAATATCACCGGAGGTGACCGGGCCAAATCCGACTTCAGAAAAACCAAGATCGTGATAAAGATGGTCGAAGATCGCTTCCACATCGGTAATACCCCGGGTCAGAGTAACCCGGCAACCGATCGGCCGTGCGGTATAGCGGGAAAGCAACATCTGCGCCTTCTGCTTTACCACATCGTAAGTGCCCTGACCGCCCACGGTAATTCGGTTTTTATCGTGCATCGCCTTGGGACCGTCCATCGAGATAGTCAGGCCAAAACGGTGCTCGTTAAACCAGTCCACCAGTTCTTCGTTAAGCATGGTGGCGTTGGTGGTCATGGTGAAACTCACCTCCGCTTCCAGCGTCGCGAAACGCTCTTCACAGTAGGCCACCACATTACGGATCAGCGGCATGTTGGTGAGTGGCTCGCCACCAAAAAACACCACGTTGTACTGACGCTGGTCCGGAGACTCTTTCAGCATCATCTCAACCGACTGCACCGCTGTGTCAAAGCTCATCTTGTCACCCTTTGACGGGGTGGTCAGATCCTCTTTGTAGCAGTACGTGCAGCTGAGGTTACAACCGGTATTGGTGTTCAGTACGATGGTGGTCAGCGGAAACTGCTTCACCGGCTTTGGCTCATTATTGATCTGAGCCCAGGTACCCGCTTCAGCAATGATCTTCAGCGTCTTTAACTCTTCCAGAGTATCTACCACATCACCGGCGCTGAACCGGCCATCAAAGCGGTCACGAATCTGCAGTGCAGACACTTCCGTTTCAGATGAGAACAGTTCGATCAGCTCCCGTCCCAGCCCATCCAGCTCAAACAGGCTGCTGGTCGGCACATGGAACAACATCCTGCGTTCCTCTACATCAACCAGATGCAGGTTGGGTTTTACCAGAGTTAAAGATCCCATTTTCAGTCTCTCTTCTTGTTATTCGCTACAACAGATGTTGGCGGTTGTTATCCGTGTTACTGAATGGCGCGTTTGATATAGCTCGGTACAGCCACCAGCAGGTCTGATTCACCCTCAACGGTGTTGTCGCCGTCTTTGACTGACGCCACAACTTTCAACATGCCAACGTTATTGGTAGACATCCTGCGCTGTGGGTTCAGACCGGCATCACCGGGTGTAAAGATTCCGTTGCTGTCGATGGTTCCGGCAAACTCAACATCCCGATCCTCTTCCGCCACTTCATTCTGTGGTTTCAGCGACCAGGCGGCAGGCATATAACCCAGACGCATATCGTCGTCAGTGCCAGGCTGACCATCGGCACCGGCGCTGAACGCCAGAGCGCGGTAGGTTGATTGCACCTTCGGAAGCTTGCCGCCGTTACCACCAATTCGCGCCAGCGACTGAGGTGGAGATACCTGCACGGCTGCGACCTTGTCATAGACAGCCAGTTGCGCTTTAGCTTTCGTTGCGCCCACTGCTACATCACGCATTCCGACAGATGCTGAAGCAGACGCTTTTGCCTCCACCACAACCCGGTCAGCATCACGGGACAGGACTTTAACGACTTTGACACCGGCACCCAGATTGACGCTGCCTTTCAGATAGCCGCCAAAAATGGTGACTTGAGATGTTTCACCCTGCTTCAGGGCAGACGGTGACAGACCAACGATGGCACTACCATTGACCGCATTCAGTTCACCTCCGATCTCATCGTGGGCACTCTGATACATACGGCCGGTCAGAGAGGTGCCATCTGCAGAGGCAGCCAGAACCTGACGCATGCTGACACCATCAATCGTCAGACCCGCACGCCACTCGTAACCGGAAAAGACCTGAGCGGCGCCATTGCCACGCAGTAAAGAACCATCGGCATAATGGCCATCCAGCGTAACGGAATACTTATTATCTGAGGTTTCCACTACCTTCAGAACAGCGCTGTAATCACCCTTCACAGGCATATAGCCCGCGACAGACCAGCTTCCTTCCAGCTTGGGTTTAGCGACTTTCTGCCACTGCTTCCAGGCTACATCATTGAAGGCATAATCCATCGCCAGCTTAGGCGCTGTTTCATTCAGGGCGATATCGTACCAACGACGATCCCGTGCCAGAGCGTGTAGCTCGGTAGTGGGATGTATCGCCATATGGGTATTCACCAGCTCTTTCCACTCGCCCTCGGTGCGACGCTGTAAGCCAAAACGAGCGTTGGAGTGACAACGGGCACACATCTCTGCGTACGCCGGATCAACGTCTTCAACAACGTTTGGCTGCTGTTCCAGCACATAGCGGAACGGAGCGGCTTCAGAAGGCGCCAGCCCCTGAGTATCAGACAGGTATCTGATCACTGCCTGAGTCTCTTCAGAGGAGAGCACCAAGCCGTTCCGATGCTGCATTCGCTGCAGCGTCATCTGCCAGCCTTCAGGCGTTTTACGCTGCTGACTGATTCTTGAATATGGCGTTTCGGGGTTTCCGGTGCGCGTATGACAGCTCAGACATTTTTCCTGAATCACTGTCTCACCATCCATCGCCCAGGACGCCGCCGGGGTCAGCATAGTCCCCATCAGTGCCAGTGCACTCACACTGAGTAGTGCATGCTTGGATTTATTATTGTTCAAGGCCAATCACTCCTGTAAGAATTTTCTGTGCAGCATCTGTTGCGGCAACCCGGAACAGATACAGGCCCTCATCGTTTTTTTAGTTCGCCGGTCTCCCAACTCCAACTAACCTAACCGTCGGGTGTAAATGAATTTCCGTGAATTTGTGCTAAGTTGTTATCTAATGTAACAGGATGTAACAATGCAACGCACATACTCCTATAACTATTTGTCAGATAAAGAGTTTTTATACTGAATCAACCGTTTAACGACTGATTAAGGAATGCTGTTATCAAACTCTGCAGCTTGCTAAACTCTGATCATCTGTTTGATAAAACCATAATAAAAGATAATAGTTGCTGACCATGACACCTCCCACTGAACCGTCACATATCCTAATAGTAGAAGACGATTTTGCCTCCCGCTCCCTGCTGGTCAGTTACTTTGAAAACGAAGGCTACCGGGTGAGTGAGACCGATCATGGCGAAAGCCTGGTGCAGAAAGTGCTCGATGAGAGAATCGATCTGGTGCTGCTGGATATCAATCTGCCCGGCAAAGACGGACTCACGCTGACACGTGAACTCAGAGCTCACTCCAAGGTCGGTATTATCCTCGTCACCAGCAAAGGCGATGAGATCGACCGTATTGTCGGGCTTGAACTGGGTGCCGATGACTATGTCACCAAACCCTTTGCCCCCCGTGAACTTCTGGTGCGGGCTAAGAACCTGATCTGGCGGGTCACCGATCAGTCTGGCAAACCGGAGACAGAAGTAACACACCTGATACAGTTTGAGGGCTGGATTCTGGATTGCAGCAAACGCTTACTGGAAAGTCCTGAAGCTGCCGCTGAACGTCTGCCAGAAGGCGAATTCAAGCTATTAAACGCACTAATCAGTCGTCGTGGACAGGTACTCAGCAGGGACCAGTTGATGGATGCCATTCACGATCGGGAGTGGACCCCCAATGACCGCTCTGTCGATGTGCTGATCGGGCGTCTGCGACGCAAACTTAATGATAACCCACTTGATCCACACTTTATCCTTACCGCCCACGGTGCAGGCTATATGTTCGCCGGGGAGATAGGCTAACCTATGTATCATCTTCCCGGCTTTACGATCCAGACGATTATTCACCGGGGCAAACACTGCACGGTTAGCCGGGCGCTGAGGGATAATGATCTTCAACCGGTCATCATCAAACAGCTTAACAAAAGCTCATCAACTCCCGAAGATATCGGCCGCTTTGACCATGAGTTTGAGTTGCTCAGCAGCCTCCAGGTTGATGGTATTGTCCCGCCGTTGATTCAGACCAGCATTAACAATCTCTCGACGCTGGTATTCCCGGACCGGGGAGGCACATCCCTGAGACAGATGATGCTGAAAAAGCAGTATTCCTGGGAACAGATATTGCCTATGGCGATCGCGCTTTGCGATCTGCTGGGACGCCTTCACAGCGAACGGGTGATACATAAAAAACTCTCGCCGGATAATATTCTCTGGTTACCGGAGAACGGAGAGGTACAGCTGATCGATTTTGCCATTGCCACCCGACTGACCCGGGAACAGGCCAGCTGGAACTCACAACAACTCTCCGTTGATGACCTGCGCTATATGGCACCGGAACAAACCGGGCGGATCAACCGGCATATCGATTTTCGCAGTGACTTTTACAGCCTGGGTGTCACCCTCTATGAATTACTCTGCGGCCGTCCTCCCTTTACGGGCAAAGATCGTCTGCAACTGATCCACAACCATATTGCCAAACACCCCCAGGCGCCCCATAAAGTCAAACCGGAAATACCGGAGATGATCAGCCGGATTATCCTGAAACTGATGGCAAAAGATGCCTCGGAGCGGTATCAGTCAAGCTTCGGTATCTCTCAGGATCTGAAACGCTGTCTGGCGCTTTGGACTCAGCAACAGAGTATCCCGCTGTTCAGTCTTGCCCGTAAAGATATCTCTGGACACTTCTCCATCCCTCAACGTCTCTATGGACGTGCGGCAACCATTCAGAAACTGCGTAACAGTTTCGACCAGGCGAATCTGCGGCGTCAGGAGCTTATTCTGATTACCGGGTACGCCGGCGTGGGAAAGTCGAGTCTGGTTCACGAGCTGCGCCACTATATCCATGAGCAGAACGGCCGGTTTATCAGCGGCAAGTTTGATCAGTTCCGCCGCACCCGTCCCTACTCCGGTATTTTTCTCGCACTACAAGGCCTGATCCGGCAGCTGTTAACCGAGAACGAACAGGAGATTACGGTCTACCGGGATGAAATCCTGACTGCGCTGGGACAGAATGCCCATGCGCTGATCCGCCTGGTTCCGGAACTGGAACTGATTATCGGCCCCCAGGAAAATAAGCCCCGCTTCTCTATCCTGGAAGAACAGAACCGCTTTTCCCGACTGGTCAAATCACTGCTCAGTGTATTTGCAACCGCAAAAAACCCGCTGCTGCTGTTTCTCGATGATCTTCACTGGGGGGATCTGGCGTCATTCAACCTGATCACCTCACTGTGTGAAGAGGGTGATATGTCAAACCTTCTGATTGTCGGCAGCTACCGGGACCAGGAGGTCGGCCCTACTCATCCGCTGACACAGGCTATCAGTAAGATAAAACAGGGCAGCTGTAACATCAGTGAGATTCTCCTTGAGCCGTTAAATAAGTCTCAGATTATCAGACTAATTGCAGATACTCTGAGAACCGAACCGCAGCACTGTACCGAGCTGGCTCAGATCTGTCTGGAGAAGACCCAGGGCAACCCGTTTTTCCTCATCCAGTTGCTTTACTCTCTGCATGATGAAGGGCTTATCCGCTTTCAAAGCAACCGCTGGCAATGGGATGAACAAAAAATCCAGTCGCGGGAGATGAGCGATAACGTCATCGACCTGATGGTCAGCAAGATACAGAAACTGTCTCATGCGAGTCAGAAAGCTCTGCAGATGGCGGCCTGTATCGGCAGTCCTTTTGATCTCAATACCCTCGCCGTTGTCTTAGAACAGAGTCCTCACAGCACCACTGAAAACCTGATGGACGCCATGCGTGAAGGGTTGCTCATTCCGCTGGATATCAACTACTCAAGCCACTCAGGACTGCGCTTCGAACGTCACCGCTACCGCTTTGTACATGACCGGATTCAGCAGGCCGCCTACTCCCTGATTCCGGAAAGTCAGCGGCAACACCTGCACCTGCAGATCGGCCGGCTTTTGCAACAGCGTTTTCCTGATCAAAACAGCAGGCTGGTCTTTGAGATCACTAACCACCTGAACAGTGCCCGTAATCTTATTGAGTCCACTGCTGAGCTGACCGAGCTGGCATCGCTGAACTGCCAGTCCGGAACCCAGGCGCTGGATTCAGCGGCTTTCGATGCCGCTCAGGAGTATTTTCA
The DNA here is from genome assembly GCA_024397875.1 of Amphritea atlantica. Lineage (NCBI taxonomy): Bacteria > Pseudomonadati > Pseudomonadota > Gammaproteobacteria > Oceanospirillales > Oceanospirillaceae > Amphritea > Amphritea atlantica. Next base: position 2,675,213 of record CP073344.1, read on the forward strand.
GACAGGTATAGAGCTACTTCCCGAGAACAGTTGGCAACAGCATTACGAGCTGACCTTAACCCTCTATAAAAGTGGCGCCGAAGCCGCCTATATCCGCTCCCAGTATGAGCAGATGAACACGCTGATCGATGAGGTAATCCGCAACAGTGAAAACGAACTGGACCGGGTCAAAGTCTTCGAGATCAGAATTCAGTCGCATATCGCCAGAAACCAGTTCGACCAGGCGATGAAAGTCGCCCTGCAGGTGCTTAAACTGCTGGGGGTAGAGCTGCCATCAAAACCCAGCAAACGACATATCTGGCAAGGGGTTCTGAGAACGCAGTGGCTGCTGCAGCGACGCAACCGGGAGCAGATCATCAACGCATCACCGATGCAGGACCCCCGTGATCTGGCGGCCCTGTCGATTCTGGCCAGCATGTTCGGGGCGGTCAAGTTTTCCAGCTCCGCCCTGCGGCCACTGGTGATGGCCAAGGAGGTTGAGCTAACTCTCACCCGGGGAATGACGGCACATTCGCCCATGGCTTTTGCCGGTTATGGGGGCATTCTGTGTGGCAAATATTCAGCGATTGAGCAGGGCTATCAGTTAGGTTCCATCGCTATAGAGATCGATCAGCAACAGCCTGACCGGCTGCTGCATCATCGCACCATGTCACTGTTCGACTCTTATATACGGCACTGGAAAGAGCCACTGCAGAACTCACTGAGTTCGCTGATGGAAGGACATCAACAAGCGCTGAACTGCGGCGATATTGAGTGGGGCAGTTACAGTCTCGCGGCCTGGATTCAGTATGCGTTTACCCAGACTGAGAATTTCGCAGAGATTCAACCAACACTGGAAAACTACACCAACTCACTACTGCAATACGGGCAAAAACCGTCTATACAATACTCACTCCAGGCATTGCAGGCGATTGATAACCTGCTAGGAAAAAATGAAGACCCGACCCAGCTATTTGGTCGTTTTTTCAACCAGACGATGCTCAAAGAACACCACCATGAAGATCATCGCACTGCGATCGCCACCTATCACCACTATTGCTCGCTACTCTGCTTTATTTTTGAAGACTATCAACAGGCTAACTGGCATTGCGAAACAGGGGCCCCCTATCTGCCACATATTGTCGGCACCTATTCCTCTCCCTGTTTTGAATATATGACCGCTCTGTCCAGGCTCGCCCTGCTCTCTGATATCAGTATTCTCCAGCAAAGCCATAAGCTGAAACGTCCGCGCAACACGTTGCGTAAAGCAAAACGACTGGCAGGTCACTGCCCTGAAAACCATCAGCATTTTGCCTCATTGCTGCAAGCCGAGCTGTATCGGGCCACTGGCCAGTACCATAAAGCAATGGACTATTATGATGCTGCAATCAGCTCAGCTCAGCGTAACCATTTTTATCTGATGGCCGCCCTGGCCACAGAGATGGCTGGCAGATGCTATCTGGAGTGGGATAAACAAAATATTGCCAGCACTTATCTCAACGATGCCTGGAACGCATATAAGCGGTTGCAGGTAAAGCCAAAACTACAACAGTTACAAAACCGCTATCCGGAACTCTTTGCCAGTCGCAGTATCAGCAACAACGAAAAAAACCTGGCACTGACCAACGCTGATGACGGAGAAACGTTTTCTAATCAACAGCTGGATACCATCTCGGTAATCCGCTCCTCCCAGGCCATTTCCGATGAAATTGTACTGGAGAAACTGCTTGGCAGGCTGATGGCGCTGGCGCTGGAGAGTGCCGGAGCCCAGCGGGCAATTCTGATTCTCAAAGAGCGGGACGAATATTATATCGAAGCAGAAACCGAGCTGGATCAGCCACCCCGGTTCTTCAAGGGCCTCACCCTGGATGACTGCACTACGTTGCCGGCCAGTATTGTCCATTATGCCGCCCGTACCAAGGAGATCGTGGTCCTCAGTGATGCCCACACTCACGAGATGTTTATGCAGGATAGTTATCTGCGCCAGTATAAGCCCCGGTCATTACTCTGCATGCCGATCCTCTACCACGGAGAGCTGACCGCCCTGCTTTATCTGGAGAATAATGAAAGCCGCAATGTATTTGACCCATCCCGAATGGAAACCCTGCAAATTCTCTCGGCCCAGGCGGCCATCTCCATCGAAAACGCCAAGCTATACTCCAGCCTGGAACAGTCAGAACAGGAGTTTCGCTCACTGTTTGAAAACACCGTTGAAGCCATTTTCAGGGCCAGTGCGCAGGGGCATTTTATCTCCGCTAACCCGGCGCTGGCTGAACTGTTAGGCTATTCCAACCCACAGGAGTTTCTTCACACCATCACCGATATTGGCAGTCAGTGCTTTGCCAATAGCATCGATCTGCACAGTTTCCTCAATCAGTTATCTGCAGATAATCGGGTGCTCGGTTTCGAAACCGAGTGGCTGCGCCGCGATGGCACCCCGGTAAATGTATCCATCTCTGCTCGCCGGGAACTGGATGAGCAAGGCAATGTTGTCTATTACGAAGGTTCGCTGACCAATATCACCGAACGAAAAGCGAAAGAACAGGCACAGCTGAATCTACAGAAGTCAGAAGCCGCCAGTCAGGCGAAGTCTGAATTCCTGGCAACCATCAGCCACGAGATCAGAACGCCCATGAACGGCATTCTGGGGATGGCTCAGCTACTCAATAAAGGCAACCTTCTCCCTGATCAGCGAGAACAGGTCGAGGCGATCTACCAATCCGGTCAGAACCTCCTGTCAATCCTTAATGATGTCCTGGATTTCACCAAGGCAGAAGCGGGTCAGGTGGAACTGCACAACGCTCCCTTCTCCGTCAGGCAGGTGCTCAATGAACTGGAGTTGATGCTGCGGCCAATGACACTGGAAGAACGTCTGTCACTTGAACTGGCTATCAGTGACTCGCTTCCCGACAGGGTTTTCGGTGACCGACGCAGCCTGGTACAGGTATTGATGAACCTCTGCGCCAATGCCATTAAATTTACCCAGCAGGGTTACATTAAAATATTGGTCAACGCCCGTCAGAGTGATCAGACCGCCGAGATCCGCTTTACGGTTGAAGATAGTGGTATAGGTATTCCTGAAGAGTCGCACCACCGGATCTTCCAGCACTTCTCCCAGGCAGACTCCTCTATCACTCGCCGGTATGGTGGCACCGGTCTGGGACTTGCCATCAGTAAGAAAATGGTTGAACTGCAACAGGGCGAGATCGGTTTTAGCAGCATCGCGGGACACGGGAGTCAGTTCTGGTTCTCTATCCCCTATGCGTTAGCCACGACGGAACAAGAGACCAAAATACTCAGTCAGCCAGCCATCCAGGCTCCGGAACCACTCCATATTTTGCTGGTCGAGGATACGGTTATCAATCAACAGGTGGCGAAAGGACTGTTAGAAAGCGATGGCCATCGGGTCGAGATCGCCGAAAACGGTTATACCGCCCTGCAGAAACATGATCAGCACGACTATGATCTGGTACTGATGGATATCCACCTGCCGGATATGGATGGCATGGAAACCACCCGCAGAATCCGCCAGCATCACATGCCGGAAAAAGCCAATGTACGGGTGATCGCGCTGACCGCCAGTATTACCGAAGCGGAGATCAACAACTATCATGCAGCGGGGATTGATGCGGTGATTGGCAAACCATTGCAGTATACCGAGCTGCAACGGTTGTTGACTCAACAACCGTCAGCGCTTAAAAATACAGAGCTTAACCCTTCAGTACATAGTCCTTCAGATACGGTTATGACCATTCTCGATGAACATCTGGTTAGTCAGCATTGCAGCATGTTAGGCCGTGAGAAATTTATCCGTCTGCTTGATCAACTTGAACAGCAATGCCGCCAACTGACTGAGAAGATGCAGCAGGCATACGAGGCTGAGGATGTTAAGGCGATGCAAAGTTTCGCCCATCAGTTGGCGGGCGCAGCGGCTAATTTTGGTCTGAGAGCACTGGCCGTGCGGAGTAAAGCGATAGAAATGGATGAAGAAGTAATCACACCAGCCACCTGCGACGAACTGCAGAGCCTGGTGACTAGCGGTCTTGAGGCGCTGCGTCAGTTTAGTCAGCAGAGCGAAACCAGCGAATAGCTTTTAAAGGCTAAAAAAAAGCCCCTCATCAGAGGGGCAAAGCTTCCGCTTTTAACCAGGAAGAAAGCACCGGGATACGCTCCCGGCAGGGCGATCAAGAGACAAGATTTAACAGAAAATTCTGATAAACAGAGGCGAGATAAGCATAAACAGAGATAACAGAGAGCAGCCTTTATCACTTAATCGGGCTGCTTCCTATTCAGCGCTGCGCACTCAGCATCAATAATTATTTATTGATATTAAGAACCTGCGCAGAGGTGTATTCCATCAGACCTTCCTGACCAAACTCAACGCCGAAGCCTGACATCTTACAGCCACCGAAAGGCGCATAAGGCAGCAACTCGGCATGACCATTAACCCAGGCGGTACCGCACTCCAGACGACCGGCAATCTGAGTCGCTTTAGCAATATCAGACGACCAGACAGATCCACCCAGCCCCACGTCTGCAGCATTGGCGCGTTTGATCGCATCCTCAACATCACTGTAACGGATAATTGGCAAAACCGGGCCGAACTGTTCCTCATCGACCAGACGACAGCCGTCAGTCACATCAGCAACCAGCGTCGGGGGATAAAAGTATCCGGCACCGTCCATCGGCGACCCACCACAGATAATCCGGGCACCATTGGCGCGGGCATCTTCCACCAGCTCGTTTACCAGATTCAGCTGAGCACGGTTCTGTACCGGCCCAAAAGTCACCCCCTCGTTCAGACCGTTACCCATCACCTGTTTAGCGGCGACATCAGCCAGTTTTTCACACAGTTCTTCATAGATAGAGTCGTGCACATAGAGACGCTTCAACGCGGCGCAGGTTTGCCCCATATTGAGGAACGCTGTCTGGAAAATACCCTCGGCAACTACCGCAGGATCAGCATCTGGCAACACGATACCGGCATCATTTCCGCCCAGTTCCAGAGTCAGACGTTTAAGGTTATCGGCGGCACCGCGCATAATGGTTTGCCCGGTTGGGGTCGATCCGGTAAATACAATTTTGCGGATGCCCGGATGTCGGGTCATACCGCTGCCAATACCACTTTCACCGGTAACGACATTGACCAGCCCTGGAGGCGCGACTTCATTGATAATCTCCACCAGACGGATGGTATTCAGCGGTGTCAGGCCGGAGGGTTTAGAAACCACCGTATTACCGGAACGAATCGCCGGCATGATATGCCAGACAGCGATCATCAGTGGCCAGTTCCACGGCGTGATAGAGCCAACGACGCCGAGAGGCTTACGATGTACCTCAACCCGTTTAGTGTCACTGTCTTCAAGAATATCCACAGGCATTTCCAGCTCTGCGGTCGCACGGGTCCAGGCAACAGCGCCGCCGACTTCCATCTGTGCCAGAAACAGCGGCTTACCCTGTTCCTCAACGATAATCTGTGCCAGCTCAGCAGCATTCGCCTCAATACGATCAGCGATATCATGAAGCAACTTTTTCCGCTCGGCATCGCTGGAGTGCTGCCAGCTTTCATAACATGCCTGTGCGGCACTGACCGCTTCATCCAGCTGTTCAACACTTGCCTGAGGGCAGAGAGCAACCACTGCTTCGGTCGCCGGGTTCAGAACGTCAAAAAAACCACCCTGAGGCGCGGTCTTCTGACCATTAATCATCAGTGAATACTCTTTCATACTCATATTCCTTTGTTGGAGAAATGCAGGGCCCCTTTCGAAGCCCTGTTTTTTTATAGTTATGTAATCAGAACGGCACGATTGCGATAATCTGTGCATAGGTATTGGTGTTATCGTTACCCTGCGAACTGTTGGCATTATCCGGGGTGTAGAAGCCCAGAACCGGACTGATAATCAGATGATCCATCGCCACCCACTCAGCCCAGATATTCAGTTCATTCGCAGACAGGTCCACAGCATCAGTGTCATTCTTATCTTCAAAGTTGAAGTAGCCGGCCCCCACTGTAAGCATCTCAGTAGGATGTGCTGTTACACCGAGGTAGTTAATATCGGTACCCGTACCGAAAGGTCCGGCGTAGTTTGCAGCCACTTCGCCCTGGAACCAGGTGCCGTAGCCACGGTTAAAGCCGAAGAACAGTGGATCATAGCCTGCATCATAGCTCGTGAAACGGTAGTTAACGCTTGGAGCCCATGGCGCATCAGCAAAGGTCCAGCCCGCTTCAGCATACCAGGCATTCGTGTCATCACCGGTTACACCATCTTCCTGAGATACGTACTCAGAAGAGAGGAACAGGTTTTCAACACCGGCATTACCCTGATAGCGAACGCTGATGGTTTTCTGGCCGTCACGCCCCTCAAGCCCCATGAATGCAGCTTCACCAGCATCCACACCCAGGCCTTTGATATACATCGCGCCAAAGGTGCCTTTTTCAGTCACATATTCAAGGTTGACACCCGCCAGCTCCGTACTGGCCTGTCCGGCATTATCCGACTCAATCCAGAAAATGTCTGAGCGAACTCCATCATCACCGCCAACACGGGCAACCACGGTTTTATCAAATGCTTTACGGGCCGCCAGCCAGTAGGCACCACCACGGTCAGGCTCAAACGCAGGGTCAATACCCTCAAGGCCTTTACCTAAATTAAGAGAATCACCATTAAGAATAAAACCATCACCGATGGTCAGATTCTGACGACCGACAGAGAGTTCAAACATGTCGGTGCGCACCCCGATATAGAGGTCCTCAATTTTGGTTTTATTTTCGTCTCCGGTGGTCAGACCGGCGGCATCTCCATCCCCCCAGGTACCGGAAGACACAGCATTAGCAGCGCCGAACAGGGATGCCCCATTACTCAGATCTCGTGACCCACTAAAACCGTACTTAATATAGCCTTCCTGCCAGCCTGGTTCTGATTCACTATTACCATAGGTTTCATCACTGCTGAACACACCAAAAACAGCTTCCACATCCAGATTAACCTCAGTCCCATCCTGTGAGTAAAGGTTGTAAGCCTGTGCCGGCATAGCCATGGCTGCAGTTGCTGCAGCAACCGCAGCAGATAGCAGGTAACCAGACAGGTTATGGCCATTTGATTTCTTCATCGATATTTCCTCCGCGAACACGCGATATTTTTATAATCGTCAGGCAGCGGATCTTCGCCGCTGTCTTGCAGTGACTGCCGATTAACCTGTCAGAGTTCGAAGGGGAGAACTCTATACAGGTCAGGACAGACTGAGCACAGGAAACAGAGTAACTTCAGGGTGTAAACCAGATTTCGTGGAAATGTATAATGTTGTATGAAGATGTAACGAAATATAACAAGAAGAGGATATGGGCTTTCTCAGCGTAAGAAAGCCCGGATTAAAAAGGATAACTGCCCCGCTATTCAGCGTTACGCATCATCTCGGCCAGGTTGAAAACAGGCTCTTTCAACATATGAATCAGTTCATCTGAAGCATTCAGATTTACCAGTGCCTGATCCATGCAACGTAACCACTGGTCCCGTTCGTCACTGCCGATATCAAACCTGGCGTGCTGACTCGACAGACAGACCGTCCCATGCTTTTGAAAATAGAGATCAGGGCCACCCAGCCAGCCAGATAAAAACATGAACAGTTTTTCGGCAACCTCCGTCGTATCTTTTGCATGCATAGCGCGAATCGTGCTGGCTTCAGTGCGTTGCGACATCACCTTGTAAAGCTCATTCGCCAGCGCTCTGACACCGCTCTCACCGCCTAGCAGTTCGTATGGAGTAGACATAAAACCTTCCTATGACTTAACTAATTCAACAGGACGCTGGCTGTGAATGACATTTGCTCTGTGAATGAACAGCGCAGAACCACTGGCCAATAAACCAAACCCCGCCACTAAAGGTAACACAGTGCCATCAAGCAGTTGTCCCACCAGGGTGCCTGACACCACCGCCAGCAGGGTTGAGACATTGCCAATCACTGCCGATGCGGTACCTGCAATATGGCCGAACGGCTCCATCGCCATGGCATTAAGATTACCAAATTGTAGCCCGACAAAAAACAGTGTTATCCCGAGGTAGATCATCAACCCCCAGAGCGGCGGAACGCCCTGCAACATCAATGCAATTAGATACATAACAGACGAGAGCAACACCACCATCACAGCGGCACTCAGCGCTAGTCGTTTCGTGCCAAAGCGCATCACTAAGCGTGAATTCAGGTATGAGGCACCCGCAAAGCTAATAGTCAGAGTCGCGAATAATAGCGGGAAGGCAGCACCCATCTTATAGATCCCTTGCAAAACCGGCTGAACGGAGTTGAGAAAACCGATAAATGCACCGAAGATAAACCCCAGAGCAACGACGTAATAAACCGCAACGCGCTCGTTCACCATACGCCGCAGATTTCTCAGGGTCTCTTTTACTGAAAATGGCACTCTGTCCTCAACGGCCAGCGTCTCCGGTTGCCTTAACCAGAACCATAGCCAGGCAACAATGGCTAAACCCAGCAGGAAAATAAAGATCTGTCGCCAACCGAACAGCCACAGTATCCCCTGACCGATCAGCGGGGCTATCACCGGAGAGATGATAAAGACTGTCATCACCAGCGACAGCACCCGGGCCATTTCATTGCCTTTATACTGATCGCGGATAATGGCCAGGGTGATAGTTCTGGGTCCCGCAGCACCGAGCCCCTGCAGAAAACGGCCAAGCAGCATCATCTCCAGGTTATCTGAAAACAGTGCCACCAGGCTACCGAGCACAAAGATCATAATTCCCAGAGAGATAGCGACTTTGCGCCCTTTCGCATCGGCCAGAAATCCATAGATTAACTGCCCAACAGCCATACCGGCATAGACAATCGCAATCACCAGCTGAATATCATTGCTATCGCTGACATTCAGGTCTGACGCCATCGGACTCAGTCCCGGCAAAACCGCATCGATCGAAAGCGCCACCATGCACATCAGCAGCGCCATTAAGGCAACAAACTCTCCAGACACATGGTGCTGTTTTATCTGTTTCATTGAGCATACTCAAACGGCAGACAGGGTTTCAAAATAAACTCAGGCCCCGGCCCATTTATGTTAAAAGCCAAGTGGTAAAACCGTATTTAAGGGCGGCTTTCCATAATCGCTCGTAAGCCGTTTTTCAACTGTCTGGACTGATCATCAGACAGTGCGCTCAGGACTTCAGCTTCGTGTTGCTTGGCCAGATCCAGCAGTTTATCGGCCAGCGAGATACCCGCAGGCAACAAACTAAGCGAACAGTCGACCAACTGAACCAGTCCCCGGTCCTGCATCCACTCAGCAGTCTGTATCAGCGCCACTGCTGGCTGCATCACTAACGGAGCCAGATCATCGGTTTTCATGGCACCATGATCACGGAGCATCGCCAGTATGCGCCACTCTTCCGGGTTAACACCGCCGTGTGCCTGCAACTTCGGATAAAGATCCGAACTGAAGCGATTATAGGACTCACGCAACATATACAGCAGATAGTCTGAGATAAACTCTCCGGACTCGTCTCCGGCATCGTATTTAACCGTGGACGGATGCTGGCTGGAGACGGAATAGCTCCCCCGGGCAAATACCAGTGGCAGGTTGCTGTCGTTATAGCGATAATCCAGCACCTCACCCACCAGAATCAGATGATCGCCCCCTTCATACACAGCCCAGGTTTTACATTCAAACTGGGCTGAATAATCGTTCAGCAGCGGACTGTCACCGACACCTTTGCCATAGAGAACATCTTTAAACTTATCTTCGCCACGGCTGGCAAACCGATTAGACAGATCAACCTGATCCCGACTCAGTACATTCACGGCAAAGTGTTCCGAGTTTTCAAAGGCCGCCAGACTGTGCGCGCCCTTATCAATACTCCACAAAATCAAAGGTGGCTCAACAGACACAGAGTTGAAGCTGCTGGCGGTCACACCGATCGGCTGGCCCTGCTGATCATTTGTTGTGATAACCGTAACACCGGTCGGAAATTGCGAAAGCGCGCGGCGAAAATCGCGCACATCAAAATTTTGCATACTCATACTTACCACCTTTTATTCTTTTAGAACTATCGCCCCGAATGATTTACCTGCCCAACTGATCGGCCGGTACGCCGGATATGCCAAAGTGTTTTTTAGGAATCTCCTGCAACAACACTCTGATGCTCTCTTCCGGTGAGGAGATAGCACTCATCACCGCATCAGTTACCTCTCGGATCAGCGCTGTTTTTTGCTCATCAGTACGCCCTTCCATCATCTGAATATTTACGATTGGCATGTTAATCACCCCTTCAGCTGTTAATAAAATTATCTGTAAACGGTCTGTTTTTCATATCAAGATGAAACAGAAAACCGCAGTTGTCCGATGTGAATAACGCTTGCTACTCACACCGGGACGCCGCTGAAACCCGAACCGGTCAGGTCAGAGCACTTGGATAAGAGCTCTTAAGTAAGAACACTGAGAAAGCGCTCGTTGAGCACCCGGTCATGATAGAAAATCGCCTTACCCAGATCCTCAGCTTTCCAGGTCACCGGCTCATGATCGGGGTAGTGATAATCACCACCGCAGAACACTTCGTTACGGTTACCCGACGGATCGAAAAAGTAGATCGTCTGACCATGGGTCAGGCCGTGACGGGTAGGACCGATATCGATAGAGGTATTGGTCATGGAGATCAGATCCGCAGCACGCAGTACCGATTCCCAGGTTTCCAGGAAGAACGAGGCATGGTGGAATTTACCCGGCTCCGGACAGTCGATAAACGCCACATCGTGAGCTTTCATGCTGGCCGTCAGGAACGCGGCGACACGGTTACCTTCCGGATCGACCACCTGTTCGGCCAGATCGAAACCCAGCACATCACGAAACAGCGCATAGGTGGCTTCCACATTCGGCCCGTACAGCAGACAGTGATCAAAGCGGGTGGCCTTCATCCCTTTCAGATCCCTCGGCCAGGCTTCCGGGTTGACGTTAGACACGCCCCACTTACCGGTCTGTTCCTTCTCCGCATAGAGTTCAAAACGATGCCCGGTCGGCGCTTCAAAGCGGATCCGGCGACCACAACCACTCAGCTCGCCCGCAGCAATATGCTCAACATCGCAGCCATAGGCCTTAAGATCGCTCTCCAGCTGCTCCAGCACTGTGCTGTTGAGCACTTTAAAGGCCATAAAGTCCATGCCCGGCTCATCCGCCTGACGCAACACCACGGAGAATTTATCCACTTCGGTCCAGCCTTTCAGGTAGGCACGCCCCTGACTATCCCGTTCAACTTCAATCAGCCCCAGCAGATCCCGATAATGGGCCACCGCCTCTTCGATATCCAACACCCGGAGTTGTAGATGACCGGGACGCATTACACCCTTTTTCATTTTGTGAATCCTCTTATTGTTATTTTTGTGAGCTGTTTTATGAGCTGTATTAGTTACATCACTGTATTGGCATCGTCTTGACCGGCTATTTGTTATCACCGATCTCGACACCGTTAATTTTCAATCGGTACAATCATCACCGGCCGGTTACTCAGCTGCATCACTGACTGTGCCGTTGAACCGATAAAAAAACGTCCCAGCACTGAGTGAGTTCGGGAACGCGTTCCCATCACAATCAGATCAGCATCCAGTTCATCAGCAACCTGAATAATGGTTTCTGCAGCGGGCCCCTCCTCAATCCGGGCAAGCGGATGTTCAGGCAACGGCTCGCGGTCGGAAAGCTCCCGAAGACAGAATTCCGAGATACGGCTTTCCATCAGCGCTTTCAGATTAGCGAAACCTTCAGAACGCATCCCGGCAATCACCTGTGGATTAAGATATCCTTCCAGTAAGGTTGTCGTTGAAGGGCTGACCGGCTCAACAACATTCAGAAAGACCAACTTAGCCTTATGCTTAAAGGCCTCTTTCGCGGCCATATAAAACGCTCTCTTCGAGCCATCACCCAGGTCGGATGCATACAGAATTGTTTTGATATCGGGGATCATGGTTTAACCCTGTTTATTGTTGTATTTTCGCTTACAGAGGCGCCAACCAGAGCGCCTCCCTCTCCCAGGGGCTCTGGCTCTACCCCACCATGCCCGGCAGGATCAGCGAAATTGCCGGAACCGTAGCGATTAATAGCAGGCGCACGATATCCGCGATCCAGAAAGGGGTAACCCCTTTGAAAATCGTCGCTAATCTGACATCCGGCAGCACCGACTTAAGCACAAAGACATTCAGCCCCACCGGCGGCGTTATCAGGCTGATCTCTGTCACGACCACAACCAGTATGCCAAACCAGATCAGATCAAAACCCATCGCCTGAACCAGTGGATAGAACACCGGGACCGTCAGCAGGATCATCGACATACTTTCCAGAACACACCCCAACAGCACATAGATAGCGATAATTGCCACAATCACCCAGATTGGGCTCAGGTCCATTCCCAGAACCGTATCGCGCAGCGAGTCAGGTAGTCCGGCCAGATTGATGAAGTTGGAGAACAATACCGCGCCGATCACCAGAAAAAACAGCATTGCTGTGGTACGCACCGTACTGACCAGTGTTTCAACCAGACGCTTAAAGGTCAGACGACGACGGAACAGCGCAATAATAAAAGCACCGGATGCACCGATACCCGCCGCCTCTGTAGGCGTGAAAATACCGCTGTAAATGCCACCCATCACAACAAGAAACAGCAGACAGATGGTCCAGACATTTCTGAAAGCGACGAAACGCTCAGTCCAGCTGGAACGCTCACCCGCAGGCCCCGCTTCCGGCTTCAGGTTTACCGTGACACTGACGGCGGCCATATAGAAGATAATGCCGATCAACCCTGGCAGTAACCCGGCGATAAACAGCTTGCCGATATCCGTTTCTGTGATCATGCCATAGACCACCAGAATCACACTGGGTGGGATAAGAATGCCCAGCGTTCCCCCGGCAGCGATTGAGCCACTGGCAAGGCCATCGGAATATTTATACTTACGCATCGAGGGCATCGCGACCTTCGACATCGTGGCTGCAGTCGCCATAGAGCTGCCGCAAACCGCCGAAAACGCGCCACAGGAAACCACCGTTGCCAGCGCTAAGCCACCTTTAAAATGGCCCAGAAACGCATTTGAGGCGCGATATAACTGGGAGGATAATCCCGCCTCAGTAATAAAGTTCCCCATCAGAATAAACAGCGGAACCACCGACAAGCTGTAGGATAAACCGGTTTCAAAGGACACCTGAGAAATCATGTTTAACGCCGCATCCCAGCCCCGGGGATTACCAAACTCCACCTGTTGCACATAGGCAAAACCACAAACCCCGACAATGCCCATGGCGTAACCCAGCGGCACACGGGCAAAGATAAGCAGTAGCAGTGCGGCGAAGCCAATCAGACTTATTTCCATAGGATTACTCCACCTCTTTAACGGCAGCACCGCTGTGATCATGGCCGAACAACTTTCTGCCTCGCTTAAACACCAGCATCAGCATCAATGACCAGGTGGACAACGAACAGCAAACCGCCATCAGAAACACCAGACCTGCAAAAGGGATCTGCAGAATAGCGGTGGTATCCTCATATTCATACGTGCGGATCGCCAGTTTCCACATCATCCAGGACAGGGTTGCAAAGGCGACAAGGTTAACCATGCAGATAGCAATATCCTGCAGTGGCTTCAGAAATGCCGGAATTGTCGAATCCATAATATCGACATCGACATGGGACCCTTCCGCCGTCACCATCGGCAAACCTAAAAAGATCAGTGAGGCAAGTAACAACTCGGTCACTTCAAAGCCACCCGGCAGGGGCGCAGAGAACAGATCCCGCCCGATTACATCCACCAGCGTCACCAGCATCATAGTAAACATGGCCAACGCTGCGGTGTAAGCAAGCACCCGTTCGAATAGAAACTCGAACGGCTGGATCCATACCTGAGCCCTGAAGATAGATTTCAAGAAGCTCATAAACGGCCCCGATTACTTGTTATAGCTTGCTGTGATCTGACGCAGCTCTGCCAGAGCAGCAGCACCATCGACACCACGCTGCTCGGTTTCTTTAATCCAGTCAGCCTCGAGGGTGGATGTACGCTGTTTTATGTCGGCGATAAACTGATCATCCGCAATGGTGATCTCATTACCGTTTTCCTTCATCTTTTTCAGTGCCGCTTTATCAGCAGCATCCCAGACACGCCCTGCAAGCTGAGAAAATGCTTCGCCGGAAACGCTCATAATGGCATCCTGATCCTGTTGTGACAGGCTGTGAAAACGATCACGGTTCATCACCAGAAAGAAGCTGATGTTATAGAGCCCACCGGGAACGATTGTGGTGTTTTTTACAATGTCATCAATTTTAAATGCACTAACCGATTCCATCGGCAGAAGTGTGCCATCAGCAACCCCGTGGGAGAGCAGTTCATAACTTTTAGACGCCGGTTTCAGAAGCGGAACCGCACCCAGTGAGGTGGCCACATCGTTCACAACGCCACCGCCGACGCGTAACTTCATGCCGTCCAGGTCCGCTACAGATGAAACCGTTTTCTGGCTGTTGTGGATCATGCCGGGCCCGTGGGTAAAGACACTGAGAAGCTGCGTATCTTTGTGCTCATTGGCTTTGGCCAGGTATTTCTGATGCACACGCCAGTATGCTACTGACAGCGCTTCGGCACTGTTACCACTAAACGGAAATTCAACCACTTTAGTCATCATAAAGCGCCCCGGTGTATAACCATGAACGCTATAGGTAATATCAGCGAGACCGTCACGGGCGATATCGTAATGGACCTTTGGATGCCCCAGCCCCTTAGCCAGAATATTGATTTTTACGCGCCCCTCAGTGACCTCTTCAACCTGTTTGCTCCAGGGCACAATCATCTGTGATACAACCGGGTGAGTCGGCGGCAACCACGAGGACAGCGTCAGCGTCGTATCCGCGCTGGCTATACCATGACTGACCGTTAATACCATTCCTACAGCAACTGTCTTGAGAAACTTTTTCATTTTAAAATCTCCTGATCGCTCTCATTTTTATATTTTTATTGAAAGTAATAGTGCTTATTAAATCGCCCGCTTCACTCGCTTTAAGTTGATAACCACCCTGAGAAGACCTCCCGTATATAGTTTACATTTCAACTATATACAGACAGTTCATCCTCTATTTCTGACACAGAAATTAAACGTCTGTCCTGCAGCTGAATCTGTTGCCGCTTCCTGAATCAGATATCCAGAACCAGCTTGCTACTTTTCGACCGTGAGCAACAAAGGATAATCTGGTCGTTATCCTCCCTCTCCTCTTCGTTGAGAAACTTATCTTTATGATCGGGGGTACCCTCCAGCACATCACAAAGACATGTGCCGCAGACACCCTGTTCGCAGGAGACATCAACCTTAATACCCGCAGCTTCCAATGCTTCAACAATGGTCTGATTTTCACCCACCATGACCGAGATACCACTCTGCTCAGCAACCACCTCGAAGGCAGTGCCTGAGGTGTCGATATCAGCATTGAAATATTCAAAATGGATATTATGTTTGCCGAATCCGGCGTTTTCAGCGGTCGCGATAACCCAATCCATAAAGCCTGAAGGGCCACAGACATAGATATGAGTATCAGCTGCCGCCGGAGCGAATGCCCCCTGAGGATCGAAACGCTGCCCGTCGCCCTCATCATCAAAGTGCAGCTTTACGCAATCACCAAACTCTGCGGCAAGTTCATCGAGAAAACCTGCACTGCTGCGGGTTCTGCAACAGTAATGCAGTTCAAACGCTTTACCCGCCGCCCGTAGTGTATAAGCCATGGTCAGCATCGGTGTGATACCAATACCGCCTCCCACCAGAATGGTGCGTTCTGCAGACAGGTCCAGAGGAAAGTGGTTGCGGGGGACGCTGATCTGAATCTCAGCCCCCGCATGAAAGTTCTTATGAATTGCAACAGAACCGCCCCGTGACGCAGGGTCATTCAAGATTCCCAATCGATAGACAGCACTGTTACCAGGGTCATTACTGAGGGAATACTGACGCACGATATCAGGTGTCACATGTACATCAATGTGGGACCCGGCATCAAAAACAGGCAGGTTATTGCCATCTTTTGCCATCAGTTCAAAGACCGCTACGGCGTCCGCCTGGTCTTCACGCTTACTAATAACAACATCAATCAGCTGTTCGCTCATAATTTCACCCTTAAAAAGTCGTACTGCCGGGCCTGCACTCCAGGCCCGACTTAATGCGCAGGTCTTAACGCCTTAGCGCATGAAAATTCCGCCATTCACATCCCAGGCTGCGCCCGTGACAAAAGACGCTTCTGGACTTGCCAGCTTCGTCACCATATCCGCGACAAACTCAGCATTACCCAGCGCTTTCACCGGAATCATCTCGTTGATTATCTGCTCCAGACGCTCGGGTGGCACCAGCGCACGTACCGATGGCAGATCGATAGGTCCCGGCGCCACAGCGTTAACAGTGACACCTGATTCTGCTAATTGACGTGCAAAGATTTTCGTCATTGTCAGGATGGCGCCTTTGCTGGAAGCATAGTGAGCCCCGGAAGCAGTGCCGCCATTCTGTCCCGCCAGTGACGCCAGATTAACGATCCGCCCATAGCCGTTGTCGGCAAAATACTGGCCAAACACCTGACAACCGAAGAAGGTTCCGCGCATGTTGACACTGACGACCTTGTCAAACTCTTCAGGGGATATCTCCATCACCGGTGTAGTCGGTGTCATCGCCGCGTTATTCACCAGCGCATCGACTTTGCCGAAACGGGCGACAGCAGCCTCAAGCGCATCAGAAAAATCATTTTTATGCAGCACATCCAGCTTCAGCGCCAACACCCGCTCCTGGGAGACATCAATCTCAAGGGCCGTGTCTTGTGCACCACCCTCATTGGCATCGGTAATGACAACCGCAAACCCTGCATTAAACAGGCTTTTAGCAATTGCTTTACCCAGCCCCTGAGCGGCTCCGGTGACCAGAGCAACCTGATCGGTATGCGTTTTCTCAGTCATCTGCGCCCCCTTAAAGGATGTAACCAATGCTGCTCAGATAAGCATCTGAGTTCTGTAAACGGATCACCTTTTCTTCGATCTGGAAATCGTTATCGGTCTTCACCAGCTTATAGGTGACATCGGCCGGATAGCTCTTCAGATTGCCATGACGGCATTCGCTCAGATACATGGCACATCGCACGCTCACATGGCTGTCGCTATCCTCAAGAATACGGAAGCGGGATAAGCCACGAACGGTTTTATCGGTTGTCTGGGTTGATACGGCTTCGCCACTCAACAGACGATTCACCCGCAAACGCCGCATCTCGGCTTTGTCGTAGGCATAATTGAGTGTATTGGCAAAGTCGGTCTCTTTAGGATCGATCGGTACGATGTACACACCGGTATCACTCCACAGATCCAGCCACGCGTTATACTCTTCAAAATCAAGCATATCGGCTTCGATACTAATAAACGCGGTCACCTGATTCAGCAAACTTAAATCTGTCATTTTTATATCTCCTCTTAATCGGGCAAATCAGGCAGTCATCATCTTTTTCCACTGCTGGTAAGCAGCGCGCATACCGGTCTCAGAACACACCGCACCGGAGACATTGCCATCCGGACTGGTGGTCAGATGGTTCTGGCCGCGATTCAGCAGAATCCACTCGCCATTACCCGCCTGAGAACCTTTCTGAACCCGTTCCCATGCTTCCGCATCATCCGGCGTTCCAAAGCCCATCGGCCCCTGAAAATGTTCATGCAATCGCAGACGCATCTGATTAAATGCCTCCGGGGCACCGTCACCACCAAGCGCTACATGATGGATCTCAGTCTCATTCACAGAGACCGGTGCCAGCACGCGAAAAAACGCCATCGAACAGGCAACGTTGGGAAACAGGTTGAGGTTGAAGCCGGAACCGCCGACCGCACGCACCATACGACGAACCTCAAGATCGGAGTGTCCCTCAGCAGCCAGCTCATCCGCCAGCGCCTGGAAGCGTTCGGGAATCGGGGCTTCAAGATCATGATCCAGATCGACCAGTTCAGGAATCATCACCATCACACTGTGACCATTACCCAGATCCTCTACATGCCCTTCACCGTCCAGGAAGTCGAAAATATCTGCGGTTTGTTCATCAACGGAGGAGACAAAAGATTTATGCACAATTGGGAAGTGGTAAGCATCGGTGGTATTTTCCAGCTGAATTTTCCAGTTACCCGGAAAACGGAAACGATGATCACCCAGAACTTTCAGGGGGAAACCGCCACCCTGTTTAACAAACAGGTCGATCCACTTTCTAGCCCCACCGAGAAACTCTTCCAGTGGCTGGATATCCTCTTTGAAGGTCGCAAAAATCAGTCCCTGGTAGGTTTCAAAGCGCAGACTGATCAACGGCAGTTCTGACTTATCAAATACGCCTTCATACTCTTCCGGCTTGGGAATTGCCCGCAGTGCACCATCGAGAGAGTATCCCCAGCCATGGTAAGGACACATAAAGCTTTTGGTTTTACCCCGCTTGCCTTCACAGACCGTGGCGGCACGGTGACGACAGCGATTCAGCAATACATGAATATTGCGCTTACGATCACGGCTGACAATCACCGAATGACGACCGATCATCGCGGTTTTGTAGGAGCCCACCTCCGGGACTTCACTCTCGTGGCCGACCCAGACCCAGGTGTTGTTAAAAACCTTATCCAGCTCTTCCTCGAAGATCTCTGGATTAGAATACAGAGAGGTGTGGACTTTATCCGGCTTGACCATACTCTCGTAATCAGCCGCGATATTTTTTACATTGATCATATTGCTCATGGGATTCCCCAACTATTGTTCTTTTATTAACTGCATTATTCAGTGAACAGGCCGGTCACTCAGGCACTGGCAGATCAGCAGGCTGATCCCAGGGCGTTTTTACCGGCCGGTTAAACAAACTTTCGGTTTGAAAATGGCAGATACGCCACTCATCCTGCTCACAGCGAAACCGGACTGTCAGGCGCGCACTGCTCAGCTGAGACTTACCGCTGCTAAAGGTCGAGGTCTGCAATAACACCCAGCTTCCAGACGCTTCTGCCCCCTGCACATCAATCAACTCACTGGTGAGAAAATGCACATTGGTGGCAAAATGCGCTGGCGGCAGCGTGTATTTGGCGAACATCGCCTGAATAGCATCAGCGCCCTGGTGACAGCCAAAGGTTTTACCGTAGCGTCTGCCATGTCCTTCCCAGACAGCATCTTCGGTAAACAGCGCCATCAGATCCTTTAGTTCAAAGCCAACATCCAGCAGGTCGCACAGGTACATATACCGGTTCATGCAACGCCGAATCGCGTGTTCATCCTCAAACCGTTTCAGACGCTTTGATAATGATGCAACGGTTTCCCGGGTAGCCATCAGACAGTCTCCAGCAACCGGATCAGGACGGAACCACAAGTTCGCGACCGATACGGGCCTCAACCTTGCAGTATTTCCAAAGCTTGTAAGTGCCGTCACCCACCGGGGTTGAACGGAAGAAGTTACAGGCTTCAATAATCGTTTCGAGATCGGGCACATCCGCCATAATGTAAGCGGTCCACGGTGAACTGGTTGAAGGCCCCACCTGAATCCGGTCATCATCCATAATCCCCAGCACGTTGACTCCGGGGAGCTCTGCAATCCCCTTCATCATCGCACTGAAGGCCTGCCAGACATCGCCCATTTCACTCTGGGGAGCATCCATAAAGTTCTGATTAACGCCGATACAAAAAAGAACCCGGTGCATAGTGTTTTCGCTCATAACGTTCTCTCTCTCTTAGAATCTGGAGGTTAAAAAACCTGCGGTTTGGATTACAGATAACCAGGCAGCGGCTGATGTTCAAACAGCATCGCCCCGGCATTTTTGTAAGTAATTGCACCCATAAAGGCATGCTGCGTACACATCATGGAATCACGCATAATGCGCGACAGAGGATGGTCGTTATAGGCGCCGGTCATACCGGAAACCTGATAAGCGATGCGAATCGCTTCAGCACATTCGTGGGTCAGATTAGTGGATGCCAGGCGCAGCATGCTGACCTGATCCGGTGATGGGACGCCCCCCTTCTGAATCGCCTGCCATGCTTCATCTGTCGCTTCGTAGAAAAATGCCCGGGAAGATCGCACTTTAGCTTCCGCCCTGGCGATCTCCATCTGTACATATTCACGCTCACCCAGGTTGGGAGCTCCGGTAACCGATTTACGGCCCGCCGCCATACCCAGCACCACATCGATCGCTTCACGGGCCAGACCCAGTGTTGTCACCGACAACACCTGAGTCGCAAACGCCAGCGAAGGATATTTGAAGAACGGGTCATCCAGGTTGGGTTTGCCACCCCGGGTAAAGGTCCACTCTTCGGGTACAACCACGTTATCAACCACCAGATCGTGGGAACCGGTGCCGACCATACCAATCACATCCCAGGCGGGTTCGATTGTCAGCTTCTCCTGCGGCATCACCGCCATCCGGGGTAACGACTGCCCGTCATCCGGCGCAATACCGACACCACAGACACTGGCGCCCATACAGCCACTGCCAAATTGCCAGCGCCCCTTGACCAGAAATCCACCCTCAACCCGCTTCGCAGGTTGCGGCGGAAAAATACCACCGGCAAACACAACATCCGGCGTTTCCGCCCAGACCTTTTCAATGGTTTCCAGGGGTAAACAGGCCAGATAGGCCGGATTCATACCAAAGCTGGCGACCCACCCCGCTGAGCCATCGGCGGCGGAAATTGCTTCCACCATCTGTAAAAACTCAGCAGGCGATTTTTCATCCCCACCAAAGCGTTTAGGCACCAACGCCCGGTAAACACCGATCGACTTAAACTGCTCGATAATGTCCTGAGATATATATTTCTGATCTTCGAATTCCTGACGACGACAGCGAATCTCTGCCAGCAGGGAATCAAACTCTGCAGCGCCGCCCCAGTTCTCTTTGTTGATGACATTGGAAGTCATTACTCAATACTCCACACTGTTTTTATTTTGTTGAGGTAAGAACTCACTCAATACGCAGGCAAGTTCGCATAACATTTCGTCTTCACCTTTACGCCCCACCAGTTGCAGTCCAACCGGACGGTTGTCAGCGGTTTGAAGCGGAACAGAGAGAGCCGGATGACCCGACAGATTGAAAGGGCGCACCAGCGCAGAGATACTCAGATCGGTTTTACCCGCCAGCGCATCTGCAAGACTCATCGGAAATGCGGGAAGTGTTGGTAAGACAAGAACCGAGACCTGCTGCAGTGCCTCATCTACCTGATGGTTAAACTCTTCGCGGACAACTTCGGCTTCGCGCAGCTGATCATCCGTGGTATTAGCGGCATTGGCTAAACGCAGTGCTACATCCTCACCAACTTTGCCGGTTTCAAGCAGATCACCGCAGGCACGCCAGGTTTCCGCATTAATGACCACCATCCCGGCAGTAAAGGCATCAGTAAATGAAGATAAAACCACCGGGGTTGTTTCATAACCCAAGCGACTTAAAAATGCGTCAATGGTTTCTGAGATAAGAGGATCGGCTGCAACATCCACCCGACCGAGGCGAATAGTGTTCGGTAATACTGACGGCTCAAAGGATGGATCAATTGCCTGCATTGAGGTTTTCAGCATTTTTGCAGAAGCGGTAAAAACGCCGACACAATCAAGCGTTGTTTGTGCCGGTAAAACACCCCGACGACTCACCCGGCCAAAGGTTGGCTTGAAGCCGTAAACACCACAACAGGCGGCAGGTACCCGAACCGACCCGCCAGTATCTGTTCCGATAGAGAAGTCAGCCTCTCCCGCAGCAACCGCCACAGCAGAACCACTGGATGAACCGCCCGGAATCAGATCCGGGTAGTGATAGTTAACCGGCGTTCCTGCCCAATGATTAACCCCGGTCATCCCATAGGCAAGTTCATGCAGGTTAGTTTTACCCACTAACTGGCAACCGGCATTTAAAACTGCATTCACGACGTCCGCATTCTCTTGCGCGGGCAAGGTATCTTCAAGCGCCTGACACCCGGCAATGGTCGGCAAGCCCTGCACGTCAATCGTATCTTTCACGGCTACCCGGTAACCCTGACCACCCTGAGAAATACGCTGAGAGAAAATAGACATAATTCAGCTACCACATAATTCTTATTTTAATAAATCATCGCTCTCGCCAAGAAGAGTTTTGATTATTGATCTGAATCAAGAATTATATATTTCACTTGAAGTGTCAACTAAATTTAGTTGAAGATTCATCTATATTTAAAGTCAAAAAATTACAGAACCAGTCATAAAAACAAATAAATTACTTATTAATCAGAACCTTAAAATGATCAAACAAATAATCGAATGATGAGAATTTTCACAAAAAATAATTATTTTGATACAAACTTTCAAGACAGCACGATCATCCAAAGCCAGAAAACAGGCACAAAAAAGCCCCCGTTCAGTTGCCTGAATGGGGGCTTTTCCCTGAGTCCGGAAAGCTTATTCGGCTGACATATTGGTAAAATAACGCCGGAGCAACTCAGTAGATTTCCTGATCTGGGGCTCTGTGAACCCCTTAAAAGCCTTAGCAAAAACCTTTTTTTCAGTTGTCTTTAACACCATTTTGACTTTGTCATGGCCCTCTTCAGTCAACGAAACCACGGTAACACGGCCGTCCGTTTCTGAAGCATTGACCTCAACCAGCCCTGCATCACGCATACGATAGACAATTTTTGTCATGGTTGGCAGTTTACCAATCGCATGTTCTGCAATATCAGAAATACTCAACGCCCCATACACACTGAGCAGCACCGCAACCCGCCAGCGGGCGATATCCATCCCCAGGGGTTTCAGCGTTTTTTCCATTTCGTGTGAATACAAAGCGTTTACACGAGCGATCCAGTAAAAAGGAAACTCATTGATATCAAAGAACTGGCTGGATGGACTGTACTTCTCCAGCTTTGACGAGTGAAAAACCATAACAACCTCAATACACTTTGCTCGATGACAGCATATTCTGCGCTACCGTCACTAAATTCGCGCAACCATAGCAAATAAATAGCAACCAGACGAGTATAGTGCAGTTCAATTGAATAATTAATTGAACAGTAAACCGACTAATATCAATTTTTTCAGCGAAGTCATGGCTTTTACTTACCCCCTTTACAACTATTTTTGCCAGTACCTGACACCCTTTCATAAAAAAACCCGGCAAAAGCCGGGCTAAGATCCAACAAGGAAGTAAATAGTGAAGGGAAAATCAGCGCTGGTCGAAATCCACCACGACGGTATCTGAGATCGGGTGTGCCTGACAGCTGAGAATGTAGCCTGCTTCCACTTCATGGGGTTCCAGACCGTGGGAGATATCCATATCCACCTCGCCTTCGACCAGCTTACATTTACAGGTCGAGCAAACCCCCGCTTTGCAGGAATACGGCAGGTCCAGGCCATTATGCATGCCGGCATCGAGGATATTCTCACCCACTGCGGCCAGATCAAACATCACCGCCCGGCCATCCGCACGCACGGTCACTTTAGACATTTTCTCTTCGCCAAACTGCTCTTTACGTTTAGCCGCCTTTTCCAGCATCTCTTTGGAGTCGGCAGAGGAGTTGGCAAACAGTTCGTAATGGATCTGCGCATCGGTCAACCCTTCCAGACGGAAGCCCCGGGAGACCTCTGACATCATCGACTCAGGACCACAGATAAAAGCATCATCAACCGTTTTAATGTTGATCAGTCCGGCTTTCTGCAACGCGTAACCTTTGGCATTATCGATCCGGCCATTCAGCAGATCAGCCCCCTGATCCTCGTAGTCCATAATATTGATCCACTGGAAGCGGTTCATATAGCGATTTTTGATGAAGTTCAGCTCATCTTTGAACATTACCGAGTTACTGCGGCGGTTACCGTAGATCAGGGTCACCTCAGAGTCCGGCTCTGCGTCCAGCACCGACTTCATAATGGAGATCATCGGCGTAATACCGGAGCCCACAGCGATACACATATAGTTTTTGCTGTTGTCAGGATTAAGCTCGGTATAGAAGCTCCCCTGGGGTGGCATCACTTCAATCGACATACCCGGCTTAAAGGTATCGTTAGCAAAGTTGGAGAACTGACCGTTCTTAACCCGCTTAATCCCCACCCGCATATGACCATCATTCACGCCGGAACAGATCGAGTAGGAACGGCGAACCTCTTCGCCATTAATCATCGCTCGCAGAGTCAGAAACTGGCCCTGAATGAATTTGAACTTCTCGGTCAGTTCAGCCGGTACCGCAAAGCTTACGCAGATCGCGGTGTCCGTTTCCGGTTGCACATCGGCGATTTTCAGCGTGTAGAAATTGGTGTCTGACATGCTTCACCCATTTTATAAATTGTTTTTATAAGAACTGACTTGTCATCAGATCTTTTTGAAATAATCGAACGGTTCACCGCAGTCGTCACACTGAAACAGTGCTTTACAGGCGGTTGAACCAAACTCACTGATTCTGCGGGTATTGCGTGAACGGCAATGGGGACAGGCTGCATGGGCTTCCGGAGTCAGGCCGTCGTCATCAAGACCGGCGTCCTCAGGAGGCGCAACACCATATTCACGCAACTTTTTACGGCCCTCAGCTGACATCCACTCAGAACTCCAGGCCGGAGAGAGTGACAGTTTTACCGTCGCATCACTGTAACCATGGTCGTTCAGCAACTGAATGACATCAGTGGTGATATTGTCCATTGCCGGGCAACCTGAGTAGGTCGGCGTAATGGTGACTATCACCTGATCACCGTTGCGCTGCACATCACGCAGTATCCCCAGATCCCAGATACTCAGAGCGGGGATCTCCGGGTCTTTAATCGCATCAAGCAGATCCCAGAGTTCTTTTACATCCGCAGCGCTACGCTGTTGCAGACGCTGGTATTGGTCTTCCGGCATCAGTGAGATCTCAGTCATCGCTAATTACCACTTACAGCCAGGATGTGAACGGTGCACAATCTGCATCTCAGTGAGCATATGCCCCAGGTTTTCTGTGTGATAACCGATACGACCACCGCGTACCGCCCAGCTGTCTTCCGGCACCGTCAGCGTCGCTTCAGTGAGTATGTCACTGACCATCTTCAGCCAGCTATCACGCAGTTTGGCAACATCGACGCCGATACCGGCATCTGCCAGCAGCTGCTCAGTCTCGTCCATATCGAACAGTTCATGGGTGTAGCCCCACAACTGATCCAGCGCTTTCTGTGTACGCTGATGGCTCTCTTCGGTGCCATCACCCAGACGCAGAACCCAGTCACGACTGCGGCGTAGATGATACTTAGTCTCTTTGATCGCCTTGGCGGCAATGGCAGACAGCGTTTCATCTTTTGACTGCAGCAATTCTGGCAGCATCAGGGTGTAGTAGACATCGGCAAACAGCTGACGTACCTGCGAGTAGGCAAAATCACCCTTGGGCAGTTCCATCAGCAGCAGGTTGCGATATTCACGGTCGTTGCGCATGTAAGCAAAATCGTCTTCATCACGGCCATCATCTGCCAGCTCAGCAGCATAGGCGTAGAACATGCGGGCCCGACCGATATAGTCCAGTGCGACGTTACCGTAGGCGATATCCTCTTCCAGAAAAGGCCCATAGCTAACCCACTCAGAGATGCGGTGTCCCAGTACTACAGAATCATCACCCAGCCGGGTTGCATATTCCTGTGTCGCTTGTTTAATCTGATCACTCATACTCGACTCTCCCCGATCACATGTTATTTACTGGGTCAGGCAGAACGTAGTAAGTCGCATGACGGTAGGGTTTATCATCGCTCGGATCGTAGAAGCAATCGGCATCGTCTTCCTGAGACGCACAGATATCGCTGGATTTAACCACCCAGATGCTTACCCCTTCGCTGCGACGGGTGTAACAGTCGCGGGCATATTCCAGTGCCTGTTCATGGTCTTCCGCATGCAGGCTGCCCACGTGTTTATGATCCAGACCACGCTTGGAGCGCACAAACACTTCAAACAGTTCCAGTTTTTCAGTAATGGTTGTCATCTCAGTTACCCCTTATGCCGCATGCTGTGCTTTTTTCGCACGTTTCTTTTCGTTATAGGCTGTTATCGCATCACGCACCCACTCACCCTCATCATGAGCCGCAACATGGTGTTCAATACGCTGACGGTTACAGTGGCCGTTGCCGTTGATCACGCTCCAGAATTCATCCCAGTTCAGGTCGCTGCTATCGTAATGGCCGCGCTCATCGT
Source organism: Amphritea atlantica (assembly GCA_024397875.1). Lineage (NCBI taxonomy): Bacteria > Pseudomonadati > Pseudomonadota > Gammaproteobacteria > Oceanospirillales > Oceanospirillaceae > Amphritea > Amphritea atlantica. Next base: position 2,701,325 of record CP073344.1, read on the forward strand.
TCCATGTGATGTTCTTATCCGGATGTTCAAGACCAAGAACCTCGATCTGTTTAACTGTCTGGTCGACAAACTTCTGCCGCAGATCATCGTTGGTTTCACGTTTGATCTTCCATTCCATCGACTTCTGCGAGTGGGCTGATTCAGAATCATGGGGACCAAACATCATCAGCGCCGGCCAGTAGAATCGATCCAGGGCATCCTGAGCCATCGCTTTCTGCCCCTCTGAACCTTTTGCCAGTGCCAGCATCGCTTCATAACCCTGACGCTGATGGAAGGATTCCTCCTTACAGATACGGATCATGCCGCGAGAGTAAGGGCCATAAGAGGTGCGTTGCAGAGACACCTGGTTAACAATCGCCGCACCATCCACCAGCCAACCGATCGCGCCAACATCCGCCCAGGTGAGGGTTGGATAGTTAAAGATAGAGGAGTACTTGGCAGCACCGCTTTGCAGCTGTTCAATCATCTCTGAACGGGAGATCCCGAGGGTTTCACAGGCGCTGTACAGATACAGCCCGTGGCCCGCTTCATCCTGAATTTTGGATAGCAGGATCGCCTTACGCCGCAGCGAAGGTGCGCGGGTCAGCCAGTTGCCCTCAGGCTGCATCCCAATCACTTCAGAATGAGCATGCTGGGAGATCTGCCGAATCAGGTTTTTACGATACGCATCCGGCATCCAGTCTTTCGGCTCAATCTTCTCTTCAGCCGAAATTTTGCGCATGAAGTTTTGTTCTTGTGATGTTGTCATTTCAATCGTCTCCACTCGTTTTAAGAGCCTTAACACAACTCTTACGCGATGACTTTTTGTTGGCGATCCGGCAGCAGACCAGCCTGTTATTTTACTTTCGGACGGTTATCAAACACCCGCTTAGCCTTGCCTTCGGAACGGGGAATCGTTCCCGGAGGAAGAATCTCGATCTGCGTTGATATACCCACAACAGCCTTGATATGGTGCGCCAGCTCTTTAGCACTCTGTTCCTGGCGGGCACCAGCCGCTTCAGCGGTCAGCTCTACCTTAACCAGCACCGTATCGAGATTGCCCTGCTTAGCGACTACGATTTCATAGTGAGGTGCCAGGGCAGGAATCTTCAGAATCTGTTCTTCAATCTGAGTCGGGAATACGTTCACCCCCCGGATAATCATCATGTCATCGGAACGACCGGTGATCTTATCAATGCGGCGCATCGGACGCGCCGTACCCGGCAGCAGACGGGTCAGATCACGGGTGCGATAACGGATAATCGGTAACGCTTCTTTGGTCAGCGAGGTAAAGACCAACTCACCGTATTCGCCATCCGGCAGCACTTCACCGGTATTCGGGTCGATAATTTCAGGGTAGAAATGATCTTCCCAGATGGTCGGACCATCTTTGGTTTCGATACATTCCATCGCGACACCCGGCCCCATCACTTCGGATAAGCCGTAGATATCCACCGCATCGATACCCAGACGGTTTTCGATATTTTTACGCATCTCATCGGTCCAGGGCTCCGCACCAAAGATACCGCAGCGCAACGCCATCTTATGAGGATCCAGCCCCTGACGTTCGATCTCATCGATGATGTTCAACATGTAAGACGGGGTCACCATAATGATGTCGGGATCGAAGTCGTTCATCAGCTGAACCTGCTTCTCCGTCTGGCCACCGGACATCGGAATGACCGTACAACCCAGACGCTCGGCACCGTAGTGCGCCCCCATACCGCCGGTAAACAGACCATACCCGTAAGAGATATGAACCTTGTCACCGGCATGGCCGCCGGCAGCCCGGATCGAGCGGGCTACTACATCGGCCCAGACATTAATATCATTCTGGGTGTAACCCACCACCGTTGGCTTACCGGTCGTACCAGACGAGGCATGTACCCGCACCACATCGGTCATCGGTACCGCAAAGGAATTAAACGGATAGGCATCACGCAAATACGCTTTGGTGGTAAATGGAAAGCGCTGCAGATCATCCAGCTGTTTCAGCTCAAACGGATGCACTCCGTTTTCATCGCACAATTTTTTATACGCCGGTACATTGTTGTACGCATGAGCAATACTCCACTGCATACGCACTAGCTGCAGGGCGCGAAGCTCATCAATGCTGGCGGTTTCAATGGGATCAAGCGCCCGGCGGGGATGCTTATCATATTTCATAACTTTGCTCGTCCTGTCTTTTTATATTGCAGTATTCAGAACATTAACAATCAGCCCACCGGGGCAATCGCTCCCGGTGTGAAGCTGATCAACGTATCTCTCTGTTTTACACTCGCTCAATAATCAGCGCGATCCCCTGCCCCACACCGATACACATGGTGCAGAGCGCATAGCGGCCGCCGGTGCGGTGCAGCTGGTACATCGCCGTGGTCACCAGACGAGCACCGCTGGCCCCCAGCGGATGTCCCAGTGATATCGCACCACCATTAGGATTTACATGGGCAGCATCATCGGCCAGCCCCAGGTCACGCATCACCGCAAGTCCCTGAGAAGCAAACGCTTCATTGAGTTCGATAACGTCCATCTGATCCAGCGTCAGTCCGGTTTTAGCCAGCACTTTTTTAGTTGCCGGTGACGGACCAAATCCCATAATTCTGGGGGCCAGTCCCGCCGTCGCCATGCCAACCACGCGGGCTTTCGGTGTCAGGCCATACTGATCAGCGGCGGCTTTGGAAGCGATTAGCAACGCACAGGCACCATCATTAACCCCGGACGCGTTGCCGGCAGTCACTGAGCCACCTTCACGGAACGGTGTTTTCAGTTTAGACAAATCTTCCAGCGTCGTTGACGCGCGAGGATGTTCATCCGTATCGATAACCAGCGGATCACCCTTACGTTGCGGAATCACAACCGGTACGATCTCCTGCTTAAACAGGCCTCCGGCCATCGCAGCAGCGGTTTTTTGCTGACTGCGCAGGGCAAACAGATCCTGATCTTCGCGGGAGATATTGAACTCTTCAGCCACGTTTTCTGCCGTTTCCGGCATACTGTCGACGCCGTATTCTGCCTGCATCTTTTTATTGATAAAGCGCCAGCCGATAGTGGTGTCGTAGAGGCCATTCGGTGTGCGGCTGAAAGCAGATTCCGCTTTACCCATAACAAAGGGCGCACGGGACATCGATTCGCAGCCACCGGCAATCATCAGTTCTGTCTCGCCCGCTTTAATCGAGCGCGCCGCCATGCCAATCGCGTCCATACCGGAACCACACAACCGGTTGATCGTGGTTCCCGGAACATCAGTCGGCATACCAGCCAGCAGTGCCGACATCCGCGCGACGTTACGATTGTCTTCACCGGCCTGATTAGCATTACCGTAGATAATGTCATCTACCTGAGACCAGTCCACCTGTGGATTACGATCCATCAATGCCCGTATAGGCACCGCACCCAGATCGTCAGCCCTGACAGCGGAAAGTCCGCCACCATAACGACCAAAAGGCGTTCTGATAGCATCGCAGATATAGGCATCGGTCATGTCATTTCCTCATTCTTTTATTCTCAGAACTATTCACATCAGTGTCGTTCAGGACAAAACCTGTCATAGCGACAATGTCGGATAGTCTCGATCGAAGTTAATATTACACAATTAAGTACGATTGACAACTTTTATGTATCACTTTAAAGATAAATACATACAAGAATTAGAGAAATCAATGATCATCAGAAGAACAATAGCATTAAGTAATGAAACCTAATTCTTAACATAGGTACTCCATGTGGTATCAATCCTGTATCGCTCATTAGAGTATAGGCAAACCGTCAGATAAATTACGTTTAATGATCAACACAGGATATTCAGGATCTCCAGATCAGCAGCAGGACAAACGAAAAGCCTGAAAACTGCGGTATGCGTACTAGACTGGAAATAGATGCTTAAGGAATTAATTGTAAAATCAGGATCAGAATAAGTGTGAGGGCCCGATAGCGGGATATCAGCCAGTGAACAGAATCAGTAGTCAGCAGCTATTAGAGCGTTACCAACTTAGCTCGTTTACCAATGCATCGGTCTTTGGTGCCCTGCCGCTGCCTGCGATCCACTGGCTTCTGGACAAAGGGGTTATCAGAGAGTTTAAAAAAGGAGAAGCGCTATTCGTCCCGGGCGAGTCCGGTAACAGCTTTCACGTTATTCTGGCAGGATCAATTGACTATTATAAATTTCACGACGGCCGCTTCGCCTACATCCGCACATTCAACTGCGGTGAGCAGATTGGCTTTGTCAGTATGATTGCGCTGCATGATCGTGTCGGGCGTGCTGACGCGCGCGAGAAAGTCATTACACTGGAGATAGATAGCGAGGTGTATCACGACTTTCATATCAGCCACCCGCTGGAGTTCGGTATTCTGATGATGAATCTCGCCCGGGAGATGGCCCGCACACTCAGAAGCACAAACAATATTCTGGTCGAAAAAACCTGAACCCTGAAGCCGATCAGATACCACGCGTATCACTGATGATTGATACCACCATAAACCGCATGACCATGACCGCTAAGATAAGCCCAGAACCGATCGCCATAAGAGAAGTGCCACCACTCCTGGAGGTAGTTAACAAAGCCCGCCCGACTCATCACCTCCCCCAGCAGGTGACGATTTTTCATTGCCGTATCGCTGATATTCGGTGCCTGTGTCAGACACAGATCCGGATCCGTTTCAGTCCAGCGGTAAATATCCATACCAAAATCCAGCATTGTGCCACTGTCATCGACCAGAAACAGATCCACTGCTGCGCCGGTATTATGGGGAGGAATATTCAGGGTGCCATCCGGATAGGCTACCGCTGAAACCATTCGGGTTGCTTGATCAAAAAGCTCCGATCCGGAAATACCAGGCTGACGGCTTTGCACCCGTTCAAGTTCATCATTAAAAAGCATTTTCTGTACATGAAGGCTTCTATAACCCTCATACAATCGCAGAAAGATACCCGGGGGCAGCAGCGACTGAGCATGAAGCAGGCGTTTGTAGATTCCCTGCCGGACAAAGGTATAGTCTCCCAGAGTCTCGGGACATTCTGGTGGAGGACCATATTGCAGCCCCCCCAGCAACTTTATATCGACAAGTGGCTCACCACATTCATGAACAGGCACGGCCAGCACGTGTGAAGAGGATGGTGTCAGCTGATGCATCAGTCTCTCCGGTTATACGACTCATGTGACTAAGCTTCTTTTCTAACAGAAACTCATCTCTAGAGTATATCGGCTATAACGGAGAAATGTGCAGCCAGAAAGGCTGCACATGGCTAAAGTGTCAGATACCATTCAGTCTGCTGCAAGCGGTGTTATATTGACAGCATGTATGCCCACATCTTTGGGCGCAGCCTCAAAACGGACAGACTGTCCGGTCTTCAGACTTTTATAACCTTCGGTAATAATGGCCGAATAGTGGACAAACAGATCCTCGTCGAAGTCAGGAGAGACAATAAAGCCAAACCCCTTCGCATTGTTAAACCACTTAACTGTTCCCGTATGCATTGAGCGCTCCTTTATTTTAATCAGTAACTGCTAGTCGTCAGAGTATTCAACGTCTATATCGATCCACGCTACTCTCAGGCTATTTTGAGAAATCAGAGCAAACGGGTATATAAGAAAAAATCCTATTATCGATAAACAATCGATAGAAACAGGGATTCAGATCAAAAAAAAGCAGGCTAAGCCTGCTTTATTTCGGATTATGCCCGGTCCTGCCGGTCCATATCACCGTAGATATCTCGTTTCAGCCGTTGTCTTTCAAGGCGATCTTCGATATCTCTGCGACGACTATGGGATTTACGACCCAGCTCTTCAGGCAGTTCATCATCTGCCTCATCCCAAACATCGTCAGCGTTATAATCTATTGCTCGGATCGGGCGTGCACGTCGTTTGCTGCCTTTATAACTATCATACTCGTCATCCCAGTCTTCCTGGTCATCTGAATAGTTACTGATACGATTCCTGTTACTCATAATACTTCTCTTTAATACCTCAAGGGCTTTTATAATGCTGCGCACAGTCAGTACGACTTATCTGATCAGGTACCTGAAACCGGTAAAGATTTTCAGATCGCCTGATCATAAAAATAACTGATCGGTTTTTAACATACTGTTTAAAGTACAATTGGATTATTATCAGAGATTCAAACCCTGTAAAATGATGCTTTTTTATTATTTCGATCAAAAATACTAATCAAACTTATCTGCTGAGTTCTCGTTTGACACTATGGAAATAGGACTACTACGCACATTCCTGGAAGTGAGTCGCACCCGCCATTTTGGTAAGGCCGCTCAGAACCTCTACCTGACCCAGTCAGCGGTGAGTTTTCGGGTCAAACATCTGGAAGACCTGATCGGCGTTCCTCTGTTCACCCGGCAGCGCAACAACATTCTGCTAACATCAGCAGGAGAGCGACTGATACCCCATGCGGAAAGCATCATTAAAAACTGGCAACTGGCACTACAGGATGTCGCCATCTCTGAGGAACAGGATCTGCAACTGGTACTGGGAGGGATCTCAAACCTGTGGGGGACCTTTCTGCAATCCACACTGCCAAAACTGACCGACAGTTTTCCCAGTATGGTTATTCGCACCGAGATCAGTAACCATCTGGAACTGACCCGGTCACTGCTGTCAGGCACGCTGGATCTGGCCATCGTACTCGACCCACCCAACCTTAACGAACTCGGACACCGGCAGATTGGCCAGATAGAACTGGCACTGGTCAGCAGTTATGCCGACCTCAAGTCCGACCAGGTACAAAGCAATGATTTTGTCTATGTTGACTGGGGAATGGCGTTCAATCTGAGAAGCAATAAGCTGTTTAAAAAGCCGCTGACCCCCATTCTGCATACCGAGCAGAGCCAGATCGCGCTGGAGTTTGTCCTCAGCCATGGCGGCTCAGCGTTTCTGCCGCTGGTGTTAGTCGGACCATATCTGGAATCAGGTCAGCTCCACCGGGTGAACAACATCAAGCCGGTAAAGCGTTCAGTCTTTGCGGTATATGTAAAAGACTCGGAACGTCATCCGCAGCTGAAACCGATTATCGACAAGTTGTGCGAATATGAGCTCAGACCGGAAATGCGGCTCTGATGGTTGAAAGGGTTAAGCCAGACACTCCGGACCTGATCCTCAGACCCGGAATCAAACAGCTGATCAGTTATCCAGCAGAATAGAAAGCGCTTCTTTAATCTCAGGCTGCATCACCTGAGTATTGTCCTGCAGTTCAGTCACCGTCACGGCAAACTGCGTGCGGATCACATCGTTCTGATCGACCAGCCAGGCAAGTGCCGCCTGACTACATTGTTGGGGTGTCCATGTTTGCTTCAGTGGAACACCTGACCCCTTGAGAAAAGCAAAAAAATCATCCTGATCCTTCAATACAGAAATCATATACACCTGCTCCTGCAAAAACTCCGGTTGCCTTATTATTATAGAGCCCCTCAGCAGTATCCATGTGAGAGACAAAAGCCAGCACCTGGCCAGCCAATAGTTAGACCTTAGTTGTATACCATCATTATCCATTGTTCAACCGTTTTATCGGAACAGCCTGACAATCAATATAGTTTTCCCCGCACATCATTTAACCGCAACTGATGCAGCCTTCAGTCAAAGAAACACTTATCGTATAAACAGGAGAGTAGTATCCGGCTTCGGACTGATCGGGAGCATTCCCCGTTTGGCAGCTGCCCGGTCATTGCAGATCAACGGGTATTCTATGATCAGGACGACATTCTTAGCCTGACGACTCTATTGGCCGTATTGGCATAGGCGTCGGTCAGATTGACCCAACCAATCTCAACGCCCGCAGTATCGGGGAGATACCAGGCCCCGGGATGGGAAAAGGATGACTGGACGCAGGTCAGCTACAGCTCCTGCACTTCTAACACCCGTTCAGATACAGGCTCGGACGCAGCTGGCTTCGATCATACGCGCCAACTGCATGCTAATCATGCGGCCGTCACTGACGATCCGCCCTGATGTCAGCTTGAGATAGCCCCCGGCGATTGCCAGGGGCTCCCCCAAAGATATCTGAACCGCTTATCTGCACAGTAGATCAGCGAGGTGTCAGGCTTCTGCCAGGAACGATACCGACTAGCATCAGCCTCAGGCGCGATATAGTTCAATTACCGCTAACACGTTAAAACACTTATTTTTTACGTTTCTTCGCAGCTGGCTTTGCGGTTCCGGTCTTGCTGCGAATGATCTTAGTCTGTCCCGCTTTATTGGTGCGCGGACGGTGAATCTTTTTACCCAGCTGTTTTCGCAGGCTATCCCGGTTGCCGACCTCGTAGCCCGGCATATAGATCCGCTGGATACGGGTACCAATAAGACGCTCAATATCGTCCAGTGCCCGCTCCTCTTCCCGACTGACAAAAGAGATCGCTTTACCTTTGGCACCGGCACGCCCTGTGCGACCGATACGGTGCACATAATCTTCCGCCAGATAAGGCAGATTGTAGTTCACCACCAGCTCCAGCCCCTGAATATCCAGACCACGGGCGGCCACTTCAGTCGCCACCAGCACCTGAATCTTAGCGGCTTTAAAATCAGCAATCGCACGACGGCGTGATCCCTGAGATTTATCCCCATGACAGATCGCCGCAGAGATACCATCGATCTTCAGATCGACCATCAGAGAATCGGCCTGGGCTTTGGTGCTGGTAAATACCAGCACCTGAAACCACTGATGCTTGTTGATCAGTTCTGCAAACAGGTCAGCTTTACGCTTCTCCTCCACCGGATAGACCACATGCTCAACCGTATCGGCGGTGGCATTCAGCTTAGCCACCCGAACCGTTTCATAGGGTGTCATCAACTGCTTCGCCACTTCGTTAACCGTCGGCGAAATCGTCGCTGAAAACATCAGGGTCTGACGCTTTTTAGCCGCCTGTTGCAGCAGTGTACTGACATCGGCGATAAAGCCCATATCCAGCATCCGGTCCGCTTCGTCCAGCACCACAAACTCCGCTTTTGCCAGGCTGACATTGCACTGCACCACATGTTCCAGCAACCGACCCGGCGTAGAGATCACAATATCAACACCGGCTTTCAGCTTTTTCTGCTGACTGTCCATGTTTACTCCACCGTAAAGTGCAGTGATCTTCAGCGGCAGGAACTGAGCATAACGCTTAATGGTATCCGCAAGTTGTTCTGCCAGCTCCCGGGTTGGCGTCAGAATCAGCGCCCGGGGACAACCCGGCTCGGTCGGTTGCGGCCGGTCATGCATCTGCTGCAAGATGGGTAGCGCAAATGCAGCAGTTTTACCGGTGCCGGTCTGCGCATTGGCTAACACATTTTTACCGCGACGGGCCGGAATGATCGCCTGCTCCTGAACCGGAGTCATCTGGCTATAACCACAGGCGTCCAGGGCCTGCTGAATCTCAGGTGCCAGATCTAATGCTGAAAACTTCATGATAAATCCTCTGTGTGCCTAGCTAAGCCAAATTAACGGGCGCATATGATAAAGGAATTTGGACACGATAGTGAAACTCATTACAGATCTTAACGATTATGCTGCCATCAGCCTTCAACCGTTTTCATTATCGCCTCTAAACCCGGTTTATTAGCGTAGATCTCTGCTTCACTCAGCCCCACCATCTCATAGGGCAATACCAGCCACTTATCCGTGGTATGGGTATAAAAATCAGGGCTACGGCGGGTCTGGTTAAGTGCCGGCTTGAACCAGGGCACCGCGACCTTAACATCCGCCGGCATATTGCGCTTAGCCCGCTGCGACAGCTGAGTCAGGACCGCATCAATACTTTTACCCGAGCCATAGACATCATCCACAATCAGCAGCTTGTCATCGCGATTCAGGTTTTCCAGCAGATAGCGCAGCCCATGGGCCTTGATAGTCCCCTCACCTTCAATCATCGACTGATAACCGGGCAAGCCGCGATAGGAGGTCCGGATAGAGATATGATCGGTTTTAACGCCGAGATACTGCAGACACTCCTGCACATAGATACCGACGGTGCTGCCGCCTCGCCAGATTCCGACGATAAAATCGGGGCGGTAACCGCTTTCAAAGATCTGTGCGCCTAAACGGAACGAATCACAGATCAGTTCCTGCTCATTAATATAATGTTTTTCCACAATACTCACCTCGCCTGCCAGGCATTGTCACTCAGTCTTGCCGCTTATCACGCGTCAGGAATCAGATGGCCGATAATGTTATACAGCTCTGGACGGTGGGCTTTTATCTCCCCGACGGTCAGCCCTTCAAGCGAATGGGGGTACTTCAGCCAGGCTTCCGTTTGATAAAGATAGTATTCTGGATCGACCCCGGTTTTATTGCGTGTCGGCTTAAAATAGGGCACAGCGATGCGGATATCTTCCGGGGTGTTTAAGCGGCACTTCAGTTTCAGCTCCTCAATCACCGCCTGAATGGTGAGGCCCGTATCATAGACATCATCCACAATCAGCAGACTGTCGGTCGCCTGAATATTTTTGATCAGATAATCCATTCCATGGATCTTTACCGATTTAGACCGGCCATCAATACCGTCGCTGTATGATGAGGTGCGGATGGCGATATGATCGCTCTGGATGCCGTAATACGCCAGAAACTCCTGCACCGCGACACCGATAGGGGTGCCCCCGCGCCAGATAGCGATAATATAGGTAGGCCTGAAGCCATCATTAATAATTTTTGCCCCTAAGCGGAATGAATCTTCCAGCAATGTCTGGGCATCAAGATATGTTTTTTCCATCATTTCATGCTCTGTCGATAACGAGTCCATAATAACAACCGATGCACAGCCTCTGCATCAGAATTTCATCATTTCAGAGCGGTTTTGCAGCAAAGCTGAGTTATAACAACGCTTTGTCGGACAAGATACCTTTCAGCAACCTCTGTGTTATCGGGTTTGCAGATAACAGGGTAATCAGCCAGATACTCATAACAAAGGGAGCCGTCAGGGGGATAACACCGGACAACTGCAGCAGACGGGTCAGCAACACGGTAAGAAACACGCCAGCGATAAATTTCACCAGACTGTGATCGCCCCGACTACTGAGCGCCAATACCACCAGCACTGCATTATAACTGTAGATTCCCGATTCAACCCGGGCTTCAGGCAGCCCGGACATCATCGCAATCAGCATGCTCAGCAGCACCGCTACACCGCTGCATAAAACGGCCCTCCTTGAGGCGATAAACAGGCCGGCCAGCAGCAACCCACCACTGACACTGCTGTTGAGAAACATCACCTGCCCGATGCCCGCCAAAGAAGACGATAACAGTCCGCTAACGACATCGCCCATTTCAGCCGAAGCCAGAGGCACAGCCGTCGTCGCCGCGGAATAAACATTGGGTTGTGGACTGAACAACAGCCAGCAGCCCCAGATGGATAAGATAAAAGGTGTTGTATAGAGGGTGTTGTGAAACCTGTTCCAACAAAGCCATAGGATGATGGATGTTAACACTGCGGCTATCACCAGCAGTATCAATACCAGCCAGGACCACGGCCATAAGCTGCTCACAGCCAGTCCCGCGAGTGCTCCATTAAAACCATACACGCCCGATTCAAGCGCTTGCTGATGACCCTCCGGCTTAAAATGCCGCTGATTACCGATGTGACACAGCATCAGCCCGCAAGTCTGACTGACACAGCATCCTAAAATAGTTGCAGCGGCCATCAACGGGGAATAAATCACGATTGCTAGTATAAAAACGGCGCCGGTCAACGGGTTACTCTGCAGCATAATCTGGCTGAAGCTGGTAAAACCCCCACGCAGGAACAGACCAGACCACAACAAAAAGTCATTGCATGCCATAGACTCTCTCTTAAAAATAGACTCACGCTTAAAAAATAAAACGTGCAGGGAGTTCAAAAAAACCGAAACAGAGATGAGGTGGCGCCAAACCATCGGCAATGAACAGCCTGATACCGAAGGGGGAGGTATCAGCAGCTCATTCACCAGAATGATGGCTAAGCGCCGGTAGTAAGCCTGCTGTTTGTAGCTCCAGCGGTCAGAAATGCCACTTCAGCAGGAGTGCGGGGTTACGCTCGTCAACCCCATCGATACCAAACTTGTTGTTCCAGTAGGCGTACTCCACACCGACATAAACCGGTGCCTTGGTGCCGATCAGTTTGCCAGCGTTCCATTTCAGCTGAGAGGTGAAATTCATCTCCGACGCTTTATCCGACTCAGATGTGGTCCAGTCGATAAAACCATCGTAAAGAAATTCAGCCTCACTCAGCGCAAACGGTAGCCCCCAGGTGAGTGTCAGCTGAGTATCATCGGATGATTTATCGTTGTTAACGCGGTACAGGTTGGCATTAAAGTACTTAAAACCCGGCACATCGAGGCTCACCCCGATACCGGCAAGAAAGTTATCAAACCCTTCCCCGCTCTCCCAAGTACCCGCCAGCAGCAGATCGTTGACCGGACCAAAAGACAGGTCACTATCGGTCAGACTGGACAGGCTCAGCCGCGGCGAAAGTTCCATATAGTTTTCACTGTCACCGTTATCCGATTCCAGCCGATCCAGGAAGAAGAAGTTATCCCCCCAACTGTGACCGCTGGCATGCTCGACTGTCACCACCTGACGGTCAGGATCGCCCACCTCATAGTCGCTACCATTGAGATAACTGAGGCTGAAAGAGCTCCACAGCATCTCCGCAGAAGCCGAAGCGGAGAGAGTTGAGAGCATCGCTCCGGCTACGACACAGACAGACGTTGGTACTTTTTTCATCTTAGGTTTCCTTATTGTTATATTTTTCTGTTTTTAAAACGTGCTTTTTTAGACGTGCTTAGCCCTGCCGGCCATTCGGGCCAGCATTGCAGTGTTTTTATTACAGGGTTATGTCCGCAGCAGAGTGGCGCCGCGGACAGATTCAGAGGGAAGTGAGTTAGCCGGAAGCCAGTTTTCGCGCCAGCGCTTTCTGCCGCTGTATCAGTTGAGCGATATCGTAATCAACAATTGCGCCATCAATAACACGCCATCTGCCGGCGACCATCACCCTGTCAGCCTGATGAGCACCGCAGAGCACCAGCGCTGCCAACGGGTCGCCAGCACCGGCAAAACGTAACTCATCCAGTTTGAACAGGGCGATATCAGCCTGCTGCCCTACTTTGAGTGATCCAAGATCATCCCGGCCAAGACAGCGGGCTGAGCCCTCAGTTGCCCAGGAAAGCACCTTCTGGTGGGTAATCCCGGCGGCATCATATTTGAGCCGTCCCAACAGGAATGCCTGCCGCACCTCCTGAATCATATTGGAACCATCGTTAGAGGCCGAGCCATCCACCCCCAGACCGACCGGACTACCGGCGCGTTCCAGCTCCAGTGTCGGACACAGCCCCGACGCCAGCAGCATATTTGAAGATGGACAGTGGCAGATACCAGTGCCCGCCTCACCCAAACGACGCACCTCATCATCATTAAAATGGATACCGTGAGCCAGCCAGACCCGGTCGTTCAGCCAGCCGACTTTTTCCAGATAATCCAGCGGCCGCAGACCAAACATTTTGATGCAGAAAGCGGTTTCATCATGGGTTTCCGCCAGATGGGTGTGCAACCGCACATCATGCTTGCGAGCCAGTTCAGCACTGGCGCGCATCAGACTTTCGCTGACCGAAAACGGTGAACAGGGTGCCAGGGCAACCCGGCTCATAGCACCCGCTTCCGGCTGATGATATTGACTGATGAGGCGTTCACTATCAGCCAGAATCGTCTCTTCATCCTGCACCGTTGACTGAGGTGGTAAACCGCCATCATCCTCCCCCAGACTCATCGAGCCCCGGGTCAGGTGCACCCTGACACCGAGTTTTTCAGCCTGCGCCATCTGAATATCGATGGCATTCTCCAGCCCCCGGGGAAACAGATAGTGATGATCACTGGCGGTGGTGCAACCGGACAGCAGCAGCTCGGCAAGCGCCACCTGAGTCGACACCTCGATCATCTCCTCACCCAGCCGGGCCCATACCGGGTAGAGACTTTTCAGCCAGCTGAACAGGGATTTATTCAACGCCTGAGGAAAAGCCCGGGTCAGCGTCTGATAAAAGTGGTGATGACCGTTGATCAGCCCCGGCAACAGCACATGTTCACGGGCATCAAAAACCTCATCAACCGGCTTAGCGGGTGCTGCACCACTGGCAAGCACTTCAACAATTGTCTGGCCCTCTATCACCACGCCACCAGCACAATCGCTTTCCAGTGTTGCCAGAGGGGCTTTAATCCAGACACGTCGGGAACTGTTCAACATCTTCACTCCGTTTGCACAATCATTTACTGCTTAATCATAAGACCAATAGTTAGCCGTTAACATTTGGGCAGACACTTTTTTCCTGCAGAGACTCATCCGCCGCTATTGCTACATCTTCGTCCTGCTCGCTCGCCACTTCATCCATATTCATTGGCAGAATGAAGTTCAGAATAATTGCTGAAAGTGCGCCAATAGTCAGTGGCGAGCCGAAAATACTTTTTAGCGTTGCCGGCATTGAAGACAACACTTCAGGCACCGATGCCACGCCCAGCCCCAGACCTATTGAGATCGCGGTGATCAGCATATTACGGCGATTCAGGCCCGCCTGAGAGATAATTTTAACCCCTGCCATTGCCACGGTGCCAAACATAATCAGGGTCGCACCACCCAGCACAGGCTTAGGCATCTGCTGCAGTACTCCGCCAATCACCGGAAACAGCCCCAACAGCACCAGAATGCCGGCAATAAACAGCGCTACGTGACGACTGGCAACACCGGTCAGCTGAATCACACCGTTATTCTGACTGAAAGTGGTCATCGGCAAGCTGTTCAGGGATGAAGCGATCGCTGAGTTGCAGCCATCAGCCAGCACCCCGGCTTTGATACGCCGGACATACACGGGACCGGAGACCGGCTGATTTGAAACCATGCTGTTAGCGGTCAGGTCACCGGTGGTTTCCAGTGCAGTAATCAGATAGATAATAGCGATCGGCAGGAATGCCGCGAAATCAAAGCTGAAGCCATATTTAAACGGTACCGGAATAGCGATCAGTGACACCTCACTCAAGCCACTGAAATCCACTTTGCCCATCGACCAGGCAACCAGAAAGCCAATTGTCAGACCGATGATCACTGCACTCAGGCGCAACATCTGAATCTGAAAGCGGTTAAAGATTACGATGGTGATCAGCACAACACCCGCCAGTGCCAGGTTAACCGGCGCCCCCAGGTCCGGAGCGCCGAAACCACCGGCAATATCGGTCATAGACACTTTAATCAGAGAAAGGCCGATCAGGGTGATGATGGTGCCGGTGACCACCGGGGTAATAATCCGCTTAAGCTTATCGATAAAACGACTCAGGAAGATCTCCACAAAGGCGCCGAAAAAGCAGACACCAAAAATTGTCGCAAGGATCTCATCCGGACCGCCGCCCTTGCCTTTGACAATAAAACCCGCGGCCAGAATTGAACTGAGGAAGGCAAAGCTGGTGCCTTGTACACACAGCAGACCCGATCCTACAGGGCCGATACGGCGCGCCTGAATAAATGTCCCTATCCCGGATACAATCAACGCCATGCTGACCAGATAGGGGATCTCACTGCCAAGTCCCAGTACCCCACCGACAATCAGTGTCGGGGTGATAATGCCGATAAAACTTGCCAGGACATGCTGCAAAGCCGCAAAGGTTGATACGGCAACCCCCGGCTTATCGTCCAACCCGAAGATCAGATGAATCTTGGAACTCTGATTTGCCATTGTGACATACCTATTTATTGTTATTTGGTGACCTTGCCGTAAATTGATAGCAAGGCTCTCACAAGCAATCAGCCAGACTGATTGACTAACGAGTTATAAAAGTAATCGAGCCCGGCATAATTGTCCACAAAACATAGAATACTTTGTATCCACATTGTGAAAATAAGCACACGCCTTTAATACCTTTCTGATACTCCTTGCTGCTCAGTCACACAGCTCGAATATTACTGACCCTCACTGAGGCCTCTGTGGCCGTGGCCTGGCGGCACACTCCCCCTCAGAGCGACTCGAAATGAAACCTGTAAAACAGTGAGGCCAGACAATTATCAGAAGAAATTAGAAAATATTGTACACAATATATACCAAATAAAGGTATACAAATTAACATTTCAAACATTCACAGAAATTCATCCCAGCTATCTAAGCTGCTACAGAACAATTTCTCGCATTTAATCTGAGTGACAGGTAAATATAGTGGTGACAAGGGTCGGATTTGATCTCTGGGGAATTCAAATAAGTTGACTTAAAAGTCAGGTTTTATTTTAATGACTAAAATCCGAACTAAACTCCATACAGATAAACTTATAAAAAAGGAGGTCCACATTGATCAGGTTCTTACTCAATAAGGAACTGCGGGTCGAGCAGCAGCTAGACCCCAATATGACGGTACTCAACTACCTGCGTTCCGAATCTGGCAAGACAGGCACCAAAGAGGGCTGCGCCTCCGGCGACTGTGGCGCATGCACAGTGGTACTGGGGGAACTGGATGGCGACCGAATCCGCTATAAAAGTATCAACTCCTGCCTGACCTTTGTTTCCGCCCTGAACGGAAAGCAACTGATCACCGTGGAAGACCTCAAACAGGGATCAGAGCTTCACCCGGCGCAACAGGCTATGGTCGATTGTCATGGCAGCCAGTGTGGTTTCTGCACCCCCGGCATAGTGATGTCGATGTTTGCGCTGGGCAAGAACATCACCCACCCTGACAAAGAACAGATCAATGAAGCCCTTGCGGGCAATCTCTGCCGCTGCACTGGCTACCGCCCGATCATTGAAGCCGCCGAACAGATGTATACTGATGCGACGCCTGACAGCTTTGCACTGGAACAGGATGCCACGGTGGCTAAGTTGCGGGAGATCCAGCCGCGTCAGCAAGCAGAACTGTCTGATGGCACAAAGCGATCGTTCAACCCCACCAGCATGGCTGAACTAGCAATACTGTTGCAACAGTATCCGCAAGCCCGGCTGCTGGCTGGCGGCACCGACCTGGCCCTCGAAGTCACCCAGTTTCACCGGGAAATAGAGACACTGATCTATATCGGTGATATCCCCGAACTGAAACAGATCAGCGTCACAGAGCAGCAGATAGAGCTGGGTGCCAGCGCCTCGCTGAGCAGTTGTTACGATACCCTGAATAATGATTACCCCGACTTTGGCGCCCTGCTCCACCGCTTTGCATCGCTGCAGATCCGTAACCAGGGTACTCTGGGTGGCAATATCGGCAACGCTTCACCGATCGGTGACTCGCCCCCCGTACTGATCGCACTGGGCGCAAAACTGGTGCTGCGCAAGGGTGATCAGAGCCGCACCATCGATCTGCAGGACTACTTTATCGATTATAAGGTCACTGACCAGCAACCGGGCGAGTTTATCGAAAAAGTAATCGTGCCCCGGGCCAGAGGCAATGGAGAGTTCCGCAGCTATAAGATTTCCAAACGGATCGACGACGATATATCCGCCGTGCTGGGCTGCTTTAACCTGAAAATCAGTAACGGAAGGGTCGAATCTGCCCGTATCGCTTTTGGCGGCATGGCGGCGATTCCGAAACGCGCCAGCCTCTGCGAACAGGCGCTCACCGGAGCCCCCTGGACAATGGCCACCATTGAACAGGCCCAAGCGGCGCTGCAACAGGACTTCAATCCGATCTCAGATTTCCGCGCCTCGAAGGAGTATCGCATACTGGTCGCAAGCAACATGCTGACCCGCTATTTTGTTGAGATCGAATCCCCAGAAGTTGAAACACGGGTAACTGCATATGTCTGATCATAAGAAAAAAACCAGCTATGAAACGATGCTGGAACTGACTAAACAGGATTTGAAAACCGGCGTTGGCCGCAGTGTAAAACACGAAAGTGCGGCTAAACAGGTGAGTGGTGAAGCGGTCTACATCGACGACCGGCTTGAATTCCCCAATCAGCTGCATATCTATGCACGGATGTCAGAAAAAGCCCATGCCCGGATTACCCGTATTGATACCGCTCCCTGTTACGCGTTTCCCGGTGTTGCCATTGCGATAACGTCTGAAGATATCCCCGGCATTAAGGATATCGGCGCCCTGAAACCCGGCGATCCACTGCTGGTTGAAGACCGGGTGGAGTATTACGGTCAGCCGGTACTGGCGGTCGCCGCCAGTGACCATGAAACCGCCCGTAAAGCAGCGATGGCGGCCATCGTGGAGTATGAAGAGCTGGAACCCGTGCTGTCGGTGGAGCAGGCGCTGCAAAGCAACCATTTTGTCAGCGACCCGCACTCCCATAAACGGGGTGATTCCGCTGCAGCACTGGCCTCAGCAAAGCACCGTCTATCCGGCAGCGTCCATATCGGTGGTCAGGAACATTTCTATCTGGAAACCCAGATCGCCTCAGTGGTACCGACCGAAGATGGTGGCATGATCGTCTACTCATCGACCCAGAACCCCACCGAAGTACAGAAACTGGTGGCCGAAGTACTGGATATTCCGTTTAACAAGGTCCAGATCGATATGCGCCGCATGGGTGGCGGATTCGGCGGTAAGGAGACTCAGGCGGCAGGCCCCGCCTGTATCGCCGCCGTGGTGGCTAAACTGACCGGGCGCCCGGCTAAGATGCGTCTGCCGCGGATGGAAGATATGATGATGACCGGTAAACGCCATCCATTCTTCAATCAGTATGATGTCGGCTTTGACGATAACGGTATGATCACCGGCTGCGAAATGAAGCTGGCGGGCAACTGTGGTAACTCCCCCGACCTGTCGGACTCGATAGTTGACCGGGCGATGTTCCATAGCGATAACAGTTACTACCTCGGCGATGCCACCATCACCGGCTATCGCTGTAAAACCAATACCGCGTCTAACACCGCGTACCGGGGGTTCGGCGGACCTCAGGGTCTGATCATGCCGGAAATCATTCTCGATGAGATCGCCCGTTCGCTGGGGAAAGATCCGCTGGAGATTCGCAAACTGAATCTTTATGGCGATGAAGGTCGCGATACCACCCATTACTACCAGAAGGTGGAGGACAATGTCCTGCCAGAGATGCTCGCCGATCTTGAGCAAAGCAGTCAATATCACCAGCGCCGCCGGGAGATTAAGGCGTATAACGCCAGCAGTCCGTTCCTGAAAAAGGGGCTGGCACTGACCCCGGTGAAATTCGGTATCTCCTTCACCGCCACCTTCCTCAACCAGGCGGGTGCCCTGATCCATATCTACACCGATGGCAGCATCCACCTCAACCACGGCGGCACCGAGATGGGACAGGGCCTGAACACCAAGGTCGCTCAGATTGTAGCCGAAGAGTTTCAGGTCGATTTCGATAGCATCCAGATCACCGCCACCAATACCGAAAAAGTGCCCAACACTTCACCGACGGCGGCCTCATCCGGCGCCGACCTGAACGGTAAGGCGGCCCAGAATGCGGCCCGTACCATTAAGCAGCGGCTGGTTGAGTTTGCCATGCATCACTTTAAAGTCACTGAAGAGGATGTCGAATTTCGCAATAACCACGTAGTGATCCGCGATCAGCTGATGTCCTTCGCGGACTTTATTCAGCTGGTCTATTTCAATCAGATCTCACTCTCCAGCACCGGCTTTTATCGTACCCCGAAAATATTCTATGACCGGGAAAAAGCCAGCGGCCGCCCCTTCTACTACTTTGCCTATGGCGCTGCCTGCAGCGAAGTGGTAATCGATACCCTCACCGGTGAGTATAAGATACTGCGGGTTGATATCCTCCATGATGTCGGCGCATCACTGAACCCGGCGATCGATATTGGTCAGGTTGAAGGCGCATTCGTGCAGGGTGCAGGCTGGCTGACCACGGAAGAGCTGGTGTGGAATGATCAGGGACGCCTGATGACCTCGGGGCCCGCAGGTTACAAAATCCCGGCGGTAACCGATATGCCGATCGACTTCCGCGTCCGTCTGGTGGAAAACCGCAAAAATAAAGAGGACACGGTGTTCCACTCAAAAGCCGTGGGCGAGCCGCCGTTCATGCTGGGAATTTCAGTGTTCTGTGCCATAAAAGACGCCATCGCCAGTATCGGGGACTATCGTAAAAGCCCCGCAATTGATGCGCCGGCAACACCCGAGCGGGTGCTATGGGCGGTTCGGGAAATGCAGCAATTACAAGCGCAACAGACTGTATCACCGGTTGCTGAGATAACCCCCTGAAGCGATGATCGCAGGAGAGATGTCATGAACAGTGAATGGATCAAAGCGTTAAGCCGGATTGAAGCCGAGGCGACCCCGGCAGTCATCATTACCGTGGTGGAGGAGCGCGGTTCAACGCCGCGCAACTCCGGCGCCAAGATGATCGTCAGCCAGGAGCAACAGTTTGACACCATCGGGGGTGGGCATCTGGAGTATAAGGCGATCAAAATTGCCCGACAGTTGCTGACCGAACAACAGACCCAGCCAAGACTGGAACGCTTCTCTCTGGGAGCCAGCCTGGGGCAGTGTTGCGGCGGTGCCACAACCCTGCTGTTTGAACCGATGAACACTGACATCGTCAAAATCACCCTGTTCGGAGCCGGTCACGTCGGCCGGGCACTGATTCCGATACTCGCCAGTCTGCCCTGTAAGATTCGCTGGATCGATGCCCGTGAGGATGAGTTTCCCGAAACCATCCCTGAAGGGGTGGAAAAGGTGGTCAACGAGTTCCCCGTCGACGAGGTGGAAAAGCAACCCGAAGGCAGTTACTTTATCGTCATGACCCATAACCACCAGCTGGATCAGGAGCTGAGTGAGGCGATACTGAAACGTAACGATTTCAAATACTTCGGTCTGATCGGTTCGCGCACCAAGCGCAACAAGTTTATCCACCGGCTGCAAGCGAAAGGCTTTAGCGATGAACAGATCAAGCGGATGACCTGCCCCATGGGAATTGCGGCCGTCAGGGGAAAGCTGCCCGCCGAGATCGCCGTATCGGTCGCTGGCGAGGTGATCGCCCACTATAACGCCGGGTTTAACACTCAGCACAAGAGTTCATCGACACAACAATCGACCAAAAAATCGGCAAATAACTCCGCAGCGACATCGGTCGTTGATCGTCTGGCCATCTGATCCGGCTATCAACAGATAAATGAAGTACAACTGAGAACCCGTATGACACAAAACACTGTAACCGCTTACCGTGCAGCGATGCTGGACAGCCTGGGCGACCCCGCTGAGATAGGTTTAACCAACAGCATCCGCTATTTCGAAGATGGTTTAATGCTGGTTGAAAACGGTAAGATCAGCGCCCTGGGCGACGCAGCGCAACTGCTGGAACAGCTGCCTCATGGCTGTGAAATCAAACATTACCCGAATGCCCTCATTACACCGGGGTTTATCGATACCCATATCCATTACCCGCAAACCGGAATGATCGCCTCTTACGGCGAACAGTTACTCGACTGGCTGGAAAACTACACCTTTCCCGCCGAACAGAAGTTTGCCGATAGTCAGCATGCCGCAGAGGTCGCGGATATCTTCCTCACTGAACTGCTGCGTAACGGCACCACCACCGCTCTGGTATTCGGCACCGTTCATCCACAATCGGTGGATGCATTTTTTTCCCGCGCAGAACAACAGAATCTGCGCATGATCGCCGGTAAGGTAATGATGGATCGCAATGCGCCGCAAGCGCTCACCGATACCCCCCGCAGCAGCTATGAAGAGAGCAAAGCGCTGATCGAACGCTGGCACGGTAAAGGCCGGCTGCACTATGCGGTTACCCCCCGCTTTGCCCCCACCAGTTCTCCGGAACAGCTGGATATGGCCGGGCAGTTACTCAAAGAGTACGACGGTCTCTATATGCACACTCACCTGTCGGAAAACAAAAACGAGATCGAATGGGTCAAAGAGCTGTTCCCGCAGCAAAAGGGTTATCTCGATGTCTACGATCACCATCAGCTACTGGGGGAACGATCGGTATTCGCCCATGGTGTACACCTCGATGACGAAGAGTGTGCCCGGCTGAGTGAAACCGGTTCAGCAATCGCGTTCTGCCCCACCTCCAACCTGTTCCTCGGCAGTGGTCTGTTTAACCTGCCACAGGCAGAACAACACAAAATCAAAGTGGGACTGGGCACCGATGTCGGCGCCGGCACCAGCTTCTCGATACTGCAAACCCTCAATGAAGCGTATAAGGTCATGCAGTTGCAGGGGGTAAAACTACACCCGTATAAGTCCTTTTATCTGGCCACGCTGGGCGGCGCCCGGGCACTACACCTGGATCAACAGGTAGGCAACCTGGAGCCCGGCAGCGAAGCTGACTTTGTGGTACTGGATTACCAGGCCACACCGCTGCTGAACTACCGGATGGCACAGACCAAAACAATCGAGGAGCGCCTGTTTGTGATGATGACTCTGGGGGATGACCGGGCGGTTAAAGCAACCTTCTCCATGGGAGAGCAGGTCTATAGCCGACAATAAACGCAATAAGCACAAGGCCAGGCAGAAAACAAAAAAGGCTGATCTTTTACGGATCAGCCTTTTTTACATCTGAATTTTTAGCCGAACGGAGTTTAAATCCTGCTCTTAGTCATGGTAGACCCAGCTTTTAACTCTGTGCTCTCTGTGGTTAAGTCATCTTTCATTCTTTTTACCACAGAGGGCACAGAGATTTAGATATAAACCATTATCTCGAATTCCGAACATTAGAGAAGATAGCCCTCAGATCATCGGTGGCGATCTCGTCATCCAGGCTCAGCTTCTCCTCAATATGATCGAGGTGATGCATCATCAGACTCACCGCCCTGGCTTTGTCCTTCTGGGCAATCGCATCGATCAGCTCAAAATGCTCATCATAGGAACAGTGCGATTTAGCACCACTTTCATACTGCGCAATAATCAGAGAGCAAAGCGACACCAGACTGCGCTGAAAGCTCAGCAGTGGCGGATTACTGGCGATCTCTGCCAGCATCAGGTGAAACTCACCGGAGAGACGAATACCCGCACCCCGGTCACCCCGATCAAAACACGCCTGTTCGTCCCGCACCATCTGTCGCAGCTGCTCCAGCTGTTTCTTCTGGGCATGATCACACACCAGCTCTGTTACCGCTTTTTCCACCACCCGGCGGGCAAACACGATCTGGCGGGCCTCTTCAATCGTCGGACAGGCCACCACCGCGCCCCGGTTGGGGCGTAATACCACCACCTGTTCATGACCCAGACGCGACAGGGCCCGA
Organism: Amphritea atlantica; assembly: GCA_024397875.1. Classification (NCBI taxonomy): domain Bacteria; kingdom Pseudomonadati; phylum Pseudomonadota; class Gammaproteobacteria; order Oceanospirillales; family Oceanospirillaceae; genus Amphritea; species Amphritea atlantica. The sequence continues at coordinate 2,724,394 of CP073344.1, forward strand.
CGGATAATGGTGCGACTGACGCCAAAGATTTCACCCAATGATTCCTCGTTCAGCTTGGTGCCGGGCGAGAGGCGCTGCTCCAGGATCGCATCAAAAATATGTGCGTAGACAATATCGTCCTGGGTCTTTTTACCGTCCCGCTTGGTATCACTCTTTTTTAACTCAGATATCTGACTCATAAAGCCTCTTTAACTCCGGGTCACCGGCCAAAAGCAGATGAAAAAACAGCCATAACTTTTTGATTGAAAACGTTAATCGATAATACACAAAAGTGCATATTTTGTACACATAACCAGCGCCATGAAAAACCTCAACTGTGCCGCTACACTACCGTTTGCAGCGGGCTTAATCAGCTGTCTGAATCATCCATCGACCCGTTGTGACAGCACAAAAAAGAACCCGCTGTTTCACATACTAAAACCAGCAAACCCTGAAAACCTGACTTTTGAGTTGACTTTTTTGTATACAATTATAGTATGAATACAAACACAATATTGTTCAGGACGCATTATTTTTCCAGGGAATGAAACACAACAACCCGGTCGCCAGATAATTCACTGACGGCCTCAATAAAAATAAAATGGGCGACACCCCAGATCAGGAGTTAAAGTTGTGGAAAACATACAACTAGATCAAGCGACGATGGATTCACCATCGTCCTCGCAAAACCGCAGTTTTCTGGACCGGTTTTTCAAACTCGGCGAACATAAAACCAATTTCCGGACAGAGATACTCGCGGGTCTGACCACCTTCGTCACCATGTCCTACATTATGTTCCTGAATCCCATCATCATGTCGAAAACAGGAATGCCGTTTGACGGTCTGTTTCTGGCCACCTGTATCGGCGCCGCCATCGCCACCATCTTCATGGGACTGTATGCTAACTGGCCAATCGGCCTGGCACCGGGGATGGGCCTGAACGCCTTTTTTACCTTTACCGTGGTGATGGAGATGAACTACAGCTGGCAGATCGCCCTGGGCGCGGTGTTTCTCTCCGGGGTGCTGTTTGTACTGATGAGTGTCACCCGTTTAAGAGAGTGGATGCTTGAGAGTATTCCGCTAAGCCTGCGCCTGGCGATGACCGCCGGTGTCGGACTGTTCCTCGGCTTTATCGGTCTGCGCTTTACCGGCCTGATCGTGCCCAATCCTGATAATGTGGTGGCGCTGGCAGATCTGACTCACTTCGGTTTCGGTAAATTCGGCCCCGAAGCCCCAGCCCTGGGACTACTTAGCTTCCTGCTGATCTGTATTCTGAGTTATCGCCGTGTGTTTGGTTCGGTCATCATCGGTATCGCTATCACCACCGCTGTCGCCTTCCTGATGTCGGCCCTGCTGCCCCCTGAGTTTTTCACTGCCAGTGTCGACTGGGCACCGGCTTCAGGGTTTATGGCCTGGCCTGAAAACGGCCTGATCGCCGTACCCAATTTCGGCGACCTGGCACCGGTATTTATGCAGCTGGATATAATCGGCGCTTTCGATGTTGCCCTGATTCCGGTGATTATCACCTTCCTGTTCGTGAATATTTTCGATACTGCCGGCACCCTGATGGGGGTTGCCCAACGGGCCAACCTGCAGGATGAAAACGGCAAGATCGAAGGGCTGGATAAGTCCCTCAAAGCGGACTCTATCTCGTCGGTCATCGGTACCGCGTTTGGCTGCCCTCCGGTCACTTCCTATGTTGAATCCGCGGCGGGTGTTGCGGCCGGTGGCCGTACCGGTCTGACCGCTGTCGTGATCGGTATTATGTTCCTGCTGGGTTTGTTTCTGCTGCCACTGGCGCAGATGCTGCCCGGCTTTGCGGTCGATGGCGCACTGATCTATGTCGCCATGCTGATGATGGGTTCTCTGGCCAAAATCGACTGGGATGACCTCACTGAGTTTGCGCCCGCCCTGATGACCACCATCATGATGCCGCTGACCTTCTCCATCGCCAACGGCATCGCCATCGGTTTTATCACCTACACCTTTATGAAAGTAACGACCGGTAAGGCATCCACCATATCCACCGGCGTGTGGGCGCTGACCGCGATCTTCGTTGCAAAGTTTATCTTCCTGCCATAAAGTACGGCTAAAGATACATGGCTAATTTTTAACCAGCCCTCCCTTTCCGGGAGGGCTGTTTTATTTAATCAATAGCATTTGAGACACCGATGACTTTAGAAACCTGGTTACTATACTGCTCTGCCGCCCTGCTGGTGATCCTGATCCCGGGCCCGTTATCGCTGTTAATGATGAGCAACAGCCTGAATTTCGGTATCCGCCGCAGCTACCCGGCATTCTTAGGCGGTGTCAGTGCATCCCTGATTCTGCTGATCGCCTCGGCGACCGGGCTGGGTGCGCTGCTGCTGGCCTCAGAGCAGCTGTTTACCCTGCTTCGCTATATCGGCGCAGCCTATCTGATCTGGCTCGGTTATCGGGCCTGGCGGGATGCGGGACAGACCAGCAGCGACACTCAGACTGCGGCCAGCAGTGGCCGTGGAATCATGTTCCGCCGCGCCTTTACGCTGGGTATCAGCAACCCCAAAGACATACTCTTCTTTGTTGCCTTTCTGCCCCAGTTTATGACTCAGGAAAGCCCGCTGCTGATGCAGTTGCTGATTATGTCTGTCAGTTGGTGTGTGCTCGACCTGCTCAGCAAGCTGGGCTATGGCCTGGCCGCTAAAGTGCTGGCACCGGCGCTGAAAAAGCAGCGCAATATCCGCCGCTTCAACCGTTTCTGTGGCGGACTGTTTATCAGTGCAGGAAGCCTGGTGTTTATCCGCTAGCGGGTTTCACTAAAAAACATTTTTTACCACAGAGAACACAGAGAGCACTGAGGAACGAGTTAACTGAAAGAGCTTCAGTATATTTCTCTGTGCCCTTCACCGATCACTGCTGCTAAGCCAAAATCAACGCCGCTGTATTCAAAATAACGCTTTTATAGATCTTTGCTCTTCTCCGAGTACTCTGTGTCCTCTGTGGTTATAAAAAGCGGTTTCAGCACAGAGAACACAGAGAGCACCGAGGGTTTAAAGGATTATCGACCTTTGCTTTCTCTGTGAACTCAGTGTCCTCTGTGGTTATTGTTTCAACAAAGGCGTTTTAGAATAAACCACGTCGGAACCGGACAATCCCTGATCTCTCACTTGACTAGAATGGCAGATCATTTAATCAGAACGTTTGGAGCTGACATGTCCGATTTCATCACAGTAATGCGCGAAACCTGCCCCACGCCAGTCGTTGACGCGACCAAGTGGACACGCATCGGCGGTGACCCGCACACCGTGAACCTCAATGCCTACCTGTCTGAAGATGGCAGCAAAATCATGGGCACCTGGATCTGCACACCAGGGAAATTCGAGGTCAATTACGATAAATGGGAATTCTGTCACTTCCTGGAAGGCTACTGCATCATTACGCCTGAAGGCGAAGAGCCCGTACACCTGAAAGGCGGCGATGTATTCGTGATCGAGCCGGGTATGAAAGGCACCTGGGAAGTCGTAGAAACCGTTCGCAAGTATTTCGTTTTTGCTTAAGCACTTCACCTAAGCACTATGACTAAGCACCTCGACTAAGCAAAATTAGTCCGTTGGGCTTCGCCAGACGAAGCCCGACACTTACCACACAACCGTTAATCCCTTCCTGAAAGTACACATCAACCGGTTTCACCGGATTACACCTGCAGCTGCCTGCAACTCCCGGTCAGACTTTAGCCTTTTCTCTGTAAGCTCCGAACCGTCTGTGGTTATCTTTTATATGTGAAAAGCGGTTTTACCACAGAGCACACAGAGAGCACCGAGGGTTTTAGGGTTAAGCTCTTTTACTGTTAGCATCACCGATCTCTGCGACTGAAGCGAAATCTGATCATCCGTATTGAGCACTCTCTCTTACATGCCTTTGCTTTGCTCTTCTCTGTGAACTCTGTGCCCTCTGTGGTGAGCCTTGTCTTCAGTGTCTATGCCTTCACACACACATACACCGAATTGGTCGATTCACCGCCCTGAAAAGGGTTATAAAAAGAAACCACATGGGAGTCGACTCGCGCAAACACTGTGCTCAGCAACGCTTCAAAACTGGCTTCCGGCAGGTTTTGTGACCACATGGCAAACACGCCACCGGGTTTTAATTGCTGCGCCATCAGCGTCAGGTTGTCGGTGGTATAAAAACTGGCATTGGCTGAATTAAGATACTCTGTTGGGGAGTGATCGATATCCAGCAGAATGGCATCAAATTGCTTAGCTTCGCTGTCCGGATCAAAGCTGCTGGCGGGATCAGTAGCCAGATCGAAGAAACTGCCCAACACATAGCGATTGCGAGAATCCGCATTGAGTATCTTACCCAGGGGCACCAACTCATCCCGGTGCCAGCCGATCACCGTCGCTATCGCATCCACCACCAGCAGCTCATCAATCCGCTCATCTTTTAACGCTGCCACGGCGGTGTAACCCAGCCCCAGCCCACCCACCACAACACTGAGGTTCTCGCCCTCTACGGCTGCTAACCCCAGAGTAGACAACGCCTCTTCTGCTTCGACAAACATACTCGACATCAGAAACTCATCGCCGAGTTTCACTTCGTAGATATCCCGGTCACCGAACGCGGGCATACGCCGTTTGCGCAGGGAGATCTGCCCTAAAGGGGAGTTCTGGCTATCGATCTCTTCAAATAATGGGGGCATTGCGGGTCTGTCCTAAGGTGATATGAGGGGAGACATGATACTTGCTTAGCGATTTTTTGGAAAACAATGGCCGCTGTCTCAGAGTTCGCTGTCGTGAGTCTTTGAGGATCAAGAGCGGTTTAACCACAGAGGGAAGAAGAACTGGAACAGATCTGTTTTTTATAACCAGATATTCCTGCCCTTTATTTCCCCTTGTCTCGCCCTCTATTCTTGATCTTTCCTCCGTGCGCTCGGAGCCCTCTGTGGTATATTTTTTAAGGATTAACCACAGAGAACACGAAGGGCACAGAGAGAAGTGTTAGAACAGATTCATTTTTTAATGCATGAAATAAATCTGTTCCCTTTTCGACTTAACGGCGTTTTTCCGGCATCTCGATCAGGCCATCCTTGCGGAACATCGCCTTGATACCGCGCACCGCCTGACGGATACGGTCCTGATTCTCGATCAGGGCAAAGCGCACGAAGCCATCACCGTAATCACCGAAACCAACGCCGGGAGAGACGCATACTTTGGCGTCGGAGAGCAGCTTCTTGGCGAACTCCAGCGAGCCCATCGCCTGGTAAGGTTCGGGAATTTTAGCCCAGATATACATCGACGCTTTGGGTACATCCACCATCCAGCCCGCCTCATGCAGCCCTTTCGCCAACGCGTTACGACGTTGCCGGTACTGCTCAGCAATATCCAGTACGCACTGCTGATCGCCTTCCAGCGCAGCAATAGCCGCGACCTGCAGCGGTGTGAAAGTGCCGTAATCGTGATAGCTTTTGATTCTGGCCAGCGCATGCACCAGCTCTTTGTTGCCAACCATGAAGCCGATACGCCAGCCTGCCATGTTGTAACTCTTGGACAGGGTGAAAAACTCAACCGCGACATCCTTGGCACCCGGCACCTGCATAATCGAGGGTGCCTTCCAGCCGTCATAAACGATATCAGCGTAGGCCAGATCGTGTACCACGATGATATCGTGCTGTTTGGCCAGTGCCACCACACGTTCGAAGAAATCCAGTTCTACGCACTGCGCGGTCGGATTGGATGGAAAGCCGAGAATAATCATCTTCGGTTTCGGAATCGACTCCCGGATAGCGCGTTCCAGTTCAACAAAAAAGTCGACGCCGGGGATCAGCGGTATCGAGCGCACCTGGGCACCGGCAATCACCGCGCCGTAGATATGAATCGGGTAACTCGGATTAGGCACCAGTACGGTGTCACCATGATCCACCGTGGCCAGCATCAGGTGCGCCAGCCCCTCCTTGGAACCGATGGTGACAATCGCCTCATCCTCGGGATCGATCTCGACCTGATAGCGGTCCTGATACCAGCGGGAGATCGCCCGCCGAAGCCGCGGAATACCGCGGGAGGTGGAGTAACCATGGGTGTCATCGCGCTGCGCGACGGTACAGAGCTTCTCGACGATATGCGCGGGCGTCGGCCCATCGGGATTGCCCATACTGAAGTCGATGATATCTTCGCCACGACGACGCGCCGCCATCTTCAGCTCAGCGGTGATATTAAAAACGTACGGGGGTAAGCGATCGATACGGGAAAAATGACGTACCGGTGATGTGCCAGAATTATCGGCCATAATAACCTCTATTTACGTAAGCGCCCGGAACCGTCCGAGCGACGCCAGCCATGTGTTCATGGCCGTAACGAAATAATATCCCGATAAAACAGATCTGACCAGATGTGATGAATAATTAACGTCTGCAGATAACCAAGTGGCTGCTTAGCTTCATGGGCTCTTATTCACCACAGAGGGCACAGAGAATAGAAAAAGCACGGAAGCTCAAGGGATGTGATCCCCCCTTAATTTATAATATTCTTCTGTGTATCAAACCTCTCAATTCAGCTTTTGTGTCATACAGACAACAACGCTACTCTTCTCTGAAACACTGTAAACCACTGATTTGTTTTATAAAAAATAAGCTGATGCTGCGGAACATATTTTGCAGCCAGCGATACAACGCTGAATTTTTTTAATGTAAGGCTTCGACACTATTTAACAGACTGGAGACTCCGCTATGTTAACTCAACAAATTGCCGCTTTTTCTAATCATGCCAAAGCAACACCCGAACTGGGCCGTAAACTAAAAAACTGTGAGCGGGTGAGAGATATGCTCGGCCTGGCACGTGATTTAGGTTTCATGTTTGATGAAGACAGTCTCTTTTCGCCGAACCAGCCTCAGTTTACTCATGACCAGCTGTCAAACCGGCTGGCTAAAGCTATTCTGCGGGGTTAATAACCCGCAAACTTACCGACCTGGCGGCTTCGCGCTATAGCCTCGTTAACAGGGCCTGACGTTGTCACAAAGCAGCCAAACGCCGTTTGTTTGTCATATATCCAACAGTGCCAGGATTTTAAGAAACAACTTATCTTATTGATAAATAATATAAAAAAAGACAACAACTCTGTTTTACAACGGTATACATATTGCTGTATCTGGTAACCCTGAACATGTACCTGATACAACGACAGGGGCTTAGTTATTTCACACCATGACCTGACAAGAGGCCCAATACTATGTCTGTAGAGCAAATTGCTGCGTTCTCTAACCAAGCAAAAGCTAACCCTGCGTTAGCTCAACAGCTGAAAGACTGCACTAAGATGAAAGAGATGTTTGCCCTGGCCCGTGAAAACGGTTTTAACTTTGATGAAGATAGCCTTTATCCGCCAAATGAAGCGCAATTCACAGAAGAGCAACTGTCTGAACGCCTGGCTAAAGCCTTGCTGCGCGTATAACGGGTTCTTCCCCCCGATACACTAAAGGGGTCATTCACTCATTGACCCCTTTAATTTAGAGCTGTGTTTTTACACTGACCCCAACATCACAAACATCATTGACTAAACATTACAGTCACTTGTCATGCATACCGTACCCCACCAAAGAAATGTACAATCAAACTGTTGACCCGTCTATAAGTCCAGGGTTCAAGATGCACATTCGGTCAAACAAAGAAGCTTATATGCTAACTGTCTCTCAAATCGCTAAACAGTTTGGTATTTCACGTACAACCATTTTGTACTACGAAAAAGAAGAACTGCTTATGCCTGCTTATCGTTCCGGGAACGGATACCGCTGGTATGGCGACAAGGAAATTAAACGCTTAGAGGCGATTACTTCCTATCGTTCATATGGTTTGTCAGTTTCAAGCATTCGCTCTTTGTTAGATCGAAAGGGAGAGTCTCAAACACAGATATTGAAGGATCACTTTAATAAACTTGAAAGAGAAATCCAAAACTTACGCGCACAGCAGAAAGCTGTTGTCGTACTGCTTCAAGAACCTGGCCTGTTAGAGGAAAGTATTGTGAATAAAGAACGTTGGGTAGAGATCATGGTTGCCGCTGGATTTACTGAAACTAATATGATCAAGTGGCACCAAAAATTTGAAGAGCTTGAGCCTGAGGAACACCAGAAATTCCTCAAGTCTCTTGGAATTTCAGATGAAGAGATCACTAAGATCAGAGCCTTATAATATGAGATCAGCCTCAAGGATGAGGCTACTTTAATTGCGCTATGCTTTGCATGAGTATCAAGTCTTTCAGATGATAGAGGTTTCTTTTGAGTACGACCCCGGACACGATTGATCCAAATGTATGCCCTCTATGTCAGCAAGCCAATCGATGTGGGAATATAGCTTCGTGTGGTTCTGATCCACATTGCTGGTGCAGTTCGCCTGAAATAACCTTTTCTGATGCCTTATTAAATCAAGTGCCTGAAGCGACAAGAGGGAAAGCGTGTATATGCAGATCCTGTGCTTTAGCAAATAGTTAAATGTCTGTGCTGGTTTGGTCTAGACTCAACTTAACAACGAAATCAAAAGAACCTCTAACCGTTGGCTGCCGTTTGTTCCTCACTATTTCAGCCAACCGTTATAGCGGCTGAGGAGTTGATCATGCCTAGACATATACACAAACGAAAAGCGTCTGCTCACTCTAAATCTAAAGCTGCAAAAAGTGCCAGTCCATCCGTGCTGAAAACTTCAAACCCTAAAGTAGGGATTTTACTGGGTGTGTTCTTTGTTGCTTTAGGTGTCTATATTCTGGTGTTTGAATCTCACGGTAATGGAATGTCCGGCTTTGCAATGCTTTCCATTATTGTGGGGGTTGTGACAGTCATCATTGCACGTTTTTCTGTGCCTAAGAAAAAGACAGAATAGCGTTGGCTGTAACGCTCTTATTTGAAGTGATGTTTTTTTTCCGCTCTCCCCTTCAATTTGGAGCTGAGTTGTTACACTCATCGCAAATATCTCTGGCCCCACATAGCTCAGTAAATTCCAGGCATTAACCGATAGCGCACACGTTGTGCATAGTCTCGATAGCCCGGTAACTCTTTCTGTAAAGTCTGATCTTCCAGGACTGTTCTGACCACCGAAATGATGGTTGCCACTACCGCAGGTATCAGTGTCCATAGCGAGCCCAACGCAAGCGCAATACCAAACAGTGGAAGAATATTTCCGGCATAACCCGGATGCCGAACAAATCGGTACGGGCCGGTATCACACACCACGTGCCCTCGTTCCGTCTGAATACGTACCACGCTAGAGAAAAAACGGTTCTCTACCACTGCCCATGCAGCGAAGGCATAGCCGAACGTGATCAATATGAATCCAGTGACACTTAACCATAACGGAAATTCGGGTGACCCGTGATAGCGATGGTCCAGCCCTGCCACCATAACCATAGGGTAACTGATACTCACCGCCATCAGTGGAGCAAGCACTTTATCCCAAGCCTTTGCTTTTTGAATATTTTCAATATTTTGTCGTTCAGCCGTCAATCCGGGGTGTCGCTGTTCCGCCCATATACGTCCCCCAATACCGGCGGATAAGATCAACACCGAATAGACCCACGCCTGCCACCAACTGAGATCCCACGCACATATCAATAAAATCAGTGGGATAAGGAGATACGCCAAAACTAATCTTAGCCACTGGCGAGAGGATACTTTTTTAACGACGGGCTCACTTTCCGATTTTGTTGACATGTCACTCCCCAAAATAAAACGGATATGAGTGTGTCCTAACGCCCGCATTTGCGTGTTGATTAGGCGCGCAGCGGAAACTAGTTCAACAGCATGCAATTGCTAGGTTTGTTCCGATAATTTACTTTCAAATAAATAGGATGTCTTTTTACATAAAGAGACCAGCATTAACATTAAGGGCACTTCAATCAAAACACCTACAACCGTTGCCAACGCTGCCCCAGAGGATAGCCCGAATAGAATGACGGCTGTAGCAATAGCCACCTCAAAGTGATTAGATGCACCAATTAGCGATACTGGTGCAGCATCCTGGTATGAGAGCTTACACAACCTGGAAAAAACAAAATACCCCAAAGCAAAGATGAATACTGTCTGTATCAATAATGGAACTGCTATCCATAGAATGGTTAATGGGTTTGAAACAATCACCTCACCTTTGAATGAAAACAGGAGAACCAGGGTAATTAACAAAGCCGAGATACTCACGGGCGTCAACCAATGTAGAAACCTTTCCTTAAACCAAACAATACCTTTGTGCTTTATAATCAGCTTTCTTGAGAAATATCCTGCAATCAGAGGAAGTGCTACATAAATAGAAACAGAAAGCACCATAGTTTGCCAGGGAACAGGCATAGAATTGACGTTTAATAACAGACCACCTAATGGCCCATAGAGAAATAGCATCATTAATGAGTTTATTGCCACCATTACCAGAGTCAGCCCATCATTACCTTTTGCCAGATGGCCCCACATCAACACCATCGCAGTACAGGGAGCAATACCCAGTAAAATAGTACCTGCGATATAGCTTCGCCAAAGTTCGACCTCCTCACCATTTGCCAAGACCTCTGTACCTGGCAAGAAGTCTTTAAATAGATAACCTAAAAACAAGTATGATATAGCAAACATGCTAAAAGGTTTAATTGCCCAGTTTATAAAGAGCGTTAAAAACACAGGCTTGGGTGTTTTTGCAGATTTAAGCACATGGGCAAAATCAATTTTGACCATAATGGGATACATCATAAAAAACAGGCATACAGCAATAGGTATTGATACTTGGTAAATTGAAAAGTCATTCAATGTCGTCGCCACACCCGGTGCGACTTTTCCGAGCGCAATGCCTAAAGTAATACAAACAAGAACCCAAATAGTTAAATAGCGCTCAAAAATTGATAGCTTTTTTTCTTTCATATCGGTTAACCCTGCCTCCGAACTATATTTTCACGAGCCTAACGCCTAAATCGGGTGCGCAATAGCGCGTTATCTGGGTTTCTTTGTTAGGGCCTCAAAACTAAAACATTTCACTCTGACACCTTCCCTTTCTTCAGAACCCCATAATACTATAGCCTCAAAGGGAGCAACAATGTGGACCTCATCGCCGGGGTACCACCAAACAGCTATCGGCGGCGGAAAAATGTAAATAGGTATAATTCCCCTAAATTCCATCTGCTTAATTGTTTTTCTTGAGAAAAACTAAAGACCTATCCTTTATCGACATTCAGAAAATATATTTTTACTCTGACCCCAAAAATACCTAACCGAACGTGATCAATGTAAATCCAATGACACTTAACCATAGCGGAAATTCGGGTGACCCGTTATAGCGATGGTCCAACCCTGACACCATAACCATAGGGTAACTGATACTCACCGCCATCAGCGGAGCAAGCACTTTATCCCAAGCCTTTGCTTTTTGAATATTTTCAATATTTTTTCGTTCAGCCGTCAATCCGGGGGGGCGCTGTTCCGCCCATATACGTCCCCCAATACCGGCGGATAAGATCAGCACCGAATAGACCCACGCCTGCCGCCAACTGAGATCCCACGCACATATCAATAACATCAGCGGGATAAGAAGATACGCCAAAACTAACCTTAGCCACTGGCGAGGGGATACTTTTTTTACTACGGGCTCACTTTCCGATTTTGTTGACATGTCACTCCCCAAAATAAAACGGATATGAGTGTGTGCCTAACGCCCGTAACACTTGACTGAAAAAGCGTAGCTTTTTTAGGTCAAGTGCTTATGATTGTTAATAATCTTTCCACCCTCTATGCATTCCTACGAAGTCCCTTTGCATCATATTTATTGATGCACATTGGATACATTCTTTAGGGTTAGAAGTGCTTACAACCATCGTCTTTTTTGCACCGATTGTAAACTCGGCACTCTTAAAAACTCCAATTTCACTCATTTTGCGAACTTTAAGGTTAGGTTTGCAAAGTGTTAGAATATGCATCAGCATTTCTACCGACTCTTCATTCGATCTTGGACCAAATGTTATAGACTTTATATTAACTGGTAGAAATCTATCTTTTAGTTGAATGCAGCGATATTCAGCTTCATATTTCCAAGGCTTATCTTTATATTTCAGTATCTCGAACGCTTTAGATATATTTATATCCTTTCCATTAAGAACTGGCTTCTTCAAATAAGAAATCTTGTGATATTCTTGCCCATCCAACAAATCAAATTCAACCAAGCAACCTTTGCCACCGTCTGCATAATGAGACCACATTAGAGAATTTTTTGGGTCTTTTGTAAAACAAACAATTCTCAGGTCACTAATAATTTCTTCCCACTCTTTCTCCCTATTCTTGGGAACAGTATTGTCAACCTTGATTACCCCTTCCATGGGATCATTTAGTTCATTATATTTAGCCGCATAAAGCCTTTCTTTTAATATCATATCCAGCAAAAACTCAAAGTTCTGAAAAGATTTATATTTATAGAAGGTCGGTTTCTCATTCATAGGTATGAAATCTATTGATTATTAACATTTTAATTGTGCGCATGCGCGTTTGTCTGCCGCAGGTTCTGCAGCTAAGGGGAGGTAACTATTTGAGAGTAAAGCAGAGTTTTGAAGCACGTCGTTTTTCATCCCCTGAAAACGCGCATGCGCGTTTTGGCACTTTCAACCGGCACACAATCTCACCTGTTGATATCCTTATCTTTCTGATTCTGCAACACTTTAAAGGGTTATGCCAGTGACAAAGCGCGCTATTGTTCAGATCGGTGAGTGTCAAAGCGTGCCAGTCTTTCTGAGTTATCCCAATTAACTGTATATATAGTCAGAAACATAAGGGAAATTATCCACAGCGAATGAGTGACGGTCGAAGACAAGAGAAAGAGGTTCAATATCCCCTCAGGGAGAAGGAAGCGCCGGGGGAAGTTTGGGGGCCCGATCATTGATTGGGTAAGAATTTAGTGCGGATTGAGTGAGGGGCAAAAAGTAACGGGTTGATCAGAAGTGAAATGAGTGACCAGAGGATATAAAAGATCGCCCCTGGTACCCAGAGGGCATGCTAAAGGGGCTCCTACAGTGAAAAAGTCAGCAGTAATCCCTATCACCCAGAGGGCATGCTAGCGTCACTCCCACAATTCCCGCTTTTTCGAGCAACAAGCCACGAGCTACGGCTCTTAAAACGCTTTTTCTAACAACTAGCAAGCGGCGAAGCCGCGTCTAGCGAGTCGCGAAGCGACGTTCTAGCGACTGCCGTTATGACCCGCGATACGTAGAATAGCTATACGGCGAGATCAGCAGCGGCACATGGTAATGCTCATCTTCATCGGCAATACCGAAGCGCAGCACCACATCATCGAGAAAGGCAGGTTCCGGCAGTTCTACGCCCCGTTTACGGTAATAGCTGCCCACACTGAAGACCAGTTCGTAGACGCCCTTTGTGAAATCCTCACCCTCCAGCACCGGCTGATCGCAGCGACCATCGTCGTTGGTCAGGGTTGTGTGTAGCAGTTCGCGGCTATTGTCGCTGATACGGTAGAGCGCTACTGGTATTTCACTGCCGGGACAGCCGTGAGCCGAGTCCAGCACATGCGTGGTCAGATAACCCATGAGTTATTCATCCTCTGTCTTTTATTTAATTTTTTTAACTTAAGCATTGGCAGTTCAGCCTAAACTGATCTGCAGATGACTACACTATAGAACAGGCGAAACGACTTTCACAGACAATTGTAAGATTTATTGTATACATTATTAACAAGGCATTATCACATACTGAAATCAAACCCTGAAACCACTGATATTAAAGGGATAGCGATATGTTCCAGGGTACTTTAGCCCGGATAGCCGGGAATTAAAGACGGTATGTAACTTGTCATTATCTAAAATTATTGTATACAATGATTGCATACCAGTTTGGATTGATCCATTATCTAATCCAATACACGCTTTCAGTTTTTAAGGAGTGCCCCCGTGAACAATGACTATCCTCGTGATCTGATCGGATATGGTAGCCACCCGCCTCATCCATGCTGGCCCGGGCAGGCCCGTATCGCTATCTCATTTGTTCTCAACTACGAAGAGGGCGGTGAGCGCTGCATTCTGCATGGTGACAGCGAGTCCGAAGCGTTTCTGTCGGAGATGCCCGGTGCACAGCCGTTGCCCGGCGTACGCAATATGAGCATGGAGTCCTGTTATGAATACGGCAGTCGTGCCGGTGTCTGGCGGGTGCTGAAACTGTTCAGTAAGTATGATATTCCGCTGACTATTTTTGCCGTGGCGATGGCGATTGAGCGTCACCCGGAGGTGGCGAAAGCGATGGTCGAGGCCGGTCATGAGATCTGCAGCCACGGCTATCGCTGGATCGATTATCAGTATTTTGATGAGTCGGAAGAACGTGATCATCTGATGCGCGCCATTGATGTCATCACTCAGGTGACCGGTCAGCGACCGCAGGGCTGGTACACCGGTCGCAACAGCCCCAACACCCGCAAGCTGGTGATGGAGGAAGGCGGCTTTATGTATGACTCCGATGCCTATGATGATGACCTGCCCTACTGGGTCAACAATCAGGGCAAGGGACACCTGGTGATCCCCTACACACTGGACACCAATGATATGCGCTTTGCCACGCAACAGGGTTTTAACAGTGGCGAGCAGTTCTATCAATACCTGAAAGACAGCTTCGATACCCTGTACGCCGAAGGGGCCGACGCACCAAAAATGCTCTCAATCGGTCTGCACTGCCGCCTCATCGGACGGCCGGCACGGATCGCGGCACTGGAACGCTTTATCCGTTATGCCCAGAGCCATGAGCAGGTGTGGTTCAGTCGCCGCATCGATATTGCTGAACACTGGCACAGCCACCACCCCTTTAACCCGGAGACCGCGTCATGAGTCATGCTCAGTTTCAACACTGCACCCCGAGTCAGATGAGCCGTGAAACCTTTATCCGTACTTTCGGCGACATTTATGAGCATTCAGCCTGGGTGGCAGAACAGGCCTATGACCTGGGAGTTGACAGCAACTGCGATCAGATAGAGGCCCTGCATGGGCGCATGGCAAAGATATTGCTTGAGTCTGATCAACAATCTCAGCTGGATCTGATCAATGCTCACCCGGACCTGGCCGGTAAAGCCGCTATCGCCGGTGAGCTGACTGAATCTTCAACCTCAGAACAGGCCGGTGCGGGTATCAGTGAGTGCACCGCCGAAGAGTTTGCCCGTTTTACTCAGCTGAATGATGCGTATAAAGCAAAGTTTGGCTTTCCGTTCATTATGGCGGTCAAGGGCAGCAACCGGCACCAGATTCTGGCGGCCTTTGAGGAGCGCATTCATAACAATCCCGAGCAGGAGTTCAGCCGGGCATTGCAGGAAATCAACAAAATAGCGCAGTTCCGACTGCAGGCTATGTAACCAATTTTTTGCCAGAACGAGACAGATAATGACAACAACATTTGAGAAGCACATCAACCTGGCTGACGCCCGTCTGGGCAGCAAGGCGATTTTTGTAACCGACGACTGGTTTGCCGCCGTCGACCGGATGCTGCAACCGGAAGCCCCGGTGTGGAAAGAGGGCGTTTTTGATGACAACGGCAAGTGGATGGATGGCTGGGAATCCCGCCGTAAGCGCTTTGAGGGCTATGATTACACTATCATCCGCCTCGGTGTCCCCGGCGTGATCAAAGGTGTCGATATCGATACCTCATTCTTCACCGGCAACTACCCGCCCTCTGCATCGCTGGAAGCCTGCTTCTGTCAGGACGGAGATCCGGCAGAAGATGCTGAATGGACCGAACTCCTGAGTGCGGTCAGCCTGAATGGTGACAGCCAGCACCTGCACGCCATCAATAATGACCAGCCCTGGACCCATATCCGCTTTAATATCTTCCCGGATGGCGGGGTTGCCCGTCTCAGAGTCTATGGCACGCCTTATCTGAACTGGTCTGAGATCGGCAGCGAGCAGGAGATCGATCTGGCGTCTTCCCTCAACGGTGGCCGGGCGCTGGCCTGCAGTGACGAACACTTCGGCAAGATGAGCAACATTCTTAATCCCGGACGTGGGGTTAACATGGGCGACGGCTGGGAAACCGCCCGCCGACGCACCCCGGGAAATGACTGGGTCATCGTGGCGCTGGGTCATCCGGGAGAGATCAGTCGTATCGTGGTCGATACCCTGCACTTTAAGGGCAACTACCCGGACAGCTGTTCCATTCAGGCAGCCTTCGTGAAAGGCGGCACCGATGAACAGATCGAAACCCAGAGCCTGTTCTGGAAGGAGCTGCTGCCCTCACAGAAACTGGAGATGCATCAGGAACATGAGTTTGCTGAGCAGATCAACCGGCTGGGACCGATCACCCATATCCGCCTGAACATCTTCCCGGATGGTGGCGTCAGCCGGCTGAGGCTGTTTGGCCATATTTCTGACTAAGAGCTACCGACTGAGAACTAAGGACTAAGGTGCTTTAAATGACTGAACAAACCAGGCTGACTCTCACACCGGAGCCACTGACCGCCGCGGCATTTGCCCCCTACGGCACGGTCATTGAGACCCGTGATCGTGACTTTTTCATGATCAACAATGGCTCTACCCAGCGCTTTCACCGCTTAGCCGAGGTGATGCTGGGTAAGCCGGGCGACCGTGGAATAATCAGTATTTTCCGCGCTCAGGGACTGGCGCTGCCGCTGCGGATCAAACTGCTGGAACGGCATCCGTTTGGCAGCCAGGCGTTTATTCCCCTGAAGCAGAACCCGTTTCTGATCATCGTTGCTGACCCCGGCGAGGTACCGCAGCGGGATAAGATCCGCGCCTTTATCACCGATGGCAGCCAGGGGATCAATTATCACCCCGGCGTCTGGCATCACCCGGTTTTAAGCTGTGTCCCGGAAGATGACTTTCTGGTGGTCGACCGCGAGGGTGAAGGCAATAACTGTGATGAGTATTTCTTTGCTGAAGACACTGAGATAGTCCTTGAGAATAGTGCTTGAGTCAGATCACTGAGCAGCAAATAGCGACCAAAGCACAACAAGAACATTAACATCTTTGGCCTTTAGCAAACGCGATAAGCGCCACTATATGAGGAGTAAACCATGGATCCCCATATCACTGAATGGTTAAACCTGGCGGTACGCTGGGTACATATGATTACCGGTATCGCCTGGATCGGCGCGTCCTTCTATTTCGTCTGGCTGGAGAACCATCTGGACCGCAGCAACCCACGGGAAGGATTATCCGGCGATCTGTGGGCGATCCACGGCGGCGGTATCTACCACCTGGAGAAGTACAAACTTGCCCCGCCGAAGATGCCGGAGCAACTGCACTGGTTTAAATGGGAAGCCTATGCCACCTTCCTGTCAGGCTTTACCCTGCTGGCGGTCGTCTATTACCTCAATGCGCAACTCTATCTGGTGGCACCCGGTTCGGGTATCAGCTCTGCGGCGGCCATCGGCATTAGTGTCGCAAGCCTGCTCGCTGGCTGGTTTATCTACACTGTCCTGTGTGACTCTCCACTGGGTAAAACCCCGGCACTGCTGGGCCTGGTGCTGTTTGTCCTGCTGATCGCAGCCGCCTGGGGCCTGACTCAGGTATTCAGTGGCCGTGCCGCGTTCCTGCATATTGGCGCCATTATCGGCACCATCATGGTGGGTAACGTCTTCCGCGTGATTATGCCGGCACAAACCGCTTTGGTTGGCGCCATAAACGCAGGGCGTGAGCCCGACCCGGCACTGCCAGCGAAAGGCTTACTGCGCTCACGACACAACAACTACTTCACGCTGCCGGTGCTGTTCATCATGATCAGTAATCATTTCCCCAGCACTTACAGCTTTGAATATAACTGGGCCATTCTCGCCGGGCTGGCGGTACTCAGTGTGCTGGTGCGTCACTACTTCAACACCCGTCACGAAAGTCAGAAGTATGTCTGGACGATTCCGGCCGCAGCACTTGGCATGATCGCCCTGGCCTTTGTCACCGCACCGAAGACCGCAGAAGTATCAACGAACCAGGTCAGCTTTACTCAGGTCAAGCAGATCATCGATGAGCGCTGCTCGGTATGCCATTCAGCCACCCCAACCTTTGCCGGTTTTACCGCCGCACCGGCCGGAGTCATGCTGGATGATGCGCAGCAGATCCGGATGCTGGCCCCCAGAATCCAGGCGCAATCGATTACCACTCAGGCGATGCCGCTGGGGAATATCACCCAGATGACACAGCAGGAACGCGACCTGCTGGGCACCTGGATTGCTCAGGGTGCCCTGACTGAGTAACATCGCTACGCGTCTTTCATATAACACACTAAAAAGCCCTGTTTACCCAACGGGGCTTTTGTTTTTTAGCACTCTTCCGACTGCCGAACTTATTCCAAGTGCCCCCATGCCCCACTTGAGCCGGGTTCAGTGCGGGTGATACCATTGCCCGGCAGCTGACCGTCACGGTTCAATAATAATAAAACAGGATAAGGTAAGCCGATGGCTAAAATAAGGGAACGTAACCGGGAGCTGATTATTCAGGCTGCCAGTGAAATTTTTGCCGCTCAGGGTTTTGCCGCGACCAAAACCGTGGATATAGCCGAACAGGCAGGCCTGCCCAAGGCAAACGTTTACTATTATTTTAAGAGCAAGAAAAACCTCTACCGCAGCGTTATTGAAAGCGTGATTGAGCCACTGCTTCAGGCTGCCACCCCGTTTTATCAGGATGATGATCCGGCAACCGTACTGGAGCAGTATATCCGTGCCAAAATACGGGTTTCCCAACAACACCCTTCCGCCTCCAAGGTGTTTGCCAGTGAGATCATGCACGGGGCCCCTCACCTGCCCGATGATATCGCGGCACAGATGATGGAACAGACCCGTGTCAGCAGTCATAAGATTCAGTCCTGGATTGACCGGGGACTGATGGACCCGGTTGATCCGCACCACCTGCTGTTTACCATCTGGGCTTCAACACAGACCTATGCCGACTTCGACTGGCAGATATCCAGGGTCACCGGCAAGGATAAAATGACTCAGCGGGACTACGATATCGCGGCAGATCAGCTGACCCGGCTGATACTCAAAGGTTGCGGTGTACAGGCCATTCAAATGTCAGGCGCTTAATCACAAAAAAGCCCCCGTCTTCACGGAGGCTCTCTTTGTTGGCTTAAATAACGCTGCGTTACACGCTGCCCGCATCGGCAACCAGCCCGGCTGCCTGAATCCCGGTAATCGCACAGAGTTCATCGACATCGGACAGGTCACCACTGACCCCCACAGCGCCGACCACCTCATTATCACTGTTTCGCACCAGCACTCCGCCCGCAACCGGCACCAGATGTCCCTGAGCCAGCGTGGTTAACGATGCGATAAACGCCGGACGTTCCAGTGCGTCCCGACCCAGTTCACGGGATGACTTGCCCATCGCGACCGCACCCCATGCCTTACCGATCGCGATGTCCGGGCGCAGCATACTCGAACCGTCCTGACGCTGCAGCGAAATCAGCTTTCCGGCGCTATCCAGAATCGCCACCGTTAACGGTGACGCACTCAGCTCACGGCTTTTACCAAATGCAGCCTGGGTGATTGCTATTGAACTTTCCAGATCAAGTCTGACCATCAGTGTTACCTCTTAAATATTAATTTTATTATTTGAGAAATCTGATCGTTGGGCGCTGACGGCTATTCTGGCTCAGCGGTAGATAAAACGACTGTATAGATAAAACATACATTTATACCAAAGCATTGTATACAAAATAGTCAACATATTGTTGCCACGATATGAAACGAGTTCACCCTGCAACAAGTTGACCTTAAAGTCAGGATTAACCACAATAGCCGTGACACAATGACGTTTTATCCTGGGATCCTTCTCTCAGGTTTATCCGCTCACGGTGTTATGTCTTCACCGTCAACCTATCCATTGCCGGTGAGATTCTTGTTGACTCCCCTTTCGAGGGTTTTAAGACCGTCAGGGAGCTGATGGTCTTTTTTTTGTGATTTTTAAGGTACCGGTTTCATTGCGGGGTTTAGTTATAGGTTTAATCGTAGGAGCTGCATCCTGCAGCCATTTATCTACACATCGGCACCCACCATCGCCGCTGGAAGCGGCTCCCACAAAAGCGGTTAGATCATCGATTTCATTGCGGGGTTAAATTGTAGGTTTAATCGTAGGAGCTGCATCCTGCAGCGATTTAACTATCCACCGGCACCCACAATCGCCGCTGGAAGCGGCTCCCAAAAAAGCGGTTAGATCATCGATTTCATTGCGGGATTTAATCGTAGGCTCAATCGTAGGAGCTGCATCCTGCAGCGATTTAACTATCCACCGGCACCCACAATTGCCGCTGGAAGCGGCTCCCACAAAAGCGGTTTGATTGTAGGCTCAATCGTAGGAGCTGCATCCTGCAGCGATTTAACTATCCACCGGCACACACCGGCACCCACAATCGCGCCTGGAAGGTGCTCCTACAACAGCGGTTAGATCATCGATTTCATTGCGGGGTTAAATTGTAGGTTTAATCGTAGGAGCTGCATCTTGCAGCGATTTAACTATCCACCGGCACCCACAATCGCCGCTGGAAGCGGCTCCCACAAAAGCGGTTTGATTGTCGGCTCAATCGTAGGAGCTGCATCCTGCAGCGATTTAACTATCCACCGACACCCACAATCGCCGCTGGAAGCGGCTCCCACAAAAGCGGTTTGATTGTAGGCTCAATCGTAGGAGCTGCATCCTGCAGCGATTTAGCTACACACCGGCACATACAATCGCCGCTGGAAGCGGCTCCCACAAAAGCGGTTAGATTGTAGGTTTAATCGTAGGAGCTGCATCCTGCAGCGATTTATCTACTCACCGGCACCCACAATCGCCGCTGGAAGCGGCTCCCACAAAAGCGGTTTGATTGTCGGCTCAATCGTAGGAGCTGCATCCTGCAGCGATTTAGCTACACACCGGCACACACAATCGCCGCTGGAAGCGGCTCCCACAAAAGATACGACCACCCTATGTTTTTCCGGAGCCCGGACAAGCGTAGCGTTCGGACAACGAGCCACGATCTTTAAAATTGTGTACAATATCACCCCAGTCTCTTCAACCCGATATACACGAAGATAAACCCATGAACACTCTGTTTTTTGATCTCGACGGCACCCTGCTCGACTCTCAAAGAGGCATTGCCGAATCGATCCAAAGCGCGCTCTCCGGTCTCGGTTATCCACAGGCCCCGGCAGAGCAGTTACAACGCTGCTTTGGCCCGCCGATTCGCGATAGCTTTGCCCGGCTGATGCAGACTGACGAACTCACTCTGATAGAGGACGCGGTGTTCCGCTTCCGGCAGCATTACCTGCAGCAGGGGATCAGAAACTACAGCATCTATCCCGGTGTCAGGGAGGTGCTGGAGCAACTTGCAAACGCCGGGCTACGGTTACGGGTACTCACGGTTAAACCACAGCCACAGGCTGAATGGCTGCTGCAGGATGCCCGGCTGGCTAGCCTGTTTGATGGTATTCATGGGAGTGAACTGAACGGAGATAAGAGTGATAAAACCGGGCATCTGGGTGAGTTAATCCAGCATCACCCCCGCCCTCACAGCAACCACTGGATGATCGGTGACCGGGGCAGTGATATTCAGGCGGCCAGAGCACATGGACTGAACTCGGTTGCGGTCAGCTGGGGTTATGGCGAAGCTGACGAGCTGAACGGTGCCAACAGTGATTACCTGATTGACGAACCTGCGGCACTGATCGGGCTTCTGCTTAAATAGTTAACCGCTTAACTGGCAACGGGGTCGAGGTAATCGTTACTGATGGCCGTAAATCGCTGCTGCCGGGCAAAACGTCCGATCAGTTGTTTGGCACTCTGCTCACAACCGGCGACTTCCCCCTGATGCAGTTGCAGCAGCGACTGATAGGCCGCCTTAACGGAGTCCT
Source organism: Amphritea atlantica (assembly GCA_024397875.1). Classification (NCBI taxonomy): domain Bacteria; kingdom Pseudomonadati; phylum Pseudomonadota; class Gammaproteobacteria; order Oceanospirillales; family Oceanospirillaceae; genus Amphritea; species Amphritea atlantica. The sequence goes on from CP073344.1 coordinate 2,746,173, forward strand.
CATAGGCACGATGACCATTGAAATGGATCCGCACCCCCAGCTGCATCAACTCTTCTGAGTCGAGTACAGACGGGGCATAGTCGATCAGCATCAGCGGCAGATCGGTGACCCGGTTGAGCTGTACCAGCAACGCCTTGGAGATCTGACCAAAAATACAGATGCCATCCACGCCGGTGCGACTGTAGGCGTCCACCCGTTCGAGCAGATCCCGATGGGGCTGCTGTGCATGGGTGCGGGCAAAGATTCCCAGGTTAACATCTTGACGGGCGTTCAGTGCCGCCAGCAGTTTACTGCAGCCCTCTTCAACACTGCTGAGATTCAGCTCCGGCTGTTTATACGGTCTGGGGATAACCGTATCTTCGATGGTAATAACCGCAGCACCGGCATGTTCAAGCTCAGCCACGGTGCGCATCACATTGAGGGCATTCCCGTAACCGTTATCGCCATCGATAATCACCGGCAGATCGGATGCCAGACACACCCGGCGGGCCTGTTGCGCCAGTTCGCTCAGGGTCAGCAGATAGATATCCGGCACCCCGAGAGACATCAGCGAGGCCACAGAGCCGCCGAGTATGCCAACCTGAAAGCCTATATCATCCGCCATCCGTGAGGACAGGGGGTCAAATACCGACGCGCATGTAACACACTGCTGACTATCCAGCAGTTCACGCAGTCGTAATCGCGCAGCAGAACTCATAATCAGTACCTGTAGGATAAAAAATTAAGTGAAGTAACACCCCTGCCTGACAGTCAGGGGTGTTGTAAGCGGGCTGATAACAAGGGAGAACTTATCTAATGGCTTTCATTATGACTTACAGCATGACTGCCTGAGCCAGTCCCTTCTTCTGCGCCAGTCCGACCGCTGCGGAAGCAACCGCCAGATCCTGCAGGCCCACACCGGTGCCATCAAACAGGGTGATCTCCTGGTCATCACGACGGCCCGGATGGGTGCCATTAATCACCTCACCGACAGGCGTGATATCGGATTCACTCAGCAGCCCGGAAGCCACCGCGTGCTGGGCTTCACCGATGGAGATCGATTGCGCCACCTCATCGGTAAATACCGAAGCGCTCGCCAGCAGTTCAGGATCAACTTCCTGCTTGCCTTTAGTGTCGGTGCCCATACAGGCGATATGGGTGCCTGGCTTAATCCACTGCTTCATCAGCAACGGTTCAAAGGCTGAGGTAATGGTGATAATGACATCCGCCTCAGCCCCCAGCTGTTCCTGCTCAACCGCTTCAAAGGGGATCGCCAGTTCTTCACACACTGCTGCCAGCCGGGACAGATATTCCGGGTGGGGATTCCAGGCAACCACTTTTTCAAAGTTGCGCTGCTCAACGGCGGCGCGCAACTGGAAAGTTGACTGATGTCCGGCACCCACCATTCCCAACACCCGGGCATCTTTACGCGCCAGATGGGCGATCGATACCGCCGACGCCGCTGCAGTGCGCACCGCCGTCAGATAATTGCCCCCCACCAGCGATCGCAGCTGACCGGTGTCAGGATCAAACAGAATCACAGTGGACTGGTGATTGGTCAGATTTTTATCGACGTTACCGGGCCAGTAACCGCCGGATTTTACGCCCAGTACCATTCCGGCACGATCGAAGCCGGACTTGAAACCATAGAGGGCATCCGCATGACCAATTGCTTCCCGGACCACCGGAAAGTTATACGCATCACCACGGGCCATCGCCGCAAATACGTTTTCAACTGCGGTAAAGGCCTCCGGCCTGCCAACCACCTGCTCACAAACGGCTTCAGATACAAGGGTTATTCCCGCTGTTGCATTAACTGTGGCGAGTTCTTCAACTGAAAGCTCTTCAGCACCCATAGATATTCTCCTTAATCAGGTATTAATCAGATGCCCTGACGGGCATCTGTTGATCGGGTTTAAATGCCTTAGTAAGCCTTACCACGGGCCGATACCGGCCACAGGGTTTCAACCTTGCCATTGCGCACGCCAACATAGTAATCGTGAACATTACAGGTCGGATCGCAGTGTCCCGGCACCAGGCGTATCTTCTGGTTAACCTTCAGTGCCCCATTCGGATCGGAGATCACCCCATGCTCATCGGAGCATTTGATGTATTCCACATCATCGCGACCAAAAATATAGGGCAAGCCACTGTCAACGGACTGGGCTTTAAGACCCGCATCACAGATCGCTTTATCGGCTTTGGCATGGCTCATAACCGAAGTGAGAATAAACAGTGAGTTTTCAAACTCGGAGATCCGCTCACCGTTTTCATCATGGATGGTCTGGTAATCGGCATCCATAAAGGCGTAGGAACCACACTGCAACTCGTTATACACTCCGGAAGCGCCCTCAAAGTAGTAAGAACCGGTGCCGCCACCGCCAACGATGTCGCACTCCAGCCCTACGGCTTTAAGCATCTCTACCGAACGGGCCACCATCTCAATGGCGATATCGACTTTTTCTTTGCGCTCGTTATAGTTCTGCAGGTGTTGCATCGCCCCCTGATACGCCTGAATACCGGCGAATTTCAGACCGGGAGCCACATCGATCGCCTGGGCGATATCGACTACCGGCTGCCCCGCAGCCACACCGCAACGTCCGGCACCGCAGTCTATCTCAACCAGACACTCAATCTGCGTGCCATGTTTCTGTGCCGCCGCCGATAACTGGGCAACGTTTTCGATATCATCGACACAGCAGATAGTGCGGGCACCCAGTTTTGGCAGCCGCGCCATACGGTCGATCTTAGCCGGATCACGCACCTGATTCGACACCAGTACATCTTTGATTCCGCCGCGAGCAAACACCTCCGCTTCAGATACTTTCTGGCAGCAAACGCCACAACTGTCGCCCAGCTTTTCCTGCAACAGGGCGATATCGACGGACTTATGCATCTTGCCGTGCACCCGGTGGCGCACGCCCATCTGCTTAGCGTAGTCACCCATGGTGCGGATATTCCGCTCCAGCGCATCGAGATCAACGATCAGACACGGCGTCTGGATATCCGCTTCATCCATTCCCGGGATAGCCGGAACGTCGTAACCTACTTCAAGATTGTGCAGCTCATTCTGTGCATTCATTGGTGTTCTCCTGTCAAAATTGTTAGTCGTTCAGCCACGGCAGTTTGTCGAGATCGACATTACCGCCGGTAATAATTACCCCTACCCGCTTGCCTCTGAAGAGTTCCGGATTTTTCAGAATGGTCGCCAGGGGCACGGCGCTGCTGGGTTCAATCACAATCTTCATGCGTTTCCACACCAGCTTCATCGCCTCGACAATCTCCTCCTCGGTGGCAGTGAGAATGTCGGTGACATGGTTGCTGACAAAGTGCCAGGTCAGATCTTTCAACGGCACTTTCAGACCATCGGCCACCGTCTCGGGAGCGTCATCGGCAATGATGTAACCGGCTTTGAAAGAGCGGGCGGCATCATCGGCATTCAGCGGTTCCGCTGCGTAGATCTTCACCTGCGGTGCGATCGTCGACAGCGTCAGGCAGGTGCCGGAGATCATTCCGCCACCACCGATCGGCGCGATCACCGCATCCAGATTCTCCACCTGACTGAGCAGCTCTTTGGAGCAGGTTGCCTGTCCGGCAATAACCCGTGGATCGTTATAGGGGTGGACAAAATCGGCCCCGGATTCAGCCACCACTTCGGCAAATACCGCTTCACGGGAACTGGTTGAGGGTTCGCACTCAACGATGGTGCCGCCATAGCCGCGCACCGCATCTTTCTTTGCCTGAGGCGCGGTGCGTGGCATCACCACGGTCACCGGAATGCCCCGCTGGCCCGCCGCATAGGAGAGCGACAGCGCATGGTTGCCGGAGGAGTGAGTTGCCACCCCCACCGCCGCCTCGGCTTCGGTCAGGCCAAACACCGCATTGGATGCGCCGCGTACTTTAAAGGCCCCGGCCTTCTGCAGGTTTTCACACTTAAAAAACAACTCTGCACCGGTCAGCTCATTGAGGAAACGCGACGTCATCACCGGCGTTTCATGGATATAGGGTTTAATCCGTTCATGGGCGATCAGCACATCGTCATAGGTGGGGATCGTCATCTTCTGTTCATTTGTAGCGCTCATGGGATACCTCAAAAATTAACGTCAGGCACAGTTCTTACTGGCAGTCTTACGAAAATACTCCTGTGCGGCGGCAACGCCGGACCCCAGGGTGATCGGGTAGTTCAGATCCGCCATCGCCATCTCAATCGTGGCCAGACCCGACAGCACCATCACGTCAGTCAGTGAGCCCAGATGGCCGATGCGGAACGCTTTACCGTTCATCTCCCCCAGACCGATACCAAAGGAAACCCCGTAGGCATTAAAGGCATGCTCGGTCAGTTGATTACTATCAAAGCCTTCCGGTACATAGATCGCGCTAACCGTATCGGAGTACAGCTCCGGCGACTGAGCGCACAGTGTCAGTCCCCAGGCGGCAACCGCTTTACGTACCCCTTCGGCCAGGCGGTGATGGCGGGCATAGACATTCTCCAGCCCTTCTTCAAACAGCATCGCCAGACTCTCTTTCATGCCATAGATCAACTGCAACGGAGGCGTATAAGGGAAACCACCGTTAGCATTCGCCGCCATCATGTCGCGAAAATCGAAGAAGGTGCGGGTCAGCGTGGCGGTCTCCATCGCTGCCAGGGCTTTCTGGCTCACCCCCAGAATGGCCATACCGGTATTCAGCATGAAGCCCTTCTGCGATCCGGAAACCGCGATATCAACGCCCCAGGCATCCATCTCAAACGGCATGGATGCCAGTGAGCTTACGCAGTCAACAAACAGCATGGCCGGATGACCGGCTGAGTCCATCGCCTGACGTACTGCCCCGATATCACTCTTAACCCCGGTGGCGGTTTCGTTATGGGTCACCAGCACCGCTTTGATCTCATGACCACTGTCAGCACTCAGAACCTCGGCAAACTTGTCTGCCGGAGCACCGCTGCCCCATGCACACTCAATTACCTGAACATCCAGATTGTGGCGCTGACACAGATCGATCCAGCGGTGGGAAAACATCCCGTAGCGGGCGATCAGTACTTTGTCACCCGCTGACAGGGTGTTACAGATAGAGGCTTCCCAACCGCCGGTACCACTGGACGGGAAGGTAATCACTTCACCAGTCTCAGTACCAAAAACACGTTTGCAGTCGCGCAGTACCGGAGCGAATGTTTCAACAAAATCCGGCGCGCGGTGATCGCGGGTCTGGAGATGCATCGCATTGCGTAACCGATCAGGAATATTGGTCGGGCCGGGTATAAAAACAGGATTCTGATCTGTCATGGTGAATACTCTTTATAAGTGTTGGAAAAAAGCACTCTGCTCAGGATCGTCTGAAGCAGTAAGACTTAAGTGTTATTCACCATAAGAACAACGCATAACTTCCGCAATACGCAAATATTCCATATTATGAAATTTTAATAATTTACCAGTCCACTTTTACTAACCAACTGAAATTAAAAGAATAAAATAGTAATAATGGTTAAAAACTAAGAATTTCATATTATGAAATACAGCTTTTTATTGTTGCCATGTGGTAATTTCATGAAAAATTGCACACTATAAAAAGCATCAGCCGATTAACATCAGTCTTTAACAGGAGATCTCTATGTCAGAATCAAAACCGGAAGCCCGGATTCAGGTTATCGACCGTGCGACCCTGCTACTGGATGTGATCTCCCGCTATTCAAAACCGGTAAAGCTGAAAGTACTGAGTGCGGATGCCGGACTGCATCCCTCTACCGCCCACCGGATTCTGCACTCGCTGATCGATAACCGTTTTGTCGAGCGCAGCAGCGCCGGTGAATACCGCCTGGGGCAGCGGTTATTGCAACTGAGCAACCGCTTACACACCGATATCGACCTGCGGGCCGTGGCGATGCCCTATATGGAAAAGCTGCGGGATAAGCTGGGGGAAACGATCAACCTCACCATCCGCGAAGGGGATGTGGTGATCTACTTTGAAAAAGCCACCCCCAACCGCATGATGCATGTGCAGCAGATCGTCGGCAGCCGGGCGCCGTTGCATGTCACCGGTGTCGGTAAACTGATGCTGGGAATGAGTGGTGAACAGGAGATTGCCGGCTATGCCCAGCGCACCAACCTGCCCGCTTACACCCGTAATACCTTTAACTCCCTTGAAGCACTGACTGAGGAGTGTCTGACATCAGCTCAAAGGGGCTATGCGCTGGACAATGAAGAGGCGGAGATCGGTGTCGGCTGTATCGGCGTACTGATCTACGATCAGAGCAACCAGCCGGTGGCCGGACTATCCCTGTCGGCACCGATAGACCGTCGCCGGGATGAATGGATCGGGGAACTGGTTCAGGCGGGCAATGCGATATCGGAACAGCTGGGGTATGTGAAAAGCAGTGGCTAGATCGCCGCTACGCGGCTGGCTAGAAAAAACATCGGAAATAGCGGTCAGGGCTTCGAATTAAAGTGCTTGCGCAAATAGGATGAAAATCGATGGCGCCTGACAGACGTAACTTGCTGCAAAAAATAAATCTTTCCCTTTTTTGGCATCATGCGTTCCGCATTTTATCATCAAAAATAGCTTTAGCCTCAGACGTAAGTTTTTGTGCAATAACAGCTCGCTCATCCGAACATTCATACCAAAACTGTACATTATTACCACCTAAATCCTGGGCAGTAGTAAAACGAATACCTTCTGCATAATCAGGCAACGAACGTAGAATTTAATTTAGTATTAAAATATCTGCTTGGGCAGCAGGGTTTATCGTTATAAACAGACCTTTATTCATTAACTTAATCTCCGTGATTGATTTTCATAACGCCCACAACACAGACGAATTGCAGTGAAAAATTTTGGCATAAAATGGCACAGCCATGCCAAAATGCGTAACGGAAATTTGTCCGAGTGCTTGTGATTTTTATACCCGTTCACTAAAAGCTAACTTAACCCCAAGCGAAGCAAAACTTGCTGCAAACAATTTTTGTATTACCACGCTGGCCCTTTGTGATTGAACAATCATTGCGCGAAATGTGCTAGATAAAAAGCCGTAGATAACAAAAACAACGAAAGTCATAAGCATAAAAACGAGTCCAAGTGCCAACATGCTAATTAACGCATTCTCGGTATTACTTGTTATAAATTGAGGTAAAAATGCCAAGAAGAAGATAGAAAGCTTAGGGTTTAATATGTTGAGCAGAAATCCTTTTAAGATAATGCCGGAATATTTTTTATTGGATTTTTCTTCATTGACGGAAAGAGGGGAAGAAGCCCGCCACATTTTCCACGCTAGATAGAGAAGGTAAGCAGCGCCAGCATATTTAACAATTTGAAAGGCAATAGCACTAGTATGAAAAATGACAGCAAGGCCTAGAGTACTAGCTAATAGGGCGGGGATAATTCCGAGCGTACATCCTAGTGCCGCAAAGAGGCTCGCTTTTCTCCCGACGAATAGTCCAGTAGAGACAGTATATAACACCCCAGTTCCAGGAATTAGCACGACGACTAAGGAAGTGAGTATAAAATCTAACGATATCATGATGTGCTTCCTATTCCGTTAAAGAGTATAACGCTCAGCTAAGGGGCAAAGCGCGCAGTGCTTTGTCCCGCTTGAGCGTCTTTGTTATGTGCATTACTCTCCGCCCTTGAAGTAACCTGCTATACCAAATATACCTGAAGCTAGCGCAACTATGGCCGATATTGCCAAAAAACATCTTCTTTTATAAAAAGGCATAGATTCCAATTCTGAAGATTCTAAAGATATTTCCCCTAAACTCATTTCCTTCTTCATTAAGTCCCAACCACGACTCGCACTTACACTTTCATTCAAGACATCACCACCCAGAACCGAATTTATTACTGCAATCTCAGAAGGTAGCTCTTCCTGAACATCAGATGACTCCTTAAGCAAGCCAATGGAATCAACAAATGACTTTACATATAACGCGTATTCAAACAGCGATGAAATGCGTTGATACCTATTTCGTTGATTATTGTGATCTTGAGTTTTCTGTAAGAAAACAATTCCTTGTTTATCAATTAGCAACATATCATCGTTAAAGTTCAAAGATTCATTTTTCTTTAGCATTTCTGCTATGGCTCTCTCTCCAATGTCCGTATGCCTAGTTACTATTTCTACTAAAGAAGACGTTGATATATCAGTATTATTCGGTGTGATTCTTAATAGTGGTTTGCTGCACCAAGAGGTAACAACCATTTTACTTGGATTGGGGCAGTAATGAACATTGAAACTAAACCGGGCTATTGCTTCCAATATTGGGTGGGTAGATAGCTTTTGAAATTCAATCAGTTCAGGAATTGATTGATTAGATGAGAATTTTTTTAGTTGAATGCTAATTATGAGAATGCGATCGCCAATGGTACGCAATCGTAGCCCAATATTCATAGGGCCTTGCTCGCCTAGCTGTATTGAATAGGGGAACCTGTTTGTTGAGAAGTTAATTTCGTATGTTTTTCGTAGCTCAGCGCCTAGAGCTTGATGGAAAAGTTTTGTTGGTTCTAGACTATAAGTTAAAACATCGTTCTCTTGGCGGCAGAAAGTACGCTTAGAATAATTTTCATCTAGGCGTTTAATATAATATTTTCCGTCATCACCGATTGGCACCGGTAATAGACCTGAAACTTTCCACTCTATTTCTAGATCGTTTGTCACTAATTACGATACTCATTTGGGTGCCAGGAGTGGGTGTCGAACCCACTGTCCCAGATCAACTGGGAGCTCCTACCCCAGGTCCTGGCAATAAACTCTAAACTATAATTTTTTGCACATAACGCTGCACTAAAGGGCCGGAGCAGCGTAGCTGCGAAGGTCCCAGTGAGCGGAGCGATCGATTTTCAGTGTTTTGTTAGAGATTTTTCCTCTACATGTTTTCAATACGATCAAGACATGAATCACATATATAGTCAATATGTGGAGGATGATCATCATTCCAAACTGTACCTTCATTTTCAGGAATACTTTCTCCACAGATGCTGCACTCTACCTCTACAGACTCTTCCTTGCAGAAATGACACCTATACACACCATCTTTAAGGGACATGGTTCCCGCATGTCCACAACAACTGCAAAAATAGCCATTTTCAGTTCCGCCGATCTCCTCGGCTTCTAGAATTGCCTTGTGAAGATTTTTCTTATATTCATCTGCAAGTAGATCAAAAGCATTGACTAGTTTAGGATCAATGTGCTCCTTAAGGTCGAAGTCCACAACTAATGAGTTGAATTCGTTGAAAGTTTGCATCAAGCGACCTAGTACATCCTTAGCCTGTTCTATATCCAATGTAAACTTATGATGCTCTATATCATTCCGAATATTTTTGAACCATTTTAGATCTTCTATAAAGTCCCTATTTATTTCATAACCTTCATTCATCAGGAATTGGACCGCATCCCAAATTCCAATGGTATTCTCCTTTTCGATATTCTTAGAAAAGGGGTTTTTGTAGATCAATAGCTCATGAGATTGGGAAACATAATATTTAAGCGCAAGCTCAAAAAAGTGTGAGAAATTTAGGATTGAAAACTTAAAAGATTTTAAATTCCCATTAAGGCCATCTTCATACTTAAGTAGAGCCTCATTTAGGCTATCGACAGCATTCTCAAGAAGGTTAAGCTCTAGTTTAGACATAATTATCTCTAACAGCTAATTATAGTGCCCTTTGGCACTATAACTCCCAGGCACTATAATTCTGGAAATCCGATAGACCAAAAGACATCTTTATATTATATATCAGCAGGTTAGCACTAATTAAGAGAGGCATCTTACAGAATTATAGTGCTTCCAGAGGCCGCGTCCCTGCCATAAACTTGCCTCAAGCATAATACTCACATTTAGTTAAATCAAAGCGTTAGTTCACTATTTTCAGTGTTCAAGGGAAAGGGGGTCCCCTGAACAGGGACAATTGACATACTTTCATCCCTATACCACTGGAATTAAAGGGATCAAAGCCTGTGGTATCCCCGCGAGCAAGCCGCGAAGCCGCATTCTAACCACGGCTTTTTATGCTCTTTTCTTGCTTTTTCGAGCAAGGAAACGAAGTTTCCGTCTAGCCACGAGCAGGAGCCGAAGGCTCCGTTCTAGCAAGCGGCGAAGCCGCGTTCTAAGATTTACAAAGTCAGATCCAGCTGTGACAGCTCTTCTAGCAACCAGCTACCGGCACTGCCCAGGGAGCGGTTTTCTGCCCAGACCACGTCGACACCTTGCAGGCTGGCGACCTTCTGATAGTCCCGTTGCAGGATAATCAGTTCGCCGCTATCCAGTTTTTCCTGTACCACATTGCGGTGCAGAAAGGCCCATCCCAGACCGCTGCATAGCAGGTCCATAATCAGATGCGGGCTTTCTGAAAACCATACACTGGGGCTGAACATCAGCCGCTCATGACTGCGATCACTAAGGTCCACGCTACGCAGCACCAGCTGCCGATAAACACGCAGGTTTGCATGTGACACCGGCTGTTTACCGACAATGGAATGATCATGGCGGCACACTGCCACCCGCTCAGAATAACCGATGCCGCGAAAACCAAACCCCTGTGGATAGCTTTCGCGCTCCAGCATCAGGCCGATATCTGCACGGTTAGTACGCACCAGCTCCGCGACATCGCTACCACCGGGGTCCAGCAGTTCCAGCTGAATATGGGGAAACCGCTGCTCGAAGCGGTGCAGAATCGCCATGAGTGGCCGGTTGGAGATACTCTGCTCCACCGCCAGACAGAGTTCGACCTCATCACTGTGCCCCAGCGCCTGGGCATGCACGCGAAACTCATGCTGACTGTGGAGCACGGTGCGGGCGTATTCCAGCAGTGCTTCACCGCTTTTTGTCAGCACCGGATTGCGGCTGCTGCGGTCAAACAGCTCGACATTGCTGTCCAGCTCCAGATTACTGATCGCTGTACTCACCGCGGACTGCGCCTTACCCAGACGCCGGGCTGCGGCAGAAAACGAGCCGGTTTCGGCCGCCATCACAAAGGCTTCTAACTGATCTGTTCCCGCCATCTGAGCACCCTTAATCTATCTGGTTTTCAGATAGTATCTAACTTTTATCTATCTAAATAAACCCTAGAATGGCCTCCAGAAATTAACCACTGTCAACTGACAGGGATTTAGTAAGGAGTCATCATGAATCAGCTGATTATTACCCGTACACCTCTGGACCGTCTGCGCCACACGCTGATGTTTGAGGCGTTGTTACTGACCATGCTGGCGCCAATGATGTCACTGATGCTCAACAAAGCTATTCTTGATGTCGGTATGCTGTCGGTGGTTCTCAGTATCAAAGCGATGCTGATCAACCCGCTCTTTAACTATTTCTTTGACCGCTTCGATGTGAGTCGCGGAAAGGTTCCGACCGAGCGAACACTGGCGGGCCGCATTATTCACGCGATGGGACTGGAAGTTACCCTGACCGCAACATCCCTGCCACTGATTATCTGGTGGCTGGATGTCACCTTTATGCAGGCACTGGTGGTGGATATGGTGATGATCTTTGCGGTCATGCTATACACCCTGATATTTAACTGGGGATATGACCGGTTGTTTCCTGTCCTTCAAACATCAGCGCAAACGTCAGCTCAGTTGCCAGCTAAAGCGCTGTCGGTAGAAAACTAACAGGGAGCATGAAAGAGGAGCATAAAAGCGGAACATAAAACGGGGTGTTAGCCGCTGTTGAAACACCTGATGAAGCGCAACACTTCATCAGGATCAATCAGGCTTAACCCCCGTAGGGAGTGGATTCAGCCGTGATCGGCAGTTCGGTCTCTACAGCGTTTTCAGCCTCTGGAACAACCACGTCAGCAACTGTTTCTCCGGCAGCCACGTCAAAGGTATCGGCTGGCAGAGGTGATTCGACATACTCAAGATCATTACGGGTCCACCAATAACGGAAACCGTTATCAACCATCCACTGCCCGATCCGGTCCAGTGTTGACCACTCCCGACAGTCGCCTCTGGCGCTGTTGATCCTTAACGGCAGGCCATCCACATAGACGATAGCCGCCCAGGCATAGGGGTGTTTATTAGGATCACCAAAGCCACCTCCCTGCTTGTTTCTGAAGATGCGATAAGCCACCGCATAGTCCCCCAGACGCCCCTGTTCCCGGCACGCAGTAAGCTCCGCCTGGGTGACCGTTCCGGCGATCTCAAGGTAGATCTCTAAACTTTCATTATCAAACATCATGAACCATAGTGTTGCTTTTTTAAAAATACAGTCATACATTATGAGTCATGATGAAAGGTTCTACAACGATTAAGAGGCGACCCCGTTAACCTGAAACACTCTGTTTTCAGTCGCTCCGCGGAACCTTAAACACCCTATGCAATAAGGAATCAGATGAATTCAGGTAACAAAACAGCGATTGAACTGCTTGAAGATCTTCGCGCTCAGCGTATTACGGCAACTGAGCTGCTGGAACAAACAATCGATCATGCGGAGTATGTCGCTGAAACCTATAACCCTTTTTCCGTAAAACTCTATGACCGTGCCCGCGCAGCGGCGGCCAGAGCCGATGAGCTGCTGGCGCAGGGGCTGGGTGGTCCGCTGTGTGGCTTACCGATTACCATAAAGGAATCCCAGTGGCTTGCCGGCGTGCCGCTGACCAACGGCTCTACGTCTGAGACAGATGTCATTCCGCAGGAAACCAGTGCTGCGGTTCAGCGCCTCGAAGATGCGGGGGCGGTTATCTTCGCCAAAACCACCTGCCCTGAGTTCTGCCTTACCGGCACCACATCATCCGAACTATATGGCACCACCACCAATCCGTGGAACCGGGAACGCACCTGTGGCGGCTCATCCGGTGGTGCGGGCGCAGCTGTTGCAGCAGGAGCCGGTACTCTGTCACTGGGTGGCGATGGCGGCGGATCGATCCGCATCCCCGCAGCCTTCTGCGGTATTGTCGGTTTTAAACCCTCTTATAAAGCGGTGCCGAGAGAACCCTGCAATCCGTCCTGGAGCACGATTGTCTCCTATGGACCGATGGCGCGGACAGTCGCCGATGCCCGGCTGATGTATTCGGTTATCGCCGCGAATAATGATGAGCATGCCTATGTGGATTCACTGCATACCCACGCGCTGCACCCGCTCTCATTAGCCGGTCAGAAAGTGATTGTCTCTGAAGATCTGGGTATCGCCCCCATCGACGATGATGTCCGGATGACTTTCCGCTACATCGTGCACCAGCTGAAAGAGGCCGGCGCCGAGATCATCTACGACCATCCGCACCTGCCCTCTTCGGTTATTGCCTGGGCCACTGCGGCGATGTACGACACCTGGAGCTTCCAGAAAGAGAAAGCGGAACCACTGGCCGGTCTGGAACAGGGCACGCTGGACTCGATGACCTTTGGTGCCAGTATCACCGAAGAGGAGTTCAATGCGGCGGAGGATCACCGGGAAGCCATACATGCCGCTTACAAAGCGATGTTTGATCGTAATGAGTGCGCCACGTTCATCACCCCCACACTGGGTGTTGAGGCGTTCAAGCACACCCTGCGCCACCCCAAATATGTCGGCTCCACCCGTATTACCTACCCCTGGCTGGACTGGGCCACGTTTATGTACGATGCTAATCTGATCGGTACACCGGCCTGCGTCCTGCCCATGGGACTGGGGAATGAGAATCTGCCCCTTTCAATTCAGGTGCAGGGGCCAAGGGGAACCGATGCCGCAGTACTTGATGTCGCCGAACAACTGGAAAAGATTATCGGCTGGGATCACTCACCGAAAGACTCCGCAGCGGAACCGCAAGCGGACACTGCTGAGAGTGAACTCGATGAGGAAGAGGGGAAAGGTATCATTCACCAAATGAAACGCGCCCGCGCTCGTCTGTTACAGCTACGCGGGACGGTGACTAAGTGAAAAGTCTGCAATTCGACATCATCAGCGAACTGACCCCTGGCGAGAAATTCAGCCAGCTGTTTAATCGTACCTGGCCTGCCTATCGCGCCTGGTATCTTGATGAAGGCGAAGCTGCACGGCCCAGCTATCTGGAATGCTTAAACGCACTTAAAGAGTACATGCCGGAACTGCTGCCACTGTATAAAGAACTGACCACCCTGCTTGGTTGCGATGATCTTCAGGCCCGCTTCCTGAGTCTCTATTGCCCGCCCACCTTTTACTCAGCCTGTTCACAACTGATCTATAAAAAAGAACGTACGGCCCTGATCCGTAACTATGATTTTCCTGCATTTCTCTGCGAAGGCACCATTTTACAAAGCCAGTGGCTGGATAAGAAAGTCATTGCCACCGCTGACTGCCTCTGGGGTGTGCTGGACGGAGTGAATGATGACGGCCTGAGCGTGTCTATCAACTATGGCGGTCGGTTGGTTGAGGGTAAAGGGTTCGGCATCACTATCGTGATTCGTTACGTGCTGGAAACCTGTACCACCGTGGACGAAGCGATCGAAGTCTTTAAACGGGTACCGGTGCATCTGGATTACAACATCGCTCTGCTGGATAAAGCCGGTCATCACGCGACACTGTTTATTGCTCCAGACCGGGATATCTGCGTCACGCAGGCAACCACCTCGACGAATCATCAGGGGCCGCAGGAGCCCGGCAAGCCTCTATTTCTGGATGATTCACTGACACGGCTGGAGGCATTAAACGTACTGGCCTCGCCACGAGAGACGACCTTAACAGAGACGGTATCAAATTTCCTGCAACCGCCACTCTATCGTCCCCATGATCTCTACACATCCGGAACCCTGTATACCGCGGTCTATCTGCCCGCTGAGGGAGTGGTCAGTTATATCTGGCCACATCACACTCTGGATCTCAGTTTCGACCAGTTCCCCGAACAGATTCTGGATATCCATTATCTATAACTCAACCGCCATAGAACGAGGTGCCCGACCAACCGATGAATACACAGACGAATAAACTCACCTCGCTGCTATGCCGGATCTATAAAGCGATCTTTGGCCCGTCATCTTCTGATAAGAGCGGATCGCCCACACCAGCCCCTACGTTAAACAAAGATAATAATACAGAGGACGTTACTATGAGTACGCCAGACACGAAAACACCCGACAAGCTTCGCAGCCTCTCCGATATATACCGTTTCTTCCGTAACACAACAACGCCAATCTATTTTGTATCGCCGACTGCCTACAACATTCTCGGACTGGGACAATGGATTCAGGGATTTAAATATATATCCCACTTTGACTCCTTCGATGGCGGGCATTTCCGGGTGACCAATGTTGAAAAGAACACCGAACGGGAGTTCCAATCGATGGAAGATATGGTCAACTATCTGTTGAGCCATAAACAATCGGTCGAGCTGTTCGAGCAAGATGGCGGTAACGGCCTGATTCTCACGGTGATGTTTGATGAGGAAGCGGAAAAGATCGCTGAAAGCCTGGGCATGAAGCTTGCCCTGCCATCAGCTGAGCTGCGTGCTCACATCGATTCAAAAATTGTCACCACCCAGCTGGCGAATGAAGCGGGCGTACCCAGTGCACCCAATCTGGTCGATGTGGAAGCGTCCAGCTATGAAGAGTTACTGGCTTTAGCAGCGGAGAAAAAGCTGGGCAACAAACTGGTGGTACAAACCCCTTACGGCGATTCCGGAAAAACCACTTTCTTCATCAACAGTCAGGAAGACTGGGATAAGCGGTCCAAGCATATCGTTGGTGAAAAGCTTAAAGTGATGAAGTATATCAATCACATCCCGGGTACCGTTGAGGCGGTTGCCACCCGCTGCGGCACGATGGTGGGACCACTGCAGACCGACATTACCGGCTATGAAGAGCTGACCCCTTACAAAGGCGGCTGGTGTGGCAACGATATCTTCCCGGAACTGCTTCAGGGCGAACAACGGGATAAGATCATCGCCATGGTAAAAGCGATGGGCGATAAGCTCTACGAGAACGGCTACCGCGGCACATTCTGCTTTGATTATCTGGTAGATACCGATGATGGCGAGGTCTATCTGGGAGAGATCAATCCACGGATCAGCGGTGCCAGCCCGTTAACCAACCTGGTGACATCAAAATACGGTGGTATTCCGCTGATGCTGATTCACCTGCTGGAGTTCATGGATGTTGACTTCGAAATCGACGTTGATGAGATACAGAAGCGCTGGGCTGATTTCGATACCTGGACCCAGTTGGTGCTCAAGCACACTGAAGACAGAGTTCGCCTGATCACCAAAGCACCGCAATCCGGTATCTGGCGGATGCAGGACGATGGCAGCATTGAATTCATGCGCCACAGTATCGACTGGGGTAACGTCGCTGACAACAACGACGCCTTCTATCTGCGTGTCTACGGTGAGGGCGATTACAGTTATCTGGGTGCCGATATGGGAATTCTGGTGGCCCGGGGACGGATGCAATCCGATGACCGGCAACTGCTGCCTCGTGCGAAGGAGTGGGTTAATGCGATTAACGCTCAGTTTGAATACAAAGAACTGGAAGAGCTGGAAGTCCCCTACATCCCTACCGATAACGTGCGTAAGATGCTCTGATCGGAGCAGCCTCTATTCTGTAGGAGCCCCTTTTCAGGGCGATTAACCATCGCGGCGGGACGCCGCTCCTACAACACCTTCCACACCGTAGGAGCCCCTTCCAGGGGCGATAAAACCATCGCGGCGAGACGCCGCTCCTACAATACATTCTACCTCGTAGGAGCCCCTTCTAGGGGCGATAAAACCATCGCGGCAAGACGCCACTCCTACAACACTTTCCACACCGCAGGAGCCCCCTTTAGTATGCCCTCTGGGTGCCTGGGGCGATAATACCATCGCGGCAAGATGCCGCTCCTACGAAGACGTGACGCGTCTGGTATAACCCATCAAAACAAAAAAGCCCCCTCTCCGGTTAACCAGTGAGGGGGCTTTTTTAGTTCCGCAAAATTAGCCGATCACGATGCTATTCAGGCGACCCGTGCGGCCTTCGTCTGGTTATCCAGATACTCATCAAACGTACCCGGAAAGTGGATCACTTGCTGGTCTTTGATCTCGATGATGTTGTTCGCCAGAGAGGAGATAAAGGCACGGTCATGGCTGACGAAGATCAATGTGCCATCGAAGCCTTCAAGGGCGATATTCAGCGCTTCAATCGCTTCCATATCCATATGGTTGGTGGGCTCATCCATGATCAGCACGTTGATATCCATCATCATCAGCTTACCGAACAGCAGACGGTTCTTTTCACCACCGGAGCAGACCCGGGCTTTCTTGTTGAAGTCATCGGCCGTAAACAGCAGGCGCCCCAGCATCGCACGAACCTTGAGGTCGTCATGTTTCGGGGTACGCCACTGTGACATCCACTCAAACAGGGTCAGGTCGCAGTTAAAATCAGCGGAGCTATCCTGAGGACAGTAGCCGATTGAGGCATTTTCAGACCATTTCACAGTCCCCTCTTTCGCCTGCAGCTCATTCATCAGGCAGCGCAGAAAGGTCGTTTTACCGGCACCATTTTCACCGATCACCGCCAGTTTAGCCCCCGCTTCCAGAATCAGGTTACCCTCGGAGAACAGCATTTCATCCTCAAATCCATGCCCCATCTCTTCCAGAATCAGCGCCTGACGGTGCAGTTTCTTATCCTGTTTATAGGTGATTGAGGGGAACTGACGGCTGGAGCTTTTCACCTCATCCAGCTCTATCTTCTCCAGTTTCTTAGCCCGGGAACTAGCCTGTTTAGCTTTCGAAGCGTTGGCAGAGAAACGGTTAACAAACGCCTGCAAATCATCCATCTCAGCACTTTTCTTAGCGTTTGACGTCAGTAGTTGCTCGCGAATCAGCGCCGAGGCTTCCAGATAATAATCGTAATTTCCCGGATAGATGCGCAGCTCACCGTAATCAATATCCGCCATATGGGTGCACACCGCATTGAGGAAATGGCGGTCGTGGGAGATGATAATCATGGTGCTCTTGCGCTGATTCAGCACATTCTCAAGCCAGCTGATGGTGTGGATATCCAGGTTGTTGGTAGGCTCGTCCAGCAGCAGGACATCAGGGTTGGCAAACAGCGCCTGGGCCAGCAAAACCCTCAGCTTCCAGCCGGGTGCCACCTGGCTCATCAGGCCAAAGTGATACTCCTCTGCAATACCCGCCTCCAGCAGGATATCCCCGGCACGGCTCTCGGCACTGTAGCCATCCATCTCGGCAAATTCGACCTCCAGATGGGCGACCTTCATGCCGTCCTCTTCAGACATCTCCGGCAGGGAATAGATCCGTTCACGCTCCTGCTTGACCTTCCACAGTTCGGCATCGCCCATAATCACTGCGTCAATGACGCTGTACTCTTCAAAGGCAAACTGGTTCTGGCTGAGAATACCCAGCTTTTCACCCGGCGTCATAGAGACGTTACCGGCTGTCGGCGTCAGTTCGCCGCTGAGGATCTTCATAAAAGTGGATTTACCACAGCCATTCGCGCCGATCAGACCGTAACGATTACCGTTGCCAAATTTCGCAGAGATATTTTCAAACAGCGGCTCAGCGCCAAACTGCATGGTGATGTTTGCAGAGGAGATCAAAGGATAGGTCCTGAAAAGAGTGTTCTGGAAAGAATGTACTGAAAGAGAATTCTGAAAAAGAGTCCTGAAAAGTACAGGTTAAACAGCACCAAAACGATACTGTTAAAGAAGCGGCAACTTTAAAGAGTTAACGCCCCAATGTCGAGAGGAAGCTGTACATTTATTGAACAAAACAGGGTTTTCTCTGGATTAACCCGGGATAGTGAAACTGAGTGGTCGAAAAGCAAGCCGCTGGTAGCTTTTTACGACGGTAAGCCAACACCTGACACTGTGTGCAGTGGGCTATCAGTTATACACACTCCGCCGCGACTGCGTGAGCGCTGCACTCAGGCTGGCGCGCCCCGGTAATAGTGCCAGAGAAACAGCGACCCGGCACTGCGATAGGGCGACCAGTGTTCTACCAGGTTCCGGGCCTCTTTGGGCGTCGGTTTTTGCTCCAACCGTTTCAACCGCCCCAGTGCCACCAGCAGGGCCAGATCATCGGCGGGAAAAATATCCTGCCGCTGCAGGGAAAACATCAGATAGATCTCGGCACTCCAGCGGCCAAAGCCCCGCATGGATGAGAGCGTTTTAATCGCATCACCATCCGGCATTTGCGCCAGCGCATGAAGATCAAGGGTGTTCGTTAAAACGGCACGGGCCAACCCGTTGGCATACTCAATCTTTCGCCAGGACATCCCTGCATCCCGTAATACCTGATCGTCAGCCGCCAGTAACCGTTCCGCAGTGACCCCGGCCAACGCTGTTTCGACCCGCCCCCGAATCGCCGCCGCAGCCTCGGTAGAGACCTGCTGGCCGATAATAATCGCCAGCAACGCCGCAAACCCTGACGCTCTTTGCCGGGGGGCAGGCGTACCGATCTGCGGCAATGCCCGGGCAATATCGGTATCCACGCTGGCCAGGTCGATCAATGCCTGATCGATATGTCGCTGATCCATCAATACTCCTTAACAAGACCCTTAACAAGACCCTTAATAATAGTAATGCAACATTGAGGATAATCAGATCTCACAGACGTCATCATCGGACTGCCAGCGTTCAGCACAGCGGCAGTTCTATGGTAACCCTGATCCCGTGAGGTTCGCGGTTCTCCAGGGTAAGCCTGCCCTGATAGCTTTCGATTATATCGTTGCAGATCGATAGCCCTAACCCTGCCCCCTCCTGCCGTTCGTCGAGACGCTGTCCCCGTTGCAGCAGATATTCGATGCTCTCCTGGGGCAGCCCTTTACCGTCATCCTGGACACGGATAACCGCCCAATCACCGGAGGTTGTTACCGTTAAGCGCACTTCACTCAAGCCATATTTACAGGCGTTGTCGAGCAGATTTCCGATCAGTTCAAGCATATCATCACGGTCCTGCGGCAGCGTATCCCTCCCTGAGAAATCGGTCTCGATGCGGATCGCCGGGTATAACTTGCCGAGTATATTGATCAACGGGGGCAGATCGACCGCCAGATTAGTCTGCCGACCCGGGGATGAAACACCGACTATCCGGGCACGTTTCAACTCCCGCTGTATCAGCCACTGGATCTCATTCAGCAGATCTTTGATATCCGCTCCAAAACGGGTTGTCGATGCATCCTGTAGCTGTTGCAACCGTTGCAAAGGACGTTTGATCTCGTGGGCCAGGTTACCCAGGGCGTTGCGGGAGCGGCTGACCCGCTGCTTTAACTGTTGCAACAACTGATCAATGTCATCTGCCAGAGGCGCTAGTTCCTGCGGCACACTGCTCAGATCCGGTTTTTCATCAGCGTAACGGAACGACTGTATTTTCTCCCGCACCGAATCCAGGTAACGAAAGTTGCGGGTCAGAATCCATTGCTGCATAAAAAACAGCGATATTGCACCACATGTCAGCACCAGCAGCGCCCAGAGCGAGTAACGCCACTTCAGGGCATCCAGTGGCGCACTGTCTTCGATGATGGTGAGCGTAAAAGGGGTATCGTTTTTACTGAAACCCAGCTGCCAGACCAGCCAGTTCTGGTCGTTCGCACCCGGCATCTCAAAACTGTTTTCAGCGCCTCTGGAAAGCGTGACAAAATCAGCCGGATAATCCCACAGAGAACGACTTCTGATCTCTATTTCTGGCCCCGATATCAGATAGTAATGCCCGGACAGCGCGCGTTGATAAACACTGCTTGCACCCCGCTCTCCCACTTCCCATGTATTACTGTCGGGCTGCAGTTGCAACGCTGCAATAATCGATTCGGCATCGTGTTTAAGACGGGAGAGAATATATTCGTGGGAGATCTGACCGACACCCCAATTAACGACCATCAGCAGAGCCCCCATCGTCAGGCACAGCGCAACAATCAGGCTGCGGCTCAGCTCTCTTCGGATCGACATTCTCGCCATAGGACGGGTCTTTAACTGACTTTTCAAATCACGGTTCACTCGCCTATCCGATACCCTTTGCCCCATTGGGTCTTAATGAAGTCTTTACCAAAATAGTTGCGCAGCCGGTTTACATAAACCTCTATCACATTACTGTCCTTGATCTGGTCCTCTTCATAAACCTGCTCGCTCAGGTAACTTTTCGAATGCACCTTATCGGGATACATCATAAAGTGCCTCAGCAAACGAAAATCGGTGGATGTCAGAGAGATCACCCGGCCATCCTGGGCAATCGCCTGCTGCTCAGCCAGCAGCAGTCGTACCCCATGCCACTCCAAAACATTATCCGCTTTGCCCACGGTGCGTCTGACAACAGCCTGCAGACGGGCAATGACCTCATCGGCATGAAACGGTTTCCCCAGATAATCGTCAGCACCGGCATTCAGACCATCAACCCGTTCATGCCAGGCATCCCGGGCAGTGAGAATAATGACCGGCACATGATTACCCTTTTTGCGCCAGTGCCTGAGCACCTCCAGCCCCGGAATCTCGGGCAAGCCAAGATCGAGTATGACCGCATCGAACTGTTCCTCGTCACCGAGAAACTGTCCATCGGTACCGTTATGCGCCATCTCGACAACATAGCCGGCCTTCTGCAAACTGCGCTTAAGCCCTTCAGCCTGCTCCAGGTCATCTTCAACCAGTAAGATTCTCAATCGTCCCGCTCCTCTTTCAATACGGCGCCGGTAGCCGCATCAATATGAAACTCGCGCACCTCACCGTCTTCTCTGAGAACCTCTATTTCATAGACGATTTCACCGTCCTCCTGCTCGACCTCAAGATCAAGCAGCCGGCCCTCTAGACGGGACTTATTGATGGCATAGATATCGACGAAGGACATAATTCTGCCCGCAGCAACCCACTCCCGCACCTGTGCATCACTAATATCAGAACCAGCAAAAGTCTGGTTAATCATCCCAACGGCCATAACCAGGAATGCGAACCGAATCCTCATCAAAGTCTCCACGTTCAGCGCGTTGATGACACGCATTACAGTTACTGAAACTACCGACTTCTTTATTACCACTGACCATACGCCCGGGAACTTCATCATGCTTACGCACAAAGTATGGCAACTCTGTAATCCGCAAGTGCGCGTCACCCTTAATTCTTTTTAACACTCCACGGCCGGCTTTACCCGCATTATCCGTCAGATAAGCGCTGATCATTGCAGCTGATTCAGCTGTCATTTCGGCATTTTCACCAAAGTGTTCATCCAGAGTCGTCATTATAGTGGTCCAGCTTGCAGCTGGCAGCAACCCCGAAGGATAGGCGACATGACATGCACCACACTCTTCCCGGTACGCAGCCGCTTCTGCCGTTGCCGTTTGACCGGCACTATAGGTGCCAGACGCATTGCTCACACCCGTGAGACCCAGCCCCCATGCTGCCACGATAAAACTGCCGGCAACGCCCCAACGCAGATACCCGGCAATCTTTTTCACACTGACTTTCAACATCTTACAGCTCCCTGATCCAGACTAAAAAATCACCTTTTTCCTGCGCCGTACACTCTCTTTTGAGGGTCCACTTGCAGTTGCGTAAAAACCATTTATCGATCTTGTCGCTATCGGTAAAGCGTTTCGGATTGACCGACGGTGCCATCGGCCTGATCGCCTTACCGGTTTTCGCATGCTTTCCGGCACTGGCAGGATTTTCAGTGTGACACTGAGTACAGCTACGCCCCTTATTATCCGAGATCCACAGCGCCTGTCCCGCTTCGTTACTGAATGACGCCCCCCCCTGAGTGCGGTACTGATCCAGTTTCTGATCGATCACACCGGCCTGTACCGACAGGGCAAGACTGGATAACAACCCGACTAATAACCAACGGTGGTCAGACATGAGTATCCCCCTTAACCTTCCCGGCATTTAACTTTTTTACCCCGGTAATCATCGCCCGGATAAGGTTTTCCCGGTGCAGCACACTACTGACAATGACCCCCGCAATATGAATAAACACCAACATCAGCGTACCGTTGGCACAGAGTTCGTGCAGCCCTTCAACCAGGTCCTCATTCAGGTAGATAACAAATGAGCCCGCCAGCGGTCCGGCATCATCCATCGCCAGCAGCGTCATACCGAAGAAGCAGGTCAGCGCCAGCATCAGCAGCAGTGCGACCACCATCATGCCGCCTGCCGGATTATGACCGACGTAATGTTCAGCTTTGCCGGTTAACAGGGATTTCAGGTAGCGAACCACCCGGTCCTTACCGGTGACAAAATTAGTGAAACGCGCATATTCTGGTCCGACAATCCCCCAGAGCAGGCGGAACAGGATCAATGCACTGATGGCATAGCCCATATAAAAATGCACCGTTTCAAAATCGTCTTCCGTCAGGTAAGCGATAGTGAAAAAAAGCGCCAGTGACCAGTGAAAAACCCTGACAAGGGGGTCCCAAACTTTTATTACCTGTTGTGAATCATGAGTGGACATCTTTAGCCTCCTAATACCGTTCATATCCATGACCGATCTCTATAGGGACCATATTAATGAGCAGTGCTTAAAAGAAGCTTAAAAAACCATAAAGCCTTAGTGGTTTTTGAAAAGGAGCGTCATCAGCCTTTTAAAAGGAATTTCAGCGGTCATTTAAAAGGAGTTTCAGCGGTCGTTAAAAAAAGGTAAGTAATCACCGATTAGCCCGGAGTATCCGGAGATAACTGAGTCGCACTCTCTTTCATGCTTCATGAAACATACTTCAGCTCAACGTTTCAGATTTCACAATACTGTGATGTGTATATATCAATATACGCAAGATGAATTTTTATATAGAGTAGCCCTATTAAATTTAAGCAGAGCCGCCTGTATAATATCGCCCCTGCCTGAATAAAAGCCTGACCGGTCATCTGCACTGCAGGCGCTAAATCCAATTTTCAGTCATACCGACAAGGCTATGACGTAATTAACCGGAACTATCTGATATGTCTAACAACTACTTCAACACGCTGCCTCTGCGTGAGCAACTGGAACAACTGGGTAAGTGCCGCTTCATGTCTATCGATGAGTTCAGCGATGGCGTAGAAGCCCTGAAAGGCAAGAAAATGGTTGTTATCGGTTGTGGTGCACAGGGCCTGGCTCAGGGCATGAACCTGCGTGACAGCGGTTGTGATGTTTCTTACGCTCTGCGTGAAGCGGCTATCGCTGAAAAACGTCAGTCCTGGAAGAATGCAACTGAAAATGGTTTCGTTGTTGGTACATACGAAGAGCTGATCCCGACTGCAGACGTCGTACTGAACCTGACTCCAGACAAGCAGCACACTCCAGTTGTTAACGCGGTTATGCCGTTGATGAAGGAAGGTGCCTGCCTGTCCTACTCTCACGGTTTCAACATCGTCGAGGAAGGCATGAAAATCCGTGACGACCTGACCGTTATCATGGTTGCTCCTAAGTGCCCGGGTTCTGAAGTACGTAACGAATATGTTCGTGGCTTCGGTGTACCTACGCTGATCGCTGTTCACGAAGACAACGATCCTAAGGGCGAAGGTCTGGCACTGGCTAAAGCATACGCTGCCGGTACCGGTGGTCACAAAGCGGGCGTACTGATGTCCTCTTTCATCGCTGAAGTTAAGTCCGACCTGATGGGCGAGCAGACTATCCTGTGCGGTATGCTGCAGACCGGTTCTCTGCTGTGCTTCGACAAGATGATTGAAGAAGGTATCGATGCAGGTTACGCATCTAAGCTGATTCAGTACGGTTGGGAAACGATCACCGAAGCGCTGAAATACGGCGGCGTAACCAACATGCTGGATCGCCTGTCTAACCCGGCGAAGATCAAGGCATTCGATCTGTCTGAAGAGCTGAAAGTTATCATGCGTCCGCTGTACAACAAGCACCAGGACGACATCATCGATGGCACTTTCTCCACCGTTATGATGGAAGACTGGGCGAACGATGATAAGAACCTGCTGGGCTGGCGTGCCGAAACGGCTGAAACAGCCTTCGAAAAAACGCCTGCTGGTGACGTTGAGATCTCTGAGCAGGAATACTTCGATAACGGTATCCTGATGGTTGCTATGGTTAAAGCGGGTGTTGAACTGGCATTCGAAACCATGACTGCAGCCGGTATCATCGCCGATTCTGCCTACTACGAGTCACTGCATGAGACGCCGCTGATCGCCAACACCATCGCCCGTAAGAAGCTGTACGAGATGAACGCAACTATCTCTGATACTGCTGAATACGGCTGCTACCTGTATAACCACGCGTGTCTGCCGCTGCTGGCTGATTTCATGAAGGACATCAAGACCGACGTCATCGGCAAGGGTCTGGAACTGGACGACACCGGCGTAGACAACGCTCGCCTGATCGAAGTGAACGCTGCACTGCGCGCTCACCCGGTTGAAGCGATCGGTGCTGAACTGCGTGGCCACATGGCTGACATGAAGAAGATCGTTTAATTACGATCTCACCTGAGCGCTATGCACAGGTAACTGAAGGCCGGGACTGATCTCCTGGCCTTTTTTTTGATTTTATAAACAACTTTTACGCTGATTCCGGATGCCTATGAATATTCGCCTCGACAATCTGACGGTTAACTTTGATGATCGCTTTCAACTGGATGAGATCAACTGGCAACTGGACGACTCCCAGCACTGGGTCATTACCGGTACCAACGGTGCAGGTAAATCTGCATTAGCCGCGGTTCTGGCGGGTGCTGGCGATAACCTGAGCGGCACTATCGAAGGACTGCCTGCGAAGGTGGGGCTGGTCTCTTTTGAGGCTCAGGCTGAGCTGATCGATCGGGAACGCAAAAAAGATGACGCCGATATTATGGACGTGATCTCAGAAGGTACCCCGGTGCATGAGATTCTCAGCGAAGGCGGCCGCAATCCGGAACTGATCGCTCAGCTGGTACAGATGTTTAAGCTGGAATCACTGGTTAACCGGTCTTTCCGCAAACTCTCCACCGGTGAATCCCGCAAGGTGATGCTGATCCGGGCTTTAGCCAGCGAACCGGATCTTCTGGTGCTCGACGAACCCTTTGACGGACTGGATAGCCACACTCTGGAGATGCTGCAACAATACCTTGCAGGCCTGGTAACAACGGTGCCGATGGTATTGGTACTGAACCGCTTCGATGAGTTTCCCGACTTCGTCACTCATATCGCGTATGTGGATCATGGTCGCCTGCAGCACCAGATCGACCGGAATGACAGTAAGGCGTACAACGAGCTTTACCAGCTGTTGCACCTTAAAACCAGCGACCTCCAGGTACCGGCAGCGGACCCGGAAACAGCAATTCCCACACTCGATCCGAGCCAGCCATTAGTAAAGCTGAACAGCATCAACATCACCTATGACGGTCACCGTATCATCGATTCGCTGGACTGGACTATCGAACGCAATCAGCACTGGCAGCTGAGCGGACCCAACGGCAGTGGTAAAACCGGTCTGCTGTCACTGATTACCGGCGATCATCCGCAGTGTTATGTCAACGATATTTTTGTGTTTGGATTTCAGCGGGGCAAAGGCGAAAGCATCTGGCAGATTAAGCAGTTCATCGGCTACGTTTCCACCGCCCTGCAGTGGGAATATAAAGTGGGTACCGGGCTGCGCAATGTGATTATCTCCGGCTTCTACGACAGTATCGGCCTGTACACCAAAGCCACCGACCGGCAGAAGAAAATCGCCGATAAATGGCTGGCGCTGCTGGGCATGTCTGACCGGGCGGATACCCCGTTCAACAAACTCTCTTATGGCGACCAGCGCCTGCTGCTGATCGCCCGGGCAATGGTCAAGCACCCGCCGCTGCTGATTCTCGACGAACCCTGCCTGGGACTGGATGATATGAACCGGCAACTGGTGCTGGCGCTGATTGAAAAGATCTGCGCCGGCAGCGAAACCTCGGTGCTCTATGTAAACCACCACCCGGAAGACCGGATCAAAGGGATCGAACACTATCTGGCGCTGGAAAAACGTGAACCTGAAAATAGCTGATCATCCGCTACTTTATTAACCAACAGACAAAACAAAGCCCGACAGCAATGCCGGGCTTTTTTATGGCTGAAGCGCGTGATTTAAAGGTATGTCAGAGTCCTGAAGGGGGTGGCCTCTGAGACAGATAATTCCGCAGCGTCAGGCATCTTAAAAGACGATACGCATACCCACCAGATAACCCGGATCGGTGTCATCCGCATCAGTATCGCCGATCTCTCCGAAGACGCTTACGGCTTTCTGCTCAGGGAACTTATAGGTAGCGTTGGCGTACCAGCCAGTGACATCATCGCCGGCATCTTCATCACGGTTCTGAACCCCAACAGCTACGGTCGTTGTTGCTGCTACCGGGAAAGACGCCACCAGGTTATAGACATCGGCGGTATCTTCCATTGACCCGTAGTCCGCGCCAAACTTGGCGAAACCGGCATCAAAGGTCACACCCACACCCCAGCTATCAACCGAGTCGGAGCCCATTTCCTGATAGTTCTGGTACGCAGCCATCAGCCCCAGATTACCCAACTCGGTAGAGACAAACAGGTCAGTGGATTTAGTGCCATCGCTATCCCCATTGCCTTCCGCTTTGAGATCGGTGGAAACCGACACAAACACATTAGCAAACTGCGCATCGACACGGATAACATCATCACCGGCATCATCGTTCAGGTCGAAAATGTCGTCCTCAACTACCGTTTCATAAGCCTTTTCAACGCTGAACTCATCGGTGGAATAGTTCTGCTTACCCACCCGCAGATCGATATCGTTAAAGCTCAAACCCAGGTAGGCTTCTTCCAGCTTGCCACCATCCTGAGAATCGTCGCTCTGATCATTGGCACGTTTATCAAAACTGTAATCCAGCTGTGCAAATGCGCTCATGCCTTCATTGATGCTATAGGTCAACCGGTTTTTCAGTTCCAGATCGTCAAACTCCAGATCCTGATCCTGGTTATCGCCGATCTTCTGACGCAGCTGAACCTGCAGATCACCTTTAAGGTCATACTTCAGGCCATTGCCTTCATAGATAGTTGCCGCCTGAACGGAACCTGCCAGTATCGCTGCTGCAATTGCAGTAGTCAGAGCTACTCTCTTCATCGTGTTCTCCACTTCATTGATGGATTGCTTTTATATTTTTTTCGCTCAGGTTTTCGGGTTACCTGAAACCCATCGGTGCCTGCGATCCACTTCAGTACAAGACTGCAACGAAGCGGTTTAAACACACTTTAAACCGTGAAGACCAACATTATAAGCTATTGAAAATAAAGGATTTATTATTCATTAAAACCATTAAAAACTTTCTGTTCACAGCGCCCGACAGACATAAAAAAACCCGGCCGAAGCCAGGTTTTTTTATGCATGAGCACCTCTACGAACGCATCAACCCTCGCCTTCGTTAACCGCCACTTCCGGTCCGCGCGCCCCCTTACGACTGCGGAACAGATCCAGCACAGGCGGCACCACCAGAACGATGATGGCGATAGAGATAATCGTCAGTGTCAGCGGACGCTCCCACAGGAAGGCCAGACTGCCATCAGAGATCACCAGCGCACGACTGAGATTGGTCTCCATCAGGCCACCGAGAATGTAACCCAGCAGCATCGGCGCCATCGGAAACTCCAGCAGCTTAAGGAAGATCGCGATCACCGTAATCACCACCATCATCTGGATATCAAAGGTATTGAAGCTGACCAGATAAACCCCGGTGATCGAGAAGAACAGAATCATCGGAATCAGAATCGGACGCGGAATCACCAGCAACTTTGAAATGTATGGGATCAGCGGCAGGTTCAGAATCAGTAACACCAGGTTGCCAAAGTACATGGAGATAATCACCGACCAGAACACATCCGGATGATCCACGAACAGACGCGGCCCCGGCTGAATGCCATAAGCGATCAGTGCCCCCAGCATAATAGCCGTGGTACCAGAGCCCGGAATACCCAGTGTCAGCAAAGGAACAAATGAACCGGTAGACGCCGCATTGTTCGCCGATTCCGGTGCCGCCAGTCCACGCAGGGACCCCTTACCAAACTTAAGTTTCTCTTTTGCAGAAGCCAGATTACGCTCCAGACCGTAGGCCAGGAAAGACGCAATGGTGGCACCGGCGCCAGGCAGAACGCCCACCAGAAAACCGAATACAGAGGAACGGGCTACCGTCGGCGCGACCTCTATGATCTCCGCCCTGCTGAGTTTCATACTACCCAGCTTACTCATATCAACCTGCTCTTCCTCTTCCCGGTGTTCACCCTTGAGTACGGTCATCACCACTTCAGTCAGCGCGAAAGTCGCCATCGCCAGCAACAGGAAGCTGATGCCATCAATCAGATCGATACTGCCAAAGGTAAAGCGGGTCGCTCCGGAGGTTGTATCCGTACCCACCGTGGCAATCATCAGACCAAATACGGTCATAATCAGTGCTTTAAGCACCTGCCCTTTGCCCGAAAAGGCCGCCACCGCTGTCAGCCCCAGAATCATCAGGGCAAAGTAATCAGTCGACTGAAAGCTGAGGGAGACTTTCGCCAGTGCCGGTGCGGCAAACAGCAGCGCCAGCGCCCCCACAGTGCCGCCGGTAAAAGAGGAGTAAGCAGCCAGTGCCAGAGCCTTACCTGCCTGATTCTTCTGTGCCAGCGGATAACCATCAAATGCAGTCACCACCGTACTGGCACAACCCGGAGCGTTGATCAGAATGGAGGAGGTCGAGCCGCCAAACACAGCACCATAATAAACCCCCGCCATCAAAATGATGCCGGAAGACGGGTCAAGGCCATAGGTAATCGGGATCATCAGCGCTACCGCTGAGATCGGCCCCAAACCTGGCAGCATACCGATAAAGGTCCCGGCAAAGCAGCCCGCCACGACCATCAATAGATTGAAGGGCATCACCGCTGTGGATAGCCCGGTAAAAATTCCGTCTAACATCGCCTTAGCCCCCGAAAAAGTGCATGAAAAGCTGGCCCGGTGCCAGATAGATATCCAACAACTTAGCCAGCACGAACCAGATCCCCACAGCAAAAGGGACAGAAACCATCAACAGTATTTTTATGTTGCGCTCTCCGAGTAGCCAGAATCCACCGATCAGGAACAACATGGTCGCCAACATAAAACCGGTCCATTCCAGTGCCAGACCAAACACTACGATCAGTACCAATAACTTTGCCACCAGCGCAAAGTCATAGTTGCTAAGACTCAGACGCTTACTCTCAGTCCGCTCTGCGGTAAGCAGCAAGGCGATAGACAAAATACCGCCGAGTATAGCCAGAGTTTTTGGTACAGTGCGCGCAGTAAAGGGTTCAAATTCATCCCCCGGCAGCATCTGTATATCCCCGGCATAATAGCCATACAGCAGCGACAGGCAGAGAAACACCAGTCCGCCAATGTGATCTTTAGTTATAATCATGAAGCACCCCCGGACATCGAAAACTGTCGGATAAAACAAAAAGCTCCGGACCGCAGGCTTACCTATACTAAGCGCTGTTGATAGAGGCCCGGAGAAGAACAAATAAACAGAGATGGAAGACGGTCAGACTGAAACAGTGCTAACCGCCTGACAAAGCACAGCCTTACTTAAGGAAACCCAGCTCCCGCATCAGGTCGCCCACCTCTTTTTCCTGCTGTTCGAGGAACGTAATGAACTGGTCATCCGGTTTGAAGATCTCAACCCAGCCATTACGGGCACGAACTGCTTCCCACTCATCGGTGTCATACATCTTCTGCAGGGTGGCTACAAACTCCGCCTTTTCACTGTCATTGATACCAGGAGCGGCAAAGAAACCACGCCAGTTAACAAAGGTAGCGTCGTAGCCCTGCTCTTGGAGCGTTGGTACTTCGGGTGCAGCCTCATTTCGCTCGTCACCGGTCATCACCAGAATCCGGACCTCGCCTGCTTCAGCCAGCGCCAGTGCTTCACTGAAGCCGGTAGACAGGATCGATGTCTCACCCGAGAGCAGACCCGCCATCGCTTTACCGCCAGCATCATAGGCGACATAGCGAACCTGACGGGCATCACCGCCAGCCGCTTTGAAGGCCATCGCCGCGACCAGATGATCCATGCTGCCACGGGCTGAACCGCCGCCAATCTTTATTGAACGCGGGTTCTCTTTAAACTCAGCAACAACCTCTTTAAAGCTTTGGTATTTGGAATCTTTCTTCACAACAAAGGCGCCAAAGTCACCGATAGTCGCAGCAATAGGCGTCAGATCGCGAAATGACTGTGGGAACACCTTAGACAGTGAACGGATCACAATCGGCGTCGAGTTGACCATCAGGGTGTCATGTTTCTGATCAGCGGTTTCGATCAGGTGAGCAATCGCTTTGCCGCCACCGCCACCGGACATGTTTTCATAAGAGACACTGTCAACCAGTCCCGCTTTACTCAGGGCTTCACCGGTACCCCGTGCAGTACCATCCCAGCCACCACCGGCGCCACCAGGAATCAGAAAGTGAACACTCTCCATGGCCGCTACATGAAATGATGCACCCGCAGTCAGACAGGTTGTCAGCAGCGCTGCCATCAGGGTTTTGTTATTCTTAGTTTTACAAAACATTCGAAACTCCTCGCTTTATAACGCTCGTTCTTATAGTTAGATGCACAATAGATTTCGGATGCTTTTTAATAAAGCTTATGAATTTAAAGACTTTTTAAAACGTAAAAATCATTTTGTTTATAATGTTTACGAGCCAACGCCAGGCAGAGTGATTAATATCTGAGCAACGCTTAATAAAAATGTTGCACCGGGTCGGCGAAAACGCCCGTTAAGAATGAGTACCACAATAATAATGAAGCTTCGTCAGCTAAAACTTAAACAGCGAATGATTCTGATTCTGGGGATAATGGCGCTGATACAAACAGGGTTTATCGGTCTGTTTGCCTTGCACTATCTCGAACGTTCGCTTGATGAACAGATCGGTCAGCGCGCGCTGGATGTCGCCAAGACCATCGCTGCGATGCCGGATGTTATTCAGGCGGTAGAACAGAAAGACAGTCTCTATCTGCAGCCACTGAGCATCTCCCTGGCGAAAACAACCCGGGCCCGTTTTGTTGTCATTGGCGATAATGATGGTATTCGCCTGGCGCACCCAAGACCGGAAAAGATCGGTCACTCGATGGCGGACGATGATGGCGATACCGGCTACCCGGCACTGATTGAAGGGCATGGTTATATCGCTAAAGCTGTGGGCTCACTGGGCTGGTCGATGCGCGGTAAAGCACCGGTCATCAGCGCAGATGGCAATATTGTCGGATTAATCTCTGTCGGTTACGATCTGAACCGGGTAAGCGAGATAATCCAGCGCTACCGACTCACGCTGATTCTGGTCATCCTCGGTTCATTTATTGTCAGTGCAGCGATAGCGGTCTGGTTTGCCAACCACTTTAAAAAAGCGATCTTCGGGCTGGAGCCTGAGCAGATCGCCCGCCTGTTTGATGAGCAGCGTGCGACGCTGGAGTCGGTACGTGAAGGCATTATCGCCATTAACAGTGCCGGTGAGATAACCACCATTAACCAGACGGCAATCGAAACCCTGGGACTGCCCAAAAATGGCAGCCTGATCGGCCGTAAAATCGATGAAGTTTTGCCTGACAGTTGCATGCTGGACGTGCTGAATACCGGCGAACCCCAGTTTGATCAGGAAGTGTGGCGTGGCGATCACTGCATTATCGCCAACCGTCTGCCTCTGAAACAGGGCGATACCATCACCGGAGCCGTGTCCAGTTTTCGCCGCAAGGATGAACTGGATATGGTCAGTCAGCAGCTCACCCGGATTCAACAGTACGCTGACACCCTGCGCAGCCAGTCTCACGAATATTCCAACAAACTCCATACCATCGCCGGCCTGATTCAGATCGGTGCCTCCGATAAGGCGCTGCAACTGATCGGACAGGAAACCCAAAGCCATCAGGCGCTAATCAAACTGTTGATGAAAGCAGTACCCGACCCGGTGCTGGCCGGATGCTTACTGGGTAAATATAATCGCGCCCGTGAAATGGGCCTGACACTGGTCATCGACCCGGAAAGTGAGATGACCTCTCTGCCGGAAAAGCTCCCCCGCGAGCAGTTGGTCAGTATTATTGGCAATCTCATCGATAACGCGCTTGAAGCAACCCTTAAGCATCACGGTAATGAAGGCAGAGTGCTCCTGGCGATGACCGATCTGGGCAATGATCTGATCTTTGAAATCGAAGATCAGGGACCCGGTATTCCGTTGCAACAGCAGGACAAGATATTTGAAAAAGGCTTCAGCAGTAAAACGAATGATGGTCATGGCTATGGCCTGCATCTGGTAAAAAACCTGCTGGATAAGCTTTGTGGCACTATAACTATAGAGAGCGGCAGTGCAGGCGGCAGTCGCTTTACCGTATATATCCCCAAAAATAAAAAATAACATGGGTTCAATCACAGATGATAAAAGTTGTAATTGCTGAAGATGATCCACAGATCGCAGAGATCCAACGGCGTTTTCTCGAACGCATAGACGGGTTTGAGCTGGCAGGCATCGCCCACCGGCTGGAAGAAGCGGAGGATCTGATTGAAATCCTGCAGCCCGATCTGTTGCTGTTGGATATTCAGTTTCCCAGCGGTACCGGTTTTGACCTGCTGCGAAAGATCCGCGCGGGTAATATCGCTATCGATGTGATTATGATTACCGCAGCTAAAGAGGTGGACACTTTGCGCGAAGCGCTGCATGGCGGAGTCTTCGACTACATTCTTAAACCACTGGTATTCGAACGGCTGCAGGAAACACTGCATAACTACCAGCAACATCTGCAAAAATTTCGCAGCCTGGAAACCCTCGCTCAGAGTGATGTGGACAGAGTACTGCCTCGCAGTACGTCATCCCATGAGACCACAGCCAGTGAAGTGGTGCGGCTGCCAAAAGGGATTGATGCCATCACTCTGGAAAAAATCAATAAAGTATTTACCGATCGCAGCACTACCCTCAACGCTGAAGAGGTCGGAGAAATCATCGGCGCCAGCCGGACCACCGCCCGTCGCTATCTGGAATATCTGGTGAGTTGCTCCGAACTCACCGCTGAAGTCAGCTATGGCACTGTCGGTCGACCTGAAAGACGCTATCAAAAGAGTCGCTAATACGTTGCGGTTCGACATGCCGGTAACCCGACGCAACGGCGGCGCTTACCAGAAAAAGCAGCCATAAAACCTAATGTGAATCCGATATACTCAGTTTTGATTCATTTTGCAGGAAAGTTCACTTAGCAGGAGTGAAGTAATGATAGGCCGACTATTAGATAAGCTGATTTTTGGGATTACTCTGCTACTTGCGCTGCAGGTACCGCAGCTGGCTGACCATTATCAGCAGTATCTGGCCGGCATGTACGAATCAACTAAGTGGCAGGTTGAGGGATATGCCGCGACCGCCAAAGCCTTTGGCTATACCGATACCCGGTCAATGATCAGACAACATCAGCAAAACAGTGAACCCAGCGTCAGAGCCGATGCCGGACAAAAGCTGGTCACTCTGGACCTGTTTGATGATTTACACCAGGGCGTAGTAGTGTTTGAACAGGGTAATCTGCTCAGTAAAACGCTTTATATGTTTACCCCCTCCCGGTACCACTATCTCGAAAAGACACTGGATAACTTTAAACCGGGAATACCGCTGACCATCGAGGCGGCCCTCTTCGGCGTTATTCTCGGCCTTTTGCTAAACGTTATGATGACCCAGCCCTGCATTTTGCTGACCCGGCGATTCAGACGCAGGGGAGCCACGAAAAAGGAGCCGGCATGCAGGCAGAACGATCAGGCCACCGGATGCTGACCTCTGTTTTATCATCAGACACCCTCTGGCGAAGAGCGATTGAACACCTTAACGGAGGTAAAGCCAGAGTTATCGACGTTCCGGCAGAGCGCACCGGAGCCAGCGGAAATATGCTTTCTGCTTACGTCAGAGCCCCGGACAACAACCTGATGGAGAATGCTGACTTCATGAAACAGATAACAGCCCGATACAGATACAGATACAGATACAGATACACAAAATGGGTAATACAGCACCCTGCGTCAACTGACTTACCGACGCATAGGCTGTAAATTACACAGAATGACTGTCATGGAGTGACATTGACTGAGTCATTGATTAAGCAGATATATTGCCCCTGGCCAACCCGTCTGGCTGACTGTCTGTCTTTCTGCACCACAATGATCAGTTTTCAGCTCGTATTCAGAACAAAAGGTACCCTCCATGACGAAGTGGACCAGTGCGCTAATAACGTCCTTTATGCTTGCGCTCAACGCGACTGCTGCGCCCCTGCCGCAACCCGAAGGCCCGGTTATACTTTCGATCACCGGCAACATTCAGAATACACAGGACGGTAAGACCGCACGGTTGGATCTGGCGCAGCTTGAGGCACTGAAGAGCAATACCTTTACCCTCCAGACCCGCTGGTCTGACAGCACTCACAGCTATCACGGGCCTCTGCTTTCAGCGATACTCAACTATGTCGGTGCAAAGGGAGATCATTTCCGGCTAACCGCGCTGAATGAATACTCCATTGAGTTTGAACGACACTATATGGAAACATATGAACCGATTCTGGCCTTGAGTGAAGATGAAAAGCCTCTCTCTATTCGGGAAAAAGGCCCGCTGTGGTTAATACTGCCGCACCACAAATTCCCTGAACTCAATGCTGAACAACACACCGGCCGGATGATCTGGCAACTATCTCAGATTGAGATTGAGTGATGAATCAGGGACTGAAAAAAATCACCATACTCTATCGCCAGAAACTCGCCTTGCTGATATCTGTCATTATGATTTTTTTTATCATCGGTGCCGTCAGCCTTTACCAGCTGCGCCAGTCAATCAGCATTCTCGACCAGAACTACGGCACCAGTGTCTTCTCTATGTTCCAGCTAAAGCTGGAGTTACAGCGCTTTTATGATTCACTTTCGCTCTACCGCTCGGCCCCGGATCCTCAACATCTTGACGAGGTAAATAAGCGCTACGATATCCTCTGGAGTCGTTTTCCGGTCTTAATTAAAGGCGAAGACGGAATACGGATCCGCAACGTCGCTAACGCGGAAAGCACCATATTGAAAGCCTTTGATACGGTTAAATCACTGGATACCGGCATTTCTCAAAGACTGGCAACTGAACCGAAATACAGCACTGAGATACAACAAACGCTACTACCACAAATGGAAGCGATTGACGGACTGACCCTACAAAATTTCTACAGCACTAATGCAATTATTAATCGTAATGACAGTCGGGTACTCGAACTGCAACAACAACTTATTTTGCTGATGAGCGGGGTAATTTTCATCGGCATCGTACTGTTAATTATGGCCATCAGGGAAAGCCGGCTAAATCGTCATCAGGCAGAGCATGACAGCCTCACCGGAATTCCCAACCGGGCGTTTCTGAAACGAGAGATTACCCGCTACTGCGAGCAGAAAAAGCCTTTTGCTCTGCACCTGATTGATCTGAATGGCTTTAAGGATGTCAACGATACGCTGGGCCATCACATTGGCGATGTGCTGTTACAATCGGTTTCAGAACGACTTACCCAGGGGATTGATGAACAAAATGGCTGTCTCACTTGTCGCCTGGGTGGCGATGAATTCGCGATCATCCAGCCAATCATTCGCAACAACAATAGTCTGAACATTCTGGGAGACAAGATTATCCAGCTGTTTAAAAAACAGTTTAAAATCGATCAGCATACCTGCTTCATCGGCGCCAGTATTGGCAGTGTTATCTACCCTGAGCACGGACTAAATGTCGGCAGTCTGCTGACCCGGGCTGATATCGCCATGTATAAAGCGAAAGAACAGGCGGTCGATTCAAGACAGATGCTCTTCAACTTTGATATGGATGTTCAGATTCATCGCAGACAAAGACTGCAGGCAGACCTGCGTGAAGCGCTGAAATACAAGAAACTGCAACTGGTGTATCAGCCCATTGTCGATCTTAAGAACCCGCGAGTCGCCTGTCTGGAAGCGCTGTTGCGCTGGAACCATGAAACCCTGGGGCCGATCCCCCCTCTGGAGATCATAGAGATAGCCGAAAAATACTCACTGGCAAACGAGCTGGGCCTATGGGTCATCGCGGAAACATGTCGCCAACTCCAGGAGTGGCGTTCAGGCGGTCTTGAACCACTGCCGGTGGCCATCAATATATCACCCTCAATGCACCACCTGGATTTGGCGGGCATGATTAATGAGTCTCTGGCGCTGAATAACCTCCCTAAAGGGCTTATCCGGATAGAGGTCACTGAAGACACCAGTATGCGGATTCTGAAAGAGACTCAGGATTTGCTGCCGGGCCTTGGGCGACACAATATCAGTATCGCCCTCGATGATTTCGGCACCGGACTGTCTTCGCTAAGTCACCTGCAGCAGTTGCCTGTGCAGACGCTCAAGATCGACCGCAGCTTTATCAGCAAGATTTCCGCGGACCACACCAGCAGACGACTGGTCAAAAATATTATCGGTATCGGTCATGATCTGGGAATGAAGGTGGTTGCCGAAGGTATAGAAGACAACAGCGCCGCGGCCCTGCTCACCGCATATCAGTGTGATTACGGTCAGGGATACCTGTTCAGTAAGCCGCTTGCCCCGCACCTGATTCCCGACTGTTGCCGGCAGTTAGAGACGGTGCCTGCAGAGGCCGCGGCCAACGATTTCTGATCGTCGCTATACTTTCCATGCTCAGCCCCCATCACCGCATTGATCTCACCGGAAAAATTAATTAACATATTAATAATTCCAGGAGATTCTAATGCGCATTAAACTGTCTGTTGTCGATCAGTCGCCGGTTCACGGTTCCCATCCCGCTATTGCAGCCCCTCAACTGAGCATAGAGCTGGCACAGTTGTGCGACGAACTGGGTTATTACCGCTACTGGGTGGCTGAACACCATGACAGTATCCACTTTGCCAACCCCTGCCCCGAAATCATGGCGACCGCGATTGCCAGTGTGACCAAAAACATCCGGGTCGGCAGTGGCGGAGTAATGTTGAGCCACTACAGCCCGCTGAAAGTCGCTGAATGCTTCAAAATGCTGGCCACCCTCTTCCCGGACCGCATCGATCTGGGTATTGGCCGTGCACCCGGCGGAACCGGCCTCACCTCCCAGGCACTGGCATACCCCCATCAGCCCCACCATAGCGATCTCTATGCGCAACAGGCCCAGCTGCTCAAGGGGTTTATCGAAGGGAACCTGCCGCAGGACAACCCCTATAGCCAGATAAAGGTCCTGCCCGACAGCAGCCCGCAACCGCAACTGTGGATGCTGGGTTCCAGCGGCGGCAGCGCCGGACTGGCGGGTCATCTTGGCTATAATATCGCTCTGGCGCGGTTTATCGACCCGGATAACTGTCACCCGTCGATCTTCAGTGAATACCTGGAACAGTGGAAACGTGCCGGGCACCAGAACACGCCCAACCGGATTCTGGCCATCGCCTGCATCTGTGCCGAAACCGAGGAAGAAGCCAGACTACGGGCAGGCACCGCAGTCTACCGCAAGCTCGCAGCACAATTAGGAATCCGCGAGGCGTTCCTCACACCGGCAGAAGTGCAGGACCGCTACCGTGCCTTCCCCACCGCCCACCAGGCCGAATATGATCGCATCCTTAACGGTTACACCGTCGGCACACCCGAGCAGTGTGCCGAAGAGATCTCTCAGCTGGCGACCGCCTTCGACTGTGACGAGATCGCCACCGTTGCGGTAACCCACAGCCAGGCCGACCGGCTGGACAGCTACACACAACTGGCAAAAGCGCTTTAACGCCGAAGGCTGTCGATGTTCCCTGTAGGCCCTGCTGTAAAAGCTGTTGTAAGAGCTGCTTTAGCATGCCCTCTGGGTACCAGCAGCGATAATCTTTTGCTGTGTAAACCTGTCCTAAAATAGTGGGTGTCACCGGGGACAAATCGTTCGCAGTGATCCGTATGCTCTCCTCTGTGCGCTCTGTGGCCTCGGTTGTAACAAGCTGTCATAGACATCACTGCTCGATTCAAGCGCCAAACAGGAAAAACCACAGAGGCACTGGCGCCACAGCCACCGCCACTAACAAAAGAAAACCCGGTAAGTTAATCATCCTGCTCATTCCGGCAACCAGACCGATTCCGCCCCCCCCGCCCACCAGTGCATTACCCGGCAGGTTTAACAGCACGGCGATCGTCAGGTAGCGATAGTTGACCAGCACCGGGGCGAGATAAGCAGGCACGTTATGGCGTAGCAACTGCAACCGTTCCTGCGGATTTAGCGATTCCAGCTGGAGTACCAGTGCACTGGCCCGGGACAGATGCAGCCAGCGAAGCAACCGATATATCAATCGGGGAGACAGGGTTCTGCCCACGAGAAAACTGATCATTAAAGCCGTCAGCGTGCAGAGATAGACCAACAGCGCGCCTTTACTTCCGAGCATCATCAGCAGCATCAGACCCAGCTCGATACCCGGCATGAAGGGTGTCGCCATTAACAGGATGTAAACAACCGCAACCCCCAGCACAACAGCCGTTAGCATCGAATCGTGGCGCGGAAAAATCTGGAAATTCAGCTGGTGAGCCAACCAGCTACCGCCAAAATACAGGCTCACAATAATGCCGATAATTAATCCGAGTCTACTATACCGGAGCCA
Organism: Amphritea atlantica; assembly: GCA_024397875.1. Lineage (NCBI taxonomy): Bacteria > Pseudomonadati > Pseudomonadota > Gammaproteobacteria > Oceanospirillales > Oceanospirillaceae > Amphritea > Amphritea atlantica. The sequence continues at coordinate 2,785,546 of CP073344.1, forward strand.
CCGGGAGGGAACATCTGAATCGCTCATAACGGCACCCGCAACTGGCCGGTTACGCTTGCGGTTGTTGCCACTGCGCTGCTCACGGATTCAGAGTCCCCATAAACCAGTATTCCTTGCGTATATCCCAAAACCAACGCTCTTTAGTCCACACAAACGTGGCTTTAATGGACGGCCCTTCGACAACGCCCCGCCAGGTAATTTTTCCGTGTGTCGGACTTTCGGTGACCGCCTCAAAGCGAATCGCTCCACCCTCCACTGTTGACGAATAGACACTGCTGCCAAAATTATAGGGATCACAGGAGACCGAGTGGAACAGACCGTTACGAAAGATAATCTCCTCCTGCTCGTCGGGATCGAGCTGACGACCTTTCTCACCGTTATAACCGCTGAAGCTCATCCCATCCAGAGGACCGGAAAGCTCCCCGGAGACCGAAATCCCGGCCCAAAACAACCCTGAAAGCACTACATATATTAAAGGTTTGGACAGCCATCTCATCATCAATACCCCGCTCACTAAAGCCTTAACAGAGGAGTCTCTGCGATATGAAGGCGACGGTTCAGTATCCTCAATTATAGTCGGGTATGTGAGAAGCGATTAAGGGAATAACAGGAACCAGATTTACTGCTTTCTCAACGTAGCTCGATCACCGGTTCCCGGCTTGCTCGTGGCTCGTTGTTCGAAAAGCCTTCTTAAGTGGGTTTTGCTGCCCGCTGGTTTCTATCCCTGATAAGACAATCCCAGACTGGGGAATCACGACTTTCCTCCTATTGTGCATACTTTGGTTTTTTGCCAGTATCGGTAGTAACGGAAACCTCTGGCAACGCCACGCAACCGACCAGCGAGTCTGCTTTTTTTAGTGGATGAAAAGAGTGTAGTTCACTGCTGCTTTTCACTCTGTACTACAAATGCCATAGCCTGCAGACTGAGTAGAAAGATTTATGATTGTGTAGAGCTGATGAATAAATCGTGACATTCAGTGAGGACAAAGAATGGATGATAAGACTATAGTTTTTGATCGGTTTTCGTGTGCCAGCTGCGCTGATAACAGCAGTCTTGATTTCGATTTCACGATGGCCTTTCAACCGATCATAAACTGTAATACACGGACAATATTCGGCTATGAAGCATTGGTTCGGGGTTTAAACAACGAATCTGCTTACTCCATCATATCCCGGGTTAACGATGATAATCGCTACCTGTTCGACCAGCTCTGTCGGGTTAAAGCCATCGCTCTGGCTGCGGAACTAAAACTTGATTCGATACTGAGTATCAACTTCCTCCCAAAAGCGATTTATAAACCTGAGCGCTGTATACGAACCACCCTGGCAGCCGCTGAAAAGTTTGGTTTTCCTATCTCCAATATCATGTTTGAATTCACCGAAGTTGAAAAAATTGAGGACAGTGAGTTCGTCAAGAGTATCGTCGAGTATTACAAAAAATCAGGCTTCATCACCGCCATTGATGACTTTGGATCGGGCTACGCAGGTCTTGGGCTACTGGCTGATTTTCAGACAAACATCATTAAACTCGATATGGAGTTAATTCGTAATATCGACCGGGATAAAACCCGGCAATATATCATCAGAAACTGCCTGAACCTGTTTCGTGATCTCAATATCACCCCGCTGGCTGAGGGTATTGAGACAAAAGAGGAGATGCTCTGGTTACGCGATGCCGGCATTGATCTGATGCAGGGCTACCTGTTCGCCAAACCCGGTTTTAAAAGTCTGCCGCAGGTAGATTTCAGTGGCTTTTAAAGCAGTAAGAAAAGCAGCTGCCAGACGTCACTGCTAAAAACCAGTCGCTAGAACGTCACTGCGTGACTTGCTAGTGGTTAGACGCGACTGCGTCGCTTGCTAGGAAAAGCATCGGCGTGGCTCGTTGTTCGAACGCCGGTTCCCGGAAAGGGCCGTAACTCGTGGCTCGAACGCCGGTTCCCGGCTTGCTCGTCGCTCGGAAAGCCTTCTTAACGGCACGGATCATGGAACATGGTTTCTGTGCACTAAGAAGTTATGGCAAAATCAAATACTCTGACCCCATTGATCGGAGTGACGCCAGGTTTTTCAGAACGTTTGACCGCCTCTCGGCGAAACTCTTCCTTATAGGATTGGGTCTTTTTACGTGCCATGTGAGCACCTCCACTTTCAACTAATTATAGCTATAGAAAGTGTCTACAAGTTGTGGGGCACTCGGTGCTCTAACGCCCAAATATACGGCGCCCGACGTAGGAGGGCGTCCGGCGCGTGCAACGCGCGTACATCATTTGCTTGTTAGCTGCGCTCATTGCAATTGATATTCAAATACAGCATTGCCAAGATCGAAGCGAACAATTCGGGTCACGTCATCAAACGACACGATCTTTCTTGCGCTCAACATCAGTTTTTCTTCCGACACATAGCAAAGATCAATAAGTAGCTCTGCCACAATAGAGCTTCCGTCTTTGCGCTGCTGCTCAATATCAATTCCAAAATACTTAAACTGTTCTTCTCCGCCCCCCCAAGGACCAACGCCAGCAGTAAGTCCTGTTCCTGGAATATCGATACAACTATATTTCCAAAAACCTGCAGAGCGCTCTTTAACTTCCGAAAAACCATCTGGTAAAGTTACCCATTCTCCTCGGGGTAACATGAAAACCTTTCTCTTTCGGTCAAGACCATCCAAAAACTTCGCCAGCTCAACGGCTGTATTTGCGTAATCTAGAGCCTGTTCAGGATAAATATTCAGCTCTCCTGATACCTCGTGGGCTAGCTTGTTTCTCAGAGTACGCATTTCATGCAGCAACTCCAGTTGCTGCGGCGACAGCTTCCCGGTGCGCTCAAGGAACTGGATGTTTTGAAGAGGAGAAGCAGAAGCTTTCTCCATTTCTGAATTTACTCTTGAAATAGCCGAGGACAACGATGTTTCTACGTACGACCACGCCAGCAGTACTGATACAGCGGGTGAGCTGTCGACAGCCTCGAATATTTGTTCCTCAAGTGCACTAAAAACTCGCTTCGATTCGGGATTAGCTATAGCAATGCTTCGTTCGATTTTCTGGTCATTTTCTATCGATTCGACCGCTAGTGTCTGCTGTTTAATTTTGCTGAAATCGAGCTCAAGATCTTTGTATTTAAGCTTTCCTAGTTTGTCGATTAGCTGGCCCACACGTTCTCGAACGAGAAAAAACATGATGGCTACTGTCACAGGCCAAGCCAAATTTTCAATCACCGATGCTAGTAATTGCTTCCAATCCATATTGAGACTCCGTAGCAGCTAACGCTTAGATATGCGGCATTTCACAGACAAAAAAAAGCAGCCAATATCATGAAGTATCGGGGGGCTTTGTCTGTAATGAGTTTGAAATGTCCGTATCATCGTCTTGTTGGACTGAACCGCTCCCACGGTCTCCCTTATTAATGGAAATTCCTTTTTGTACAGCTCTCCATAACCTATAAGTCAGCTGCAACCGTTCTCCACACGTATGACATGAAAGTAGCATATCCGTTTTCTGCATGCTAGCTGGGACCTTAACACCACTCAAGCTCCCTAGCTCTTTTTGACACTGCTCACGCTTTCGCCTGGCACTGGAGGCATATAACCCATAATACCTTATTGTGTGCACACCAATCGGTGGCACATGACTTAGTAAACGAGTAAGAAATTCCTTGGGCGAGACGACTAATTGCTTTTTACGTTTAGTGCGATGATCTAAGTATTTAAAACCGATACCCTCTCTCGTGCAGCTATTAATTTGACTGGGATTTACCGGGCCTCCTTTTATGTACCTGGCTAAATACAGCATGACGCCTTTTCCATGCTCATATCGTTCTTCAACTCTCACATTCCAGCTTTTTTGATAGCTCTGCCGATAAATGTCCCAAAACCATGACTTGGTTTTATCCGGCGGGATTATCAGGCGGTTTTCATCAAAAGCCTCTTTCAAATATGACTGAAACTTACCTCGATAGAGCGATTTCATAACTTTACCCGGCAGAAGGTAACCATCAATCTCTTTCCATTCACCTGTGCGTTTAAGGCCACCTGCCGTCACTAAGCAATGGACATGTGGGTGTAAGCTCAGCTGCCGCCCCCAAGTATGTAATGCCATTAAAACCCCTGGCGTGACGCCTTGATGCTTTTCACTCAACATCAGCTCAAATAAAGTTTCCTGACTCGCTTTGAAAATCAGTTTAATCATTAAAGCGTCGTTATAGCGCCATAGATCGAGATACTCATGGGGTAATGTAAAGACAACGTGGAAGTGCGGGGTATTAAAAAGACGGTAAGTTTGTGAGTCAATCCAATCTTTACGGCTCTTATTGGCGCAGATAAAACAGCTTCGATTTCGACAGGAATGGTATTGCTCTACACGGTTATGTTGCGCTCTACAGCTGTAGTAACTAACGCCCATCTCTCGCGTGCGACAATGCTGAATCGCATAGATAGCCTTCCTATTCTTTAGCGGCTGTGGAGTACGCGATAAGTCATTGGAATAGGCTTGGAAAATATTCTGTATCGTTCGATTGGACACATCCATGTCTCCAATTGCTCAATGATTAAAGAGTGATTCCACTCCACCGCGAAGCGGTTATGTCCAACAGCTAGTTATAGTGCCCTTTGGCACTATAACTCCCAGGCACTATAATTCTGGAAATCCGATAAACCAAAAGCCATCTTTATATTATATATCAGCAGGTTAGCACTAGCTAAGAGAGGCATCTTACAGAATTATAGTGCTTCCAGAGGCCGCGTCCCTGCCATAAACTTGCCTCAATCATAATACCCATATTCAGTTGAATCAAAGAGTTAGTTCACTATTTTCAGTGTTCAAGGGAAAGGGGGTCCCCTGAATTGAAGAAATATAGGGGACAGACTTACTTTTAAGTTTTTCCTAGCCACTCGCAAGTTGCGAAGCAACGTCTAGCCAGGTGCGCAGCACCGATCTAGCGAGCGGCGCAGCTGCGTTCTGCTTTTTTACGTTCTCGATTATCCAAACATAAAAAAACGGAGCCAGTAGGCTCCGTTTTCTGTCTGAAACGTTATGAGCGCAGGTTCAGCAAGGCAGAAATTCCCGAATAAGCGGAGTGTACGACTGTACATGAGCATTGTTCGGGAATTTCTAACGCCGCTGAGGCAAGCGCAATAGTTTCAGTTACATATTTGGATAATTCGGCCCACCGCCGCCTTCAGGCGCCACCCAGGTAATATTCTGGGCCGGGTCTTTGATATCACAGGTTTTACAGTGCACACAGTTCTGGCTGTTGATCTGGAAGACTTTATCCCCCGCATCGTTTTCCAGCACTTCATACACCCCGGCAGGACAGTAACGCTGCGCCGGTTCATTGAACTTCGGCAGGTTCTGCATCAGCGGGATAGTATTGTCTTTCAGCTTCAGGTGACAGGGCTGGTTTTCCTCATGGTTGGTGTTGGAAATGAACACCGAGGAGGGTTTATCAAAACTCAGCACGCCATCCGGCTTCGGATAGCTGATTACAGCACATTCAGACGCTGGCTTCAGCTGGGCGTAGTCCTGATGGTTATCACGGATGGTAAACGGCAGGCTGAAGATGTTCTGATCGATAAAGTTCAGGGCGCCACCGATCATGGTGCCGTATTTGTGCAGCGCCGGACCGAAGTTACGGCTGCTGTACAGCTCGTCATAGACCCAGGAGTTCTTGAAGTTTTCGCCGTAGGCAGTCAGGTCGTTGCCGCCCTCATCGCCACCAATCAGTGCGCTAAAGATGGTTTCTGCAGCGACCATACCGGACTTCATCGCGGTATGGGTGCCCTTGATCTTGGCGAAGTTCAGGGTACCGGCATCGCAACCCAGCAGCAGTGCGCCGGGCATGGTCATCTTCGGCAGTGCGTTGAAGCCGCCCTTGGTGATGGCACGGGCACCGTAGGAGACCCGCTTACCGCCTTGCAGATACTGGGAGATCAGCGGGTGATGTTTCATCCGCTGGAACTCATCAAACGGGCTCAGATGCGGGTTTTCGTAGTTCAGATCGGTGATCAGACCCACCACCACCTGGTTGTCTTCGGCGTGGTAGAGGAAGAAACCACCGCTGGCATTCGCTTCACTCAGCGGCCAGCCAGCACCGTGCAGCACCAGACCGGGCTGGTGCTTGTCGGCGGGGATATCCCACAGCTCTTTAATACCGATGCCGTAGTGCTGGGCATCGGCCTCTTTATCCAGTTCAAACCTGGCAAGCAGCTCTTTACCCAGGTGGCCGCGGCAACCTTCGGTAAAGATGGTGTATTTAGCCAGCAGATCCATACCCGGCATATAGCTGTCTTTCTGTTCGCCGTTCTCATCCAGCCCCATATCACCGGTGCCGATACCGGCGACCCGGCCATCATCGCCGTAGATAATGTGCGAGGCAGGGAAGCCGGGGAAGATCTCGACTCCCAGTTGTTCCGCCTGTTCCGCCAGCCAGCGGCACAGGTTGCCTACACTGGCGATATAATTGCCGTGGTTGTGCATGGTTTTTGGCACAAAACCGTTCGGAATCTTCGTGGCCTTTTCATCACTTTTCAGCAGGTAGATCTGATCTTCGGTGACTTCGGTTTTAAGCGGTGCGCCCTGCGCTTGCCACTCTGGGAACAGCTCATCCAGGGCGCGGGGTTCAACCACCGCGCCGGAGAGAATATGTCCGCCCACCTCGGCACCTTTTTCGACCACACAGACCATCAGTTCCTGCCCGGCTTCATTCGCCTGCTGCATCAGGCGGCAGGCAGTTGATAATCCGGCCGGTCCGGCACCGACTATGACAACATCAAACTCCATCGACTCTCTTTGCATTATTCTTATCCTCGGTTACCGGTGTTAAAACTGCTCTTCGTCCAGCTGCATAATGCTTTCACTGCCCGCCATCACGGAGGCGAGACAGGACTGGGTGCGTGGCAGCATATGTTCACAGAAGAACCGGGCAGTTGCCAGCTTGGACTGCAAAAATTCCGGATTACCTTCACCAGCCTCAAGCCTGGCTTGTGCCTGCAGGGCACTCTTCGCCATCAGCCAGCCACCACAGAGGAAACCAAACAACATCATAAAGTTTACGCTGGCACTGCCCGGTGCATTTTTATCCGCTGCACTATCCAGCAACCACTGGCGTGCGGCAATACCATTATCGAGTGATGTACGGCACTGCTGTGCCGCCAGGGTGAACTGCCCGCCGAGTGATTCAAACCGGCTGATATCGGCAGCCATCTCATCCAGCAGCGCCTGCAGGGATTCGCCGCCGTTCACCAGTGTCTTACGACCCACCAGATCCAGTGCCTGAATACCGGTGGTGCCTTCATAGATCGTCAGAATCCGGGCATCACGGTAGAACTGTGCCGCGCCGGTCTCTTCGATAAAGCCCATTCCACCGTGAATCTGCACCCCCAGATAGGTAAGTTCCTGGGCAAACTCGGTTACCCAGCCTTTGACGATCGGGGTCAGCAGCTCAACCCGGGCAGCGTTGCCCCGGTCAGCTTCTGCCGCGGCCACCAGACAGAGGGCCCGCATCGCTTCGGTGCCCGACTTCATCGTCATCAGCATGCGGCGAACATCGGGGAAACGGATAATCGGATAGCGACTGCCATCTTTATTGCTGCCCTGAATCCGGTCTTTGGCATACTGCAGCGCATGCTGATAGGCGGCTTCAGAGACTGCCAGGCCCTGCAGGCCCACGCCCTGACGTGCATGATTCATCATGGTGAACATATACGTCAGGCCTTTGTTCTCTTCGCCCACCAGATAGCCCACAGCTCCGCCGTTGTCACCAAAACTCATGACGCAGGTCGGGCTGCCGTGGATACCCAGCTTATGTTCCAGAGACACCGCATAGGCGTCGTTACGTTCAGCCGGGTTACCGTTTTCATCCAGCAGGAATTTCGGCACGATAAACAGTGAGATACCTTTCACGCCCGCTGGCGCATCCGGCAGACGAGCCAGCACCAGGTGAACGATATTATCGGTCATCTGATGATCACCCCAGGTGATAAAAATCTTCTGGCCGGTGATCAGATAGTGATCGCCGTTCGGTACCGCTTTGGTCTTTACCGCGGCCAGATCGGTTCCCGCATCGGACTCGGTCAGGTTCATGGTACCGGTCCACTCACCACTGACCAGTTTGGTCAGGTAATGCTCTTTCAGCTCATCACTACCATGGTGACTGATCGATTCAATCGCCCCTTGGCTCAGTAACGGGCAGAGTGCAAACGACAGGTTGGCAGTCTGCCAGACTTCGTTAACCGCAGTGCCCAGGACGTTGGGCAGATTTTGTCCGCCAAACTCCTCGGCAGCGGTCAGAGTGGCCCAGCCCCCCTCAACATACTCCTTATACGCCTCAGCAAAGCCTTCCGTCTGCTGTACACCCTGTTCATCCAATCGCGGATGATTCAGATCACCGGTACGGTTCAGCGGTGCCAGCATTCCAGAGCCCAGCTTGCCTGCTTCGGTGAGAATAACCGATGCCAGCTCGCTGTTGATATCTTCCAGTCCGGCGTCAGCACACAGCTGGTCGAACTGTACCAGTTCATTCAGAACAAACTCGGCATCTGTAAGGGGGTGCTTATAGTCACTCATGGTCTTTACCTGTAATGTAGTTTTTAGATCTGGCCAGACAGTTCCGGTACGGCATCAAACAGATCGGCAACCAGTCCATAATCAGCAACGGAGAAGATTGGCGCTTCTTCATCCTTGTTGATAGCCACAATAACTTTAGAATCTTTCATACCGGCCAGATGCTGAATCGCACCGGAGATACCCACCGCGATATAAAGATCCGGGGCAACCACCTTACCGGTCTGACCCACCTGCATATCATTCGGCACAAAGCCTGCGTCTACCGCAGCCCGGGAAGCGCCAACCGCCGCACCCAGCTTATCGGCCAGGCCGTAAAGCATGTCGAAGTTTTCGCCATTACCCATACCCCGGCCACCGGAAACGATAACCGATGCAGCAGTCAGCTCGGGACGATCAGATTTCGCCAGCGCTTCGCCAACAAAACGGGAAGATCCGGCATCGCATACTTCGGCAACCGCCTCAATTGCTGCGCTGCCACCCTCTGCTGCCACTGCATCAAACGCAGTCCCACGAATGGTCAGCAGTTTAACGGTATCTTCAGTTTTCACTGTGGCGATAGCGTTACCCGCATAAATCGGACGCTGGAACGTATCGGCAGACTCAACCGCGATCACGTCAGACAGCTGATTGACATCCAGCAGTGCGGCAACCCGTGGCAGGTAGTTCTTACCATTGGTGGTCGCAGGCGCCAGAATATGGCTGTGACCGCTGACCAGTGCAACAATCAGCTTGGCCATGTTTTCCGCCAGTTGATGCTCATAAGCGGCATTATCGGCCAGTAAAACTTTAGCGACAGACGGAATCGCAGCCGCTGCGTCGGCAACCGCCTGACAGTTATGACCCGCCACCAGCAGTTCAATATCACCACCGATCTGCTGTGCAGCAGCCAGGGTATTCAGGGTTGCAGGCTTAAGTGCCTGGTTATCATGTTCAGCTATTACCAGAATTGTCATCTGCCCGCTCCTCAAACTACTTTTGCTTCGTTTTTCAGCTTATCCACCAGCTCGCTGACTGATGCCACCTTGATACCCGCCTGGCGCTCCGCCGGTGGGTTAACCGCAACCAGAGTCACTTTGTTGCCAACTTCAACCCCCAGGTCAGCCGGAGCTTTAACCTCCAGAGGCTTACGCTTGGCTTTCATGATGTTGGGCAGGGAGGCGTAACGAGGCTCGTTCAGACGCAGATCAGTAGTAATAACCGCCGGCAGATCCAGCTCCAGAGTCTGCAAACCGCCGTCGATTTCACGGGTCACCTGTACCTTATCCCCTTCAACCTTAACTTCAGAGGCGAAGGTTGCCTGAGGATAATCCAGCAGCGCCGCCAGCATCTGACCGGTCTGGTTGTTATCGGAATCGATTGACTGCTTACCCATGATGACCAGCTGAGGCTGCTCTTCCTGAACCACAGCTTTGAGCAACTTAGCCGCAGACAATGCATCAGGCGCAGAATCGGTTTCAATCTGAATGCCGCGATCAGCCCCCAGTGCCAGTGCGGTGCGAATCTGTTCCTGGCAGGCTTTGTCTCCGATAGATACCGCGATAATTTCGCTTGCGATACCCGCCTCCTTCAGACGAACCGCCTCTTCTACAGCGATTTCACAGAATGGATTCATTGCCATTTTCACGTTAGACAGATCAACATCACTGTTATCGGACTTAACCCGCACTTTAACGTTGTAGTCGATAACACGTTTTACCGGAACAAGTATCTTCATAGCACTCACTTTTAGATTGCGGTTTCTTATTAACGTCTAGTTTGCCTGTTGCCAGACAGGACAACAATAACGAAAAAAGCCTTATATTTGATATTTTCGGACACAACTAACCATTTAATTTCGGATATTTCTGATAGTATCGGACAAACGGCTCCATTATAGGACAACACGTTAATGTTTCTGGTACACAGTTTATGAGCTATAACCATCACTCCATCTCGATCCACTTTGCCAATGCGATGCTCAAAGGCGCACGCCTGAACGGGCTTAATGAACAGCAACTGTTGCGGGAGGCCGGGCTTAACAGTGAACTGCTAAGAAACCATGAAGTCCGTATCACCCCGATGCAACTGAGCCGGCTGGTACAATCGATCCTGCGCCATAGCGATGATGATTATCTCGGCCTCGCCAGTCCCCCCTGCCGTTTCGGCATATTCGCGCTGATGTGCCGCATGGTGATCCATTGCACCGACCTGCAGCAGGTTTTCACCCAGGCGGTGCATTTTTATAACCTGCTGGTACCGGCATCCCATATGACCATCACCGAAACGGGCGACCAGGTGATTTTCACTCTGGACCTGACGCATCCGGAAAAAGATCCGGACCACGCCCTGATCGACTTTCTGATGCTGCTGTGGCACCGCTTTCCCAGCTGGCTGATTGGCCAGCGAATCCCGCTGAAACAGGTCGGCTTTCGCCATGCCAAACCGGCGCACTTCGAGGAGTACCGGTTAATGTTTCCCTGCCCGGCTGTTTTCAATCAGCCGCATAACAGCCTGACTTTTGACCGGAGCATCATGAACGCGCCGGTAGTGCAGACACTGCAAAATCTTAGCAGCTATCTCAGGCGCGCACCGCTGGACTGGTTTAAACGTCAATCCTATTACCCGGTTTACACCCGCAAGGTGATGGACTACCTCGAAAATGCCGAATCGATGGTCGATACCAGTATGGAAGATATCGCCAGCCAGCTGCATACCACCTCCCGGACCCTGCGCCGCAAACTCGATGAAGAGGGCACCAGCTTTCAGGAGCTCAAAGATGGTGTTCGCCGGGATGAAGCGATCCACCTGCTCAGCCAGCCCAACCTGCCTATCTCCAAGATCGCCAGACTACTCGGTTTTGCCGAAGCGGCGGCCTTTACCCGGGCATTCAAACACTGGACCGGCATCTCTCCAAGCACCTACCGTAAATCAAAAGGCTGAGCCCCACCTGTCCGATTTAATCAAAACACTGACTGTTCAGGCTATCGTCAAGAACACCCTAAAATCGCACAATGGTGGTCCCTGAGTTACTTGTTTACTCATTGGTTCACGCCCTTAGAGCCATATGATGTTGCCGGTCCTGCCTTACAGAGACCGGCTTTTTTATCCGTTAAAAAATTCTCAGAAAAAAAAGGCCCCTTTCAGAGCCATAAAAGTCTGATGCTAATCTGCATAGCAGGGCATCACATCAGATGGTGCTACTCCATAATCTTACATTTTCAAGCCGCTCAGATTCAGCGCCTGAAATAGATATCCGGCAGCAGTATATAAACTGCTTTCATCCAGAAAGAACCTGATACTTACCGAAGCCCGACGCTTTGCCACGCTCGGAACATCCTGTGTCATCAGACTCGGACTTTAACAACGACACCCTGACGGTATGCATACCATTGCCAATTTCACGAATCACCAGGGTGCGATAAAGCTGTCCCTGAAGCGGGACCGACTGCGACAGTCGAAACTCCAGCAACTCAGCCAGCATATTCCCCAGCTGACTCTGACGGTCATTATCGCCCCGACCGATAAAAATCAGATCGGGGGATTCCATATGAATTATGCCGATAAACTGTTCCGCCAGTTCCATCAGACCGGGACAGCGATCACAGGCCCGGAACAACGTATAATCAACGCCCTGCCGCAGCAGCCTGACACGCAGAGTCTCGCTTAAAGGCTGTCCGATTGCGACAACTTTAATCTCTTGCGCACGGCCACTCAGTTTCAGTTTTAACGCTTCGCTGATACTCTCCAGCGCCTGATTCCCCAGAACAGCTTTATCTCCTTCTGAGGCTTCGGGTGTCAGTATTACGGTGATCTTCATTATTATTTTTCCGTCTGACATTGAGTTGCGGAGAAGCGAGGCTCCTCCGCAGGACCCTCCGCACGAGCTACCCGCGCAGACTCATTGCAGATCTTTAGCCTGCTGACGCAGGATAAACTTCTGAATCTTACCGGTTGAGGTTTTCGGCAGGTCGCCCACAACCACCCGTTTAGGGGTTTTAAAGTGCGCCATATTGGCCCGGCAGAAATCGATAATTTCCTGCTCGGTCACTGTTTCACCCTCGGTGGTGGTGATAAAAGCACAGGGGGTTTCACCCCACTTTTCATCCGGCCGGGCGACCACCGCTGCATCCTGAATTTTTGGATGACGGTAAAGCACATCTTCAACCTCGATACTGGAGATGTTTTCGCCACCGGAAATAATCACATCCTTGGAGCGGTCCTTAATTTCGATATAACCATCGGCATGCCACACCGCCAGATCGCCGGAATGGAACCAGCCGCCTTTAAAAGCGTCATCGGTGGTCGATGGATTTTTCAGGTAACCTTTCATCACCAGATTACCCTGCATAAAGATCTCGCCAATGGTTTCACCATCCTGAGGCACCGGTTCCAGCGTATCCGGATGGGCCACCATCAGACCATCGAGCATTGGGGCACGTACCCCCTGACGGGATTTCAGACGGGACTTTTTCGCTTCATCATATTCATCCCACTCGCTATGCCAGGCACAGACCACCGACGGACCGTAGGTTTCAGTGAGGCCATAGACATGGGTAACCCTGAAACCAAGCTCTTCCATTCCCTGGATAACAGAAGCCGGTGGCGCAGCCCCTGCCGTCATCACTTTAACCTGATGGTCAATTCCCTCTTTCATCGCCTGGGGCGCTGAGTTGAGCATATTCAGTACGATAGGTGCACCACAGAAATGATTCACTTTCTGCTCTTTTATCTGTTCAAAGATCATATCGGCACGGACATGTCGCAGGCTGACACTGGTACCCGCAGCCGCCGCAATCGACCAGGGAAAACACCAGCCATTACAGTGGAACATCGGCAGCGTCCAGAGATAAACCGGGTGCTGCCCCATATCCCAGGAAACAATATTACTCACGGCATTCAGGTAGGCACCGCGATGATGATACACCACCCCTTTCGGATCTCCGGTGGTGCCCGAGGTGTAGTTGAGGGTAATCGCATCCCATTCATCTGCGGGCTTCACACCGCTAAACGCATCATCACCTTCAGTCAGAAAAGCATCATAAGTCAGATCACCGATCAGCTCGCCTTCAGCATAAGAGGGATCATCAATATCGATTACCAGAATCTTTTTACCGATCATTTTCAGGGCTTTACGCACCACTGAGGAAAATTCACGCTCGCTAATCAGTACCTTTGTTTCCGCATGCTGCAAGACGAACGCAATCGCTTCTGCATCCAGCCGGGTATTGATGGAGTTCAGTACGGCACCACTCATCGGTACACCAAAATGCGCTTCGAAATGCTCAGGCAGGTTAGGTGCAATGATTGATACGGTATCACCGTTACCGATCCCCCGTTGCACCAGGGCACTAGCCAGCTGACAACAACGCAGATACGTTTCAGCCCAGGTTCTGCGAACCGCACCGTGTACGGTAGCAATACGGTTTGGGTAAACCTTAGCGCTGCGCTCAAGAAAACTCAGCGGTGTGAGCGCAGTAAAGTTTGCCTGGTTCTGATCGAGGGACTGGTTATAGACATTATGATGTTCGGACATTGTGTTTTCCTGTACCTGTTTTCGACCGTTGCTCAGTAGTCAAGCCCGGCCTGTCAATCTGAAAGAGTATTCAAATGAATCGCCCCTCACGGGGCATTCCGGCTAAACCTGGCTGTCAGCAGTTAATTCGTTACCATTACAACGGCAGGGGTCCACGGTGCGAAAACTCAGGAAGAGTAACCAGCAGCAGAGTACCGTCGCTGAACCATAACGGTTCAGTTCGGCAGTGATATAATCATGCGGATAAAGGGAAGGCATCTTTACTCTCTTCTGACTTTATATAGTCAGTTTTTATTGTTCTGTGTCACAGTATTTATTCTGTGTTTAATACAGATTAAAGCTCATAATCATTGCCTCAATCTGTCTGAAATCTAACGAAATGTAACAGCCGGTTTGGCGAACCCACATTTGCTATAGAATGACAGCACAATAAAAACAGTACGCCACAAGACGACAGCACTATGCTTTTCAGATCGAAACTCATGCAACGCTTCTTCGTTACCCTGTTGATAATCATCTCGATGATTTTTATCACGGTGTACTTTTATTCGGTGCCGGTGATCAAGAAGAAGGTTTTCGAGATTGAGCGAAACTCCAGCGCTATCGCCCTCAACAGCGTATTCTCCCTCGCCAACAAGATGTACGCCGATACCAAGAAATACCGCAGCCAGGCGCTTGAATCCCACAAAAAGCGCCTGCGTACCGTGGTTGATCTGGCCGACTCCTTTTTCGACAGCGCCGTCGCTGAAGCGCGCCGCAACGGTCTCAGCGAAGCCCAGGCACGCCAGGTAGCCTTTGAGCAGCTGAGAAGCTTTAAATACGGCGATAATGACTATATCTGGATCGCCGACCAGCACGGCACCCTGCTGTCCCACCCCGACCCGCGCTATCAGGGCAAAGATACAGCGGCCTTTCGCATTAACGATAGTGACTCAGAGGTTAGGACTGTCATCGATTTGGCACTCAGCCAGGGAGAGGGTTTCTATCAGTACAAATGGAACCGGCTCGACTCTGAGAAGCCGCTGGATAAAGTATCCTTCGTTAAAAACTTCCCGCAAAAGGGTTTTGTCATCGGCTCGGGGGTCTATCTGGATGACCTGGATGCTGATATCCAACGTATCCGCAATGAGGCGCTGATTGAACTGCGGGAGGGGATAAAAGAGATTAAAATCGCCTCCACCGGCTATCTGTTTGTGTTTGATGCCAGCACCAATATGCTGATCCACCCGAACACCAATATTGCCGGCAAGAACTTTCTTTCGCTGACCAATCCGGTCACCGGCAATTCCATCGCAGAGGACCTGATACAGGTCGCCGATACCGGTCAAGAGCTGTATTACAAATGGGACCGGCCGGACGACCCTGGAAATTACCGTTATGAAAAGCTCTCGCTGGTACGCTACCTGCCAGGATTTGACTGGTATATCTGCTCTTCGGTCTATGTCGATGAGCTGCGCAGCAGCGCCGAATTACTGACCGAAAGAATCATCACCATCGCGGTGATCGCACTGGTTGTTGCTCTGCTGCTGATGCTGCTGTTCAGTCAGTGGATTACCCAGCCGATTAAACGGCTGGCAGATACCGCCGTGAGAGTATCCCAGGGAGAGCTATCGGCTAAAAGCGGCATCCGTCGTGATGATGAGGTGGGGCTGCTGGCCCACACCTTCGATACGATGGTGGAACGTTTGCGGGACTCGATCAAAAACCTGGACAGCAAGGTTGAACAACGCACCCATGCATTAGCGGAGAAAAATCAACAACTGATCATCGCCTCAGAATCGATGGCCAGCGCGAAAGAGGCGCTGGCACTGTCTGAGCAGCGCCAACGGCAAATCCTCGACGCCCTGCCCGCGCAGATCGCCTATGTCGATACCGGCCTTAACATTCTCTTCGTCAACCGGGTGTTTGCCGATACCTTTCAGCAGAATAAGGCCTGCATGATCAATAAATCCCTGCAGCAGGCTATCGGCGAGGAATGCTTCAGGCGCATCCAGTGTCAGATCCAATCCGCTCTGAACGGACAGCAAACCACTGGCGAATATACAGAGCACCAGCAGCAACGGCAGGTAATCTGCAAACGCACCCTGATCCCCTGCTTTAACCCCGATAGAGAGGTTAATGGCATTCTGATACTGACCTTTGATATCACCAGTGAAAAAGATGCCGAACGGCAGTTAAATGAAGCGCAACGGATGAATGCTGTCGGTCAGATGGCGGGGGGACTGGCCCATGATTTTAATAATCTGCTGACCATTATTCTTGGCAACCTGCATTCAGCAGGCGATCGCTATGCCGAAGATGATCAGTTGCATCGCTATCTTGAACCCGCGATCAGGGCCACCCGGCGTGGAGCCGATATCACCAGCCGACTGCTATCATTTTCCCGCCGACAGCCGCTCTCCCCCACCCTGATTAATATCGGCCAGATGCTCAGCGGCACTGTCGAACTGCTGTCGAGTTCATTACCGGACAATATCACGGTCAGGATAAGCAACACTCCATCCGACCTGCAGCCCTTTGCCGATCCGGGCAGGCTGGAGGATGCGCTGGTGAATATCGTGTTCAACGCCCGGGATGCGATGCCCGAGGGTGGCGAGATCAGCTTCGCCACCCAGAGCATTGAAGTCAAAAACCGCCTGGTGATGGATGAACCGGTAGCGCCGGGTGACTACTGTGAGATCTGTATCAGTGATACCGGTTCCGGCTTCAGCGACCAGGCCCTGCTGCAGTGTTTTGAGCCTTTTTTTACCAGCAAGAGTAATGGCGCTGGCTCAGGTCTGGGACTGAGTATGGTGTACGGTTTCGTTAAACAGTCACAAGGTTATATCAGCATTCAGAACGCCCCGAACCGGGGAGCGACGATCACCCTGCTGCTGCCGGCAAAGGCTGCCGAACAAGGTGTTGCAAAAGATTCGCCTGACGCACAGGCGCGCGACTTCAAGCAGGAGGGCAAACTGGTCTGCCTGGTAGAGGATGATCCGGATGTGCGCTCGGTGGTGCGTCAGCAACTGATCGAGCTGGGCTTTGATGTGATCGACACCCATAACGCCGAAGAAGCCCGGCGATTGATACCGTTGCTACCGGAACTCTATGCCCTGGTATCCGACGTCATGCTGCCGGGCAGCATCAACGGGATTGAGCTGGCAGACTGGCAGCATCTGCGAGATAACCGTTGCAGGATCATCCTGATCAGTGGATATTCCTACCAACAAAGCGGAGACAAGCCGATCAACCCGGCCTTTCTGCTGCTGAGCAAGCCCTTTGGGATAGCAGAATTGAAAAAGGCATTTCATGATAGTGAGAAGCGATAAACCAGGCACAGCAGGTGCCGATTGCCGCTTCTCTCTTTGCGGAGGCAAACCTTGAATAATAATAAAATGATCTACGTAATTGATGATGAACAGGATATCTGTCAGTTGGTGAGCCAGGAGTTGCAACAGTTCGGCTACTGCGTTCGCAGCTTTACCACCGGAACCCAGGCCAGCCATGCGATTCGCACCCGTCCACCGGCACTCTGTATTATTGATCTGGGCCTGCCCGATATGGACGGTATGGAACTGGTTAAACAGCTGTGCGACAAGCACAATGTTGGCGTCATGATCCTCTCGGGACGCAACAGCGTACCCGACAAAGTGCTGGGACTGGAACTGGGGGCCGACGACTATATCGTTAAGCCCTTTATCCCACGGGAGCTGGTAGCCCGGGTTAACAGTTTAGTCCGGCGACTGGAAAACTGCGGACCGGATCCCAAAACAGAGACCCGCACCGCCAGCTTTGCTAATCTGACCTATGACCCCAAAACACTCACCCTGATCACCACGGATGGCAAGCAGTCAGAACTCAGTTCGGCAGAACATGTACTGCTGATCAAGTTGCTCAAAGCACCAAAAACCATCCTCTCACGAGATCAGTTGATGGGGGAAAGCACCGGACCGTTCGATCGCAGCATCGATGTCAGAATGTCCCGGGTGCGCAAGAAAATTGAGCAGGATCCGAAAAACCCCGAGATCATCAAAACCATCTACGGGGTGGGATATATCCTGACCACCGATGTCAGCTGGAACCCCTGACGCATTCATTACAAATAAAAGGCATAACCGAGTCCTGTGTTCCCCCTGAGGGAGCATAGCTACTCCCACAGGGGAATAATCAGAGAGTAAAAGATGCTACCTGAGCAGACTTAATAACCTCATCGATATAGTCAATACCTATGCCCGGCTTGTCGCTGGGACAGGCATAACCCTGCTCATCAATATGGATATAGTCGTCCGACCCCCAGCGATAGGGCTCACAGGGAACCGCCTGTTCAAATCCAGTTGAACTAGCGGTAGACAGCATCATATGCAGATTGGTAGCCTGAGTTATCGAAAAACCCCAACTCTGAATCTCGGTTGAGATCCCGGCCGCCTCAGCAATAGCGATCAGTTTTTTGGCTGCCGTGACACCACCCGTCAGAGTCGTATCAAAACGCAGCCGGTCACAGGCCCCTATATTCACAGCATGCGCCTGCATTACCGGGGAAAACAACTCGATACCACTCATCACTACAGGAATCTCTATCGAGGACCTTAACCGGGCATACCCCTCCAGATCCATATCCGACAGTGGCGCTTCAAAAAACTCAAAACATGAATGCCGGCTTAACTCCCGCCCGATCCGCAGCGCCCCTTCCCGGTTGTACTGTCCTTCCGCATCAAAATAGAAGCGCTGCGTCTGACCGAAGCGCTGGCTGACAGCCTGTATCAGCTCTATATCCCGTTCAACGTCACAGAAAGGATGTATCTTAACCGCATGATACGGTTTATTCGCCAGGGCAGCGATCTGCTCCAAATAGGCCTCTATGCTCTGAAAGCTGGGAATGCTGGCATAAACCGGCACCCGCTCCCGGGCAGCACCCAGGTAGCGGTAGAGCGGCAAGTCTGCAGCTTTGGCTGCTGCATCCCACAGCGCCAGATCAAAGAGCGAGGTTGTCTGGGCGCGCAGAAAATCATAGCGACGGTTTAGCGTCTGGTAGAGATTTTCGCGCTGACAAATGTCAGCCCCCATCACATTTCGCGCAGCGCCACAGGCACTGGCATACAGCGAACGGTCAACCTCATGCTCGGTGTAGGTGGTTATCCCCCCACAACCGACAATACCGTCACTGGTGGTGATCTTGCACAGCAGTAGCCCTTCAACCACCTCACCACTGTGCTGCCCCAGCCTGATCTGATCCTTTGCCGGATTATAGAGCCCGATCTCAATCTGCTTAACTGTTGACGACACTGTGAACCCTCCGCATTTCCTCATCAGCATCCGCCAGCCCGGAGATACGCAGAATATCTTCGCTCTGATCGCTCTTTTCCGATTGTTTAAGCACCCGGAAAAAATTATAGATCACCAGCGACAATACACATGTCAGCGGTAACGCCAGCACAATAGAGGAGGTTTGAATCGCCTTCAGGCTGCCTTCCTTTCCCCCGCCGATCAAAATCAGCGTCAACGGTAAGGCTGCCAGGGCAAAAGCCCAGAAGATACGGTGCCACAATGCCGGATCCTGATGCTGCTCCAGATTATCGGTTGCAATGGCCGACAATGTGTAAGCAGCTGAATCAAGTGAGGTCGAAAGACAGATAAATGCCAGAATGGTATAGACAACGACCGCCAGGGTAGAAAACGGCAGACTGCTGAGTACCGCCAACACGGCGGCAGCCCCTCCCTCCTCTGTCAGAATACGGGTCACTTCAAGACCCTCATTAACCTGCTGGTACAGTCCATAATTACCCAGCACAGCGTAGTAGATCCAACACCCAAGGCTGCCGAAACCAACAACAGTGAAGATAGTTTCGCGGATAGTTCTGCCACGGGAGATACGGGCAATAAAGATTGAAACGAATGGCGCCCAGGAGACCCACCATGCCCAGTAAAAAATAGTCCAGGACTGAGGGAAACCACCCCCGGCAACCGAATCTGTCCATAAGCTCATATGCATAAAGTTATCGAACATGAAGCCCAGTCCTGACAGCATACTGTTAATAATGAATGCCGTCGGACCCACTACCAGGATCGCGCCAAGAAAAACCAGCGCCAGCACCATATTGGCATCACTCAGCCGCTTTATCCCCTTCTGTAAACCCAGGCTGACACTGGCGGAGAACATCAGCACCCAGATCCCCATAACCACCAGATTAAGACTAAATCCAGCTTCGATATCAAAAATGCTACCTATCAGTGTTGAAACCATCGGCGTACCCAGACCGATCGTTGTCCCCAGGCCACCAAGAATACCGAAGATGACCGCAATATCGATGATTTTTCCCACCAGACCATTGGCATGGGATTCCCCCAGAGTCTCGGTGCAGGCCTGACTCAGACGCAAAAAAGGACGTTTCTTGACAAAATACTGATAAGCGATCGGCAGTGACGGGATGCAAAAGATAGCCCAGGCACTCAGCCCCCAGTGAAAGAAGCCATAGCCCACAGCCAGCTCAGCCGCCTGTGGCGACAGCGCTTCAGCACCAAATGGAGGTGCCTTGTAATAGAAAGCCCACTCCTGAGGCGCCCAGTAGAGAATGCTCGAACCTATCCCCGCGGTAAAGATCATCCCGATCCATGAGAAGGTTGAGAACTCTGGTGCTTCATCGCCAAAGCGAATCCGACCGTAAGGACCCAGGGCCAGATAGCCCAACAAGCCCATCACAACGACGGCAAACAACAAATACACCCAGCCCAGCTGGTTGGTTGTATATGACAATATGCTACTTAACACTGCGGAGCCAGATTCCGGATAAAGGGAAAGGGGCACGATGATAAGTAACAGCAAAATCAGAGAACTGTAAAAGATTCCCCGGTCGACTCTCGGTTTATTTTTATTAATTTCCATCCTTATTTCCTCAGATTACTGACAGATGGTTATTTAACCGGGCATTCGGAGCCCGGGCCTGTGTAAGATCAGGGTGCTTTACTCAGGTTTCACCTGAAGAAAAGCCCTGCCCCTCTACAAAAGCAATCTACGTACCAATTATATAAAAAATTATTTTTACTATATTTATCAATTAGTTAAATAGATAATCTTCAGATAATACAGAGTATACGACTGAGTCTTTTCTGACTCAGAATAGTAATAGAAGGGACTTTCGATAGCAGGCAATACAGCAGGCAGGAAAACCGAGCGCCCGGAATATGGCACCTGCAGGTATCTCATTTGGTTATTGAACTGTACCGAGTCAAAAAAGACTCATCGAGTCACTTATGACTCAACTCATTATTGACTCATTACATCTGTGTTTTAGCACTAATCAGAGCCAGCCAGATGCTTCTGCATTAACCTCACCGCTTTTGACTGACTGATATTGAGCGCAGCCGCCACCTGGCGACTGCTGCTATTTCTCCTGACCACTTCACGGACAATCTTTCCTTCCAGGTCAGCCAATGCCTGCTTTAAATCCACCTGCCCGGCAACCGGTCGGTTATCAAAATGATTGGTTTCATAGAGGCTGGCAGGAAGATCACCTACCTGAACCTGATCACCACCTGCAGTCACCACCAGCCGCTCCACCACATGGGATAACTCCCGGACGTTCCCCCGCCAGTCATACCGTTGCATAATCACCAGGGCCTCTTCACTCAACTGACGGTGCTGGCGATACTGGAGGTTAAACTGATTGAGAAAATAATAGATCAGAGGCAGCAGATCCTCCTTGCGGTGACGTAGCGGTGGTATCTGGATCTCAAACACATTCAGCCGGTAGTAGAGATCCTCCCGGAAAGCACCACTGCGCACCATGCTGAAGAGATCTCTGTTGGTTGCAGCCAGGAATTTAACGTCCGCCTTGCGGATCCGGGTTTCCCCTACGGGCCTGTACTCCCGCTCCTGCAGAGCATGCAACAGCTTTGCCTGCATCGCTAATGGCAGCTCTGAGATCTCATCCAGAAACAGCGTCCCTCCCTCTGCTTCAGCAAACAGCCCGGCTTTATCCGTTACTGCTCCGCTAAAAGCACCGCGCTTATGCCCAAACAACTCTGATTCAAAAAGGTCAGAAGGAATACCGGCACAGTTAACCACAACAAAAGGGGCGTCCTTTCTGGGGCTGTTATGGTGTATATATTTTGCCAGCATGCTCTTACCACAACCGGTTTCGCCAAGCAGCAAACAGGGTGAGATCAGATCAGAAACCTGTCTTGCCAGTGCAATCACCTTCTCCATCACCGGGCTGCGGCAGATCACTCCACCAACAACCTGATCAGGCGATTCTTCAAACTCATGAACTACGTCCGTCATCCGCTGTACTGAGCCATCATCAGCGACATCCCGAACATTCATCAGTACATATTCAACCTCCCCCTTACTGTCAAGCAAAGGGGTGGCAATCGTGAATATTTGGGTCCCCAGATAGGTTTCCTGAATGGTTGATAGTGGCTTTTTAAGCTTAAAAACGCTGGGTAAGACCGAATTATTCCAACAATTTTGCTCCCGGGAAAAGTGTTGGAAGTTTTTTCCAATCATCTCCGACTGGCTATATCCATAATGTCTGAGGCAGGCGTTGTTAACATAGACAATCCGGTATTGGCGATCATAGATCATAACCTCATCGTGCATATGATCAATCAGTCGGGTGAACTCATCAAAACTCAAGCGGGACTGCTCTGATTTCGCCATGCTATGCACCTCTCTTACACCTGACCCTGCTTTGATTCCGTCTGCAATTCTGCTGGATTAACTCACCAAATACCAGCAACCCGATTCAGCCAGGAGTACCGCCAATAGATAGAAGTGCCCGACTAGCACTATATACCAGATGCTTTTTCTTCAGGGATTTCAAACACCGCTCCGTACTTTCCAGGCGATAACAACGAAAAAACCCGGCAAATGCCGGGTTGGTCTTACTGAGGGTTCTTAAACGGTTTCTGAGCGCGACTTATCTGACTGGGCTGCGGCCTTGGCGGCTTCAGCCTGAACCTCCTCTTCGCCATCGGCAAAGATCACTTCATCCTCGGGGTTGTGCTTGCCCAACAGCTTAGGCCGCTCGATCAGGAAGTAGAGAATCAGACCGATTGCCACCGCATACACCGTCGACTGAGGGTCAGGCATCGCCAGGGTCACCGCAACAATACCGGCCACGCCCCGCTCAACTGAGTTTTTCAGCTGCTCCATTCCCACCATAATGCAGATATAGGCGGTCAACACCAGCGTCAGCGACAGCGCAATCGGCAGTACCGGTTTAAACAGGGTTACCAGCGGCAGAACAAACAGCGCTACCAGACCGGTGATCCAGAACGTGCCACCGCCACTGTAGATCGAATCCATCGCCTTACGGCCCATTGCATAGCGTTCGGCAACGGTAGCATGGGCAGCCGTCCAGAGAGGACCGGCCAGACCCGGCCAGGGTGCCAGAAACGCATGCATACCATTACGAATCGCGGTCACCAGATGTACCCGGTCGACACTGTCTTCAATGCTTTCATCGGCGCGCAGGTGATCGACCCGCTTAACCAGAGTAAAGCCAACGATGATGTCACCAAAGGCGATTACGTAGGCGATAATGGCGGTCGGAATCGCCAGCAGGAAAACATCCCAGCCAGGGAAGCCGACAGAAAAGATAAGATACTGCCACATCAGGGCAAAGTCGGGATTGGTGATACCCCACTCAATCTCCGGGAGCGGATATTCGCCGACACTCCAGCCGACGATCATCGCCAGAATCATTCCCGGTACCATACCGAAGTTAGCAATCCTTTTCGCCAGTGGGTTGGCATCAACGACGTTTTTAAAGGAGAGGGAGAACAGTATATACGCGGAGATCAGCGAACCGATAATCAGCGATACCGGTGTCGCATCGATCCGCCCGCCGACTTTCAGCTCGCCCATCATGGCCGCAATACCGGCACCGATAATAATGCCCGACTTCAGCGAGTTAGGGATAACCTCCACCAGCTTTGAACCCAGCCGGGTAACGCCGAGAAACAGAAAGATGATGGTCACTTCCAGCTGCAACGCGAACAACGCTTTGATCGCTTCCGGACCCGGCTCAAACCCTTTGAGGTAGAGCAGCACCACCGGTATTGCCGGCGTTATCCAGCCAGGCACCAGCGGCACCCCCAGTAATGCCGGCAGGATATACCCCACGCCGGCAATAAAGGTAAACGCCAGGGCTGCTTCGTAGGGCATACCCAGATATTTTTCTAACAGGGGAATCATCGCCAGACCCACCACAAACATGATCAGGCCCTGAATCATTTCAGGGGTTTCCCAGCGATAGTGAATGAAAGGCAGTCTGATTTTGAAAGGACCAGCAGGCCAGTAAGGCTGCTCAGCACCGAACTCTCGAGTCTTTAACGGCATTGTTCTTATTCCTGAAATTATTTTCACTCTGCTTGTCTGATGGAGACAAACCAGGCAGCCAGCCCCGGACCGGTTCTCTCAGCCGGACGGGATGTAGTTGCGTAGCAGGTATTTAACAACAGGAGTTTTGCTGCAATCTTTCTCAGAAATAACGAAATGTATCAAGCACGGGAAGCGCCGAAATCTATGGTAAATCGATGCTTTAATTGGCAAACACTGAGGTTCAGATTTCAATACAATCCGCCAGCCCTCATTACACCAACCGATACAACCCTTTGTAAACATGGACTTTTATAATGCCAATCGTCAGATTACACAGATACAGCCCCACCGACAGCAGGCGCAGCACCAAAACAGTGCAACAAAATAGCTTCGAATAACTAACTATTAATTCTTTTCAACCAAAGAATACTCAGCATAAAAATCGACCAGTTTTTATACAGAATGGCTCCATAGCTGCAATCGATCAAATCTTAACAACGCTAAGCCGCACATAATTGATTAGAAATACTCACCATTCAGATGAAAAACTATACTTTGTCACACTGCTTATTTCTAGATAATCTGCGCGCATACACAAATAGCCCTAAATTGATGCGATCAGAAAGAGTAGATTTCAATATTGCACCATATTAGAGCAACACATTGGAGCAACATAATGTTTACAACTTATTATTACATCGACCTTTACAACAAACAGAACCGTCCTGAAACCGAGCATGAATACTTCCTGCGTATGGCCAGTGAACAGGAACAAGCGCTTTTAATCGCGAAGCGTGCAGCCCGCGTGAAGAAGGTTAAACAAATTTTCGCTAAAGTGCTGAGCCTGTTCAACACTATGCAATACGCGAAGCCTGGTTCACAATACGGACATTGATCGGATGCCCGTTACTATGCAGCTTAGCCTGATATCTACGACATCCGGCTACGCTGCAGATACAACCTCCCGGTTAACTCAGATATAGAAACGCCGGACTTAGCGCTTTATCTCAACCGGATCGATAGCGTAATTTTTCAACTACCCTCTCCTATCACGCCCCTGAACGACGTACGGAAATAACCTTTTAAGTCCTGATACGATAGCCTGTACGAAAGATCCAGCCGACCACCGTCAGACAGATCAGCAGGAACACCAGCGTCATCCCCAGACTCACGGCAACATTGACATCCGCAACCCCGTAGAACGCCCAGCGGAAACCACTGATCAGATAAACCACCGGATTAAACAAAGTCAGTGTCTGCCAGGGCTCCGGCAACATACTGATTGAATAGAAAGCACCACCAAGAAAGGTTAATGGCGTAATGACCATCAGTGGTATCACCTGCAGTTTCTGAAAGTCATCGGCCCAGATCCCGATAATGAAACCGAACAGGCTGAAGGTCACCGCGGTCAGAATCAGAAACGCCAGCATCCACAGCGGATGTTGAATATGGTAGTCCACAAAGAGCTGAGCCGTGAGCAATATCAGCAACCCCAGGGTTACCGACTTAGTCGCGGCCGCACCCACATAACCGATCACGATCTCCATTGAGGAGACCGGGGCCGATAACACCTCATATATCGTGCCGGAAAACTTAGGAAAGAAGATACCGAAGGAGGCGTTGGAGATACTCTCACTCAGCAGTGACAGCATCACCAGTCCCGGAATAATGAAGGCGCCGTAGCTGATCCCTTCAATATTGCCCATGCGCGAACCGATCGCAGTACCGAAAACGATAAAGTAAAGCGAGGTTGAAAGCACCGGGGATGCGATACTCTGCATCAGGGTACGGAAGGTACGTGCCATCTCAAACTTATAGATTGCCCGGATTGCATACAGATTCATCTTATTGCTCCTTCTCATGAACCAGGCTGACAAAGATCTGCTCCAGCGAGCTTTCACTGGAGTGCAGATCGCGGATCTCCAGCCCCTGCTCAGTAAGCTTGCGCAGTAAGCGGGCGATACTGTCACTCTCCTGACGGCTATCGTAACGATACGACAGGGTATCGCCTTCCGCGTCCAGCTGCAGATTAAACTCCTCCAACTCAGCCGGAATCTGGCTGACCGGCTGTTGCAGACGGATACTCAGTAGTTTACTGCCAAGCTTATCCATCAGCGCCTGTTTCTCCTCCACCAGCAGAATCTTACCCTTACGGATAACGCCAATACGATCCGCCATCTCTTCGGCTTCCTCGATATAGTGGGTGGTCAGGATAATGGTCACTCCCTGCTCCCGTAACTGCCTTACCATCTCCCACATATCCTTGCGCAGTTCAACATCGACCCCCGCGGTGGGTTCATCCAGAAACAGAATATCAGGTTCATGGGAGAGCGCCTTGGCAATCATCACCCGGCGTTTCATCCCCCCTGACAACTCGCGCATCTGGGCATCCTTTTTATCCCACAGGGAGAGCTGACGCAGCAGTTTCTCGATGAATTCCGGATTGGAGGGCTTACCGAATAAGCCTCGACTGAAGTTGACGGCTGACCAGACGTTCTCAAAGGCATCACTGCACAGCTCCTGCGGCACCAGGCCGATCTTACTGCGCGCCGCACGATAATCCCTGACGATATCGAAACCATCCGCCTGCACAGAGCCTTCCGACGGACTGCTGATACCACAGATAATACTGATCAGCGTGGTCTTGCCGGCCCCGTTGGGTCCCAGCAGGGCGAAGATCTCTCCCCGATGGATATCCAGATCGACATTTTGCAGCGCAGTAAACCCGGATTCATAGGTTTTAGTCAGGCCGCTAACACGGATAATTGATGGCATGCTGATCCCTCTGCTACAGATAAGAGCCACATAGTAACCGGAGACAACGACAGACTGTAGTCAGTTACATAAAGAGTTAAACAATAGGGCTAATATTTAGCCCTTCGGGCTGAATAAAACTATACCCACGCAAGCAAACTCAGCATCAGTGTGACACTGAAAAACGCCAGTGTCGTGGTGATCAGCAGCACCCCGGAGCAAAACACCTGATGACCATACTTACTACCGAAAATCGGATAAACACTCAGCATCGGCGAAGCGGAGAAAATTACCACCGCTTTTTTCAGCGTATCATCCATATCAGGCATGACAAAGATAACCAGCAGCAGTGCGATAAAGGGTTGCAGTAGCAGCTTACAGAAGGAGATCAGGCTGATCTCTTTTATGCCAGCAGTCACCTTAGCACCTGCCAGAGAGGCACCAATAATGATCAGTGCCATCGGCGCCGCCGAGCCGGACAGAATCTGCATCGCACTGTCGATAAACTGCGGCAGCTGTACACCTGCCAGAGACACAGCCACACCACTGATAACAGCGATGATGACCGGATTTTTTATCAGCCTCTGCGCGACGCTCGTGATCAGTTTCTTCAGATCGGCCCCCTGATCATCCCGGCTTTCCATGAACGCCAGCGCCAGAGGAAACAGCACGATATTCTCAACAATAAGACACATCACCAGCGCCTCGGTTGGCGGAGAGTCGAAATATTGCAGCGCCACAGGAAAGCCGATAAAAACACTGTTCGGCATCGCCCCGCCCATCCCTTTCAGACCGGCATAACTAATACTGTCCTTGCTGATTACCCGGCTAATAAAGAAAACCGTAAAAAAAGACAACACTCCGCCGGCGGCATAGATAATCAGATAATCGCTATCCACCATCTGCCCCATATCCATCTGCGTCAGCTTATGGAAGATCAGCACCGGCAGTGCCAGATAGAGCACAAAACTGCTCATACCCGGCAGCGACTCCCGGGGAATAATGCCGCCCCGGGCGGCCACATAGCCAACCAGAATCAGCAGAAAAATGGGCGCGGTAATACCGATCATCGTTAGCATAGCGATTTTGATACCGAAATTGAGAGGAAGTAAAAAGCGACAATCCAAAGAACATTAAGGCAGCTAACATACCGCTATAAGTCTGTCCGACGCAAGCGCTACAACCACAGCAGATTACACTAAAACACCCGGTTTCAGGCTGAATATGACCCGCGTCCGGTATCAAGACAAGGTCGAAAATGTGCACTAGGTGCACCGACAACCTCTTTTTCATTGCCCGACAACGGGCCTCATCTCTACACTGAGCCCATCCTGAGAAGCCACTTTATGGCCGCTGTTAATAGGTGAATTTCAACACCTCATTCAGTGACTGAATAAAAGTGACAGCTCATATTCCGGAGAAAAAGCAGCCCCTCCCGTTGGCTTAAACAGCCCTGACGGAGCGAGGCAACAATAAAAATGATGAGCCCATAAGCGGAAAGCAAAGCGCATTGCCTCCCCTGTCCGGCCAGATTTTGGAGTTTACCCATGAGTGTAATGTTGAGGTGCCTGTCTCACACCCCTCTGCGAGACTATAACGATCCTGACGCGAGCATCGTCAAAGAGGTTGATGAGGTTATCGCCAAGGCCCGCACCGAGGTTGAAGCATTCGACCCAGAACTGATTGTCTTGTTTGCACCGGACCATTATAACGGCCTGTTTTATGATCTGATGCCGCCGTTTGTGGTTGCCACCGCCGCCGAGTCTGTTGGCGATTACAGCAGTCTGCCCGGTCACCTGAGTGTCGACTCTGATGCGGCAATGGAGCTGGTTAAGTTCCTGTTTGCCAACGGCATCGATATGACACTGTCACACCGCTTGCAGGTTGATCACGGTTGCACCCAGACGCTGGAAGAGATGACCGGCAGTCTGACCCGTTACCCGGTCGTACCGATTATCATCAACTCTGTAGCGCCACCCTTCTGCCCCTACGCACGCATCCGCAAACTCGGCGAGCTGGTCGGTCAGTTTATCGCAGGTCTGGACAAGCGGGTTCTGATTCTGGGCACTGGCGGTCTCTCCCATGAACCCCCTGTTCCACTGCTGGCAGATGCGCCTGAAGAGGTAGCGGAGTTCCTGATTGCGGGTCGCAATCCAACCCCGGAATTCCGCGCAGCCCGTGAGGCACGCACTATCGCAGCAGGTAAGGTGTATGGCACATCTGAGTGTCTGCAAACACCCCTTAATGCAGACTGGGATCAGACCTTTATCCAGACACTGATTGATGGCCGGGTTGCCGAGATTGATGAACTCTCCATTGAGGAGATCTCGCAACAAGCCGGGCGCTCAGCTCACGAGGTACGCACCTGGGTTGCAGCCTTTGCTGCGATCGGTGAAACCGGCCCCGTTACCGCAAGACAAGATTATTACCGCGCAATTAATGAATGGATTGCCGGATATGGCGTAGTCAGTGCCGAGTCGGCCTGATCCGACTCAGAGTTATGCCAGCGAATAATAAATAGAATTTCAGGAGAACACCGATGAACAATATGACTATCCAGATTCCGACCGAAGAAGAGATCGTAGCCCGCGCAACCAAGATGATTCCGTGGCTCAGAGAGAAAGCCGATGCAGTAGAAAAAGCCCGCATGGTGCCGGAAGATACCATTCAGGCGTTTCAGGACGCAGGCTTCTTCCGCATCCTGCAGCCAAAGCGCTGGGGCGGCTATGAGATGAACCCAAACGTGCTTAACAAAGTACTGATCGAACTGGCGCGCGGCTGCCCTTCAAGCGCCTGGAATGTCATGGTCCTGGGTGTTCACCCATTTGAAGTGGGTCTGCTGGATGAGGTTGTTGGGGATGAACTCTGGGGCGAAGATGATTCTGCGCTGATCTCTTCCTCTTATGCCCCTTTCGGTACCGTAAAAGCAGTTGAAGGTGGCTACATACTCAACGGCGAGTGGCTGACATCCAGCGGTTGCGACCATGCGGCAGGTGGTGCCTTTCTCGGCGGTCGTGTCGCCGATGCCGAAGGCAATATGGAGTTTCGCTCTTTCTGGGTACAACGTTCTGACTTTGAGATTGAAGATGACTGGCATGTTGTCGGCCTGGCGGGTACCGGTAGTAAAAAGCTTCTTATTAACGAAGTGTTCGTCCCAGCTTATCGCAGTCACGTGATTGGCGATTATTGTGATGAGACCCACGGCCATGTAAACGATCTTTATAAGATGCCATTCTTCGGTGTGTTCTACTCTGCGGTATCTTCAGTCATCATCGGTATGGCTAAAGGTATGGCTGACCTCTATATCGAACATATGGTGCCACGTCAGAACCTCAACCAGGCGGTTGGCGCTGCAGTAAATGATCCGTTCATCAAAGGAAAGCTGGGGGAAGCTCAGGCTAAAATCACCGGAGCTGAAGCACGGGTGCTGATGAATACCGAGGAAGCCTGGAAATATGCTTCCAAAGGTGAGCTGGTGCCAACCGATGTCCGCGTGCGTACCTTCGCCACCAACCAGTTTACCGGTGGTGACTGCTTTGATGCGGCACATATGATCTTCAAGAAGACCTCAACCCGTGGTGTCTGGCTGTCCAGCCCGATGCAGCGCCAGTTGCGCGACATTCTGGTCGGTGCGAACCACATCACCCAGAACCAGGATAACATCGGCGAACTCCTGGGTGGCCAGATGCTGGGTAACCCTCTGCCACAACCCAATCCATTCGGCGTCAAAGCCCAATAAACAATAAAAAGCCACATCTGGGTCAGGGGCGCGTCCCTTGCCCGGTATAACAATTTTAAAGGGTGCTGAAATGAATAAAGAGATAAATCAGGTTCTTGACTGGACGCCTAACGCAAAATTAGCGGCTATGCCAACGGTTACTTCGGATGACCACCGTTATGGTATGCGCCACTTTGCAGTGGGAGTAACCATCATCAGCGCATCAGACGGTGAGAACAAAGCCGGTCTGACCGCAACTGCGGTCTGCTCGGTTACGGCTGATCCTCCCCGACTGGTAGTCTTCGTCAATAAAGACGTTGCCGCCAGTGATATCATTCTCAACAGTGGTGCTCTGTGCGTTAACATTCTTGCCAGTGAGCAGGAAGAGATCGCTAAGATCTTTGCCGGTATGAACAAAGAGGTTCACGGTGAAGCACGTTTTGAATATGGCCAATGGCGTGAACTGGTAACCGGTGCCCCCAGCCTGGATGGCACACTGGCTAACTTCGACTGTCGCGTTATCAAAGTCTTTGATGAAAGCACCCATCACGCGTTTCTCTGTGAAGTGATGGCCACCTGCGAACGGGATGACGGCGAGGCCCTGATCTATCTGAATGGCGCATTCCGCAGCGTTCCTCAATAAAGGCGCATACAGTGAGATAACCAGGCCCTGTCATACAGGGCTTATGACGTTCGGACACAACGAATTAAAAGGCAGAATCTATGACTACGATTGAAATCAGCGAGGCGTCCAGCAGCAAATTTATCGATATTGTTGCCGAAGGTAATCCCTATAAGATCCACTACAACGAACTGGGGACCGGTGAGCAGGTGGTGATTATGCTCCATGGTTCAGGCCCCGGCGCCACCAGTTGGGCTAACTTTAACCGCAATATCGAGCCTTTTGTTAATCAGGGTTATCGTATTATTTTGCTGGACTGCCCCGGCTGGGGTAAAAGTGACCCGGTTGTCTGCACCGGTTCCCGCTCCGATCTCAATGCCGCCTGTGTCAAAGGCGTGATGGACGGTCTGGATATCGAAACCGCCCACCTGATCGGCAACTCCATGGGCGGACACAGCGTGGTGGCCTTTGCCCTCAGTTGGCCCGAACGGGTTAACAAACTGATTCTTATGGGCGGCGGTACCGGTGGGCCAAGCCAGTTTGTGCCGATGCCAACCGAAGGAATCAAACTGATTCAGGCGCTCTATCGCAACCCCGATCTGGAAGCACTGAAAAAGATGATGTCGGTGTTTGTTTACGACAGCAGTCATCTGACCGATGAGATGTTCCAGCTGCGTCTGGATAATATGCTGTCCCGTAAGGATCATCTGGAAAACTTTGTTAAAAGTATTGAGGCGAATCCTAAGCAGTTCCCTGATTTTGGTCCGCGTCTGGCAGAAATTAAGGCAGAGACGCTGGTTGTCTGGGGCCGTGATGACCGTTTTGTGCCAATGGATATCGGCCTGAAGCTAATTCGTGGAATCCCTAATGCACAGCTGCATATCTTTAATAATTGTGGTCACTGGGCACAGTGGGAACACGCAGATACATTTAACAGAATGGTTTTAGACTTCCTGAAGCATTAAATATTGACGGGCTGTTATTTTTTATTTAACAGCCCGTTTTTTCGAAAAATATTATTGCAGCTACAACTGTTCTTCTATTTTCAGAATAACATCATTCATTTTCTTCAGATATTTTTTCGCTGCCTTTTCTGTCGGCATCGCTTTAGCGATATATACCAGATTCAAACACCCTACTACTTCATTTTCACGCATAATCGGTCTGGCGATTGCGGCAATATTCCCCTCATCCCCCCAGTCCTGATTATTAGCACCATACCCCTGCTCCCGGGTCTGACGTATCACCCGCCGGACATAATCTTCATCATTGGCATGGTCGGCCTGCCGGTCATTATGCTGCCGTAACTGCTCAAGTATTTCGTTGCGTTCCGCTTCAGGACAGTAAGCAATATAAGCTCTTCCGGTGGCCGTCATCAGCAGTGGCAACCGCCTGCCCACCATATCCCGGTGAAACGACAACTTACTGAAACGGTGGGTTGTTTCCCTGATAACCATCGCATCGCCATCCCGTGTGCAGATATCGGTGGGCCATATAACCTCTTGTAATAACTTGCCTAATAGCGGTGCAGCCAGCTGAGAAATCCACTGAGCATCCTGAAAACCGTCACTCAGTTGTCTCACCTTAATCGTCAGCTGATAGCTATCATCTGATGGACTGCGCCGGACGTACCCCTCTCCCACCAGAGTTTCGAGTAATCGCCGAATAGTTGTGCGGTGAATGCCACTCCACTCGGCCAGATCCCGGATTTTTGCCCCGCCATGCGCACGGTTTAACAGATACAGTAACTCAAGCCCCCGGGTAAGACCCCGCACGTTCTTGTATTGTCCCGTCGCTTCGGTTTCCATGATTCAGCACTCATATGATTACACTACGAATGTGCACTAAGTGCACACATCACCAGTTTTTAATTGTAGCCTGCTTAGCCATTTTTTTATACTGACACAATAATTATAAGTATTAAAAAATAATAATAGATATTCAACGGGTGCTGAAAAATGAATATTCCTGTCGCTGACCATCTTCTTTTTATTACTCGACATTCATTTACTGCGTCGAAAATAATTCAAAGACATAATCACTCCGGTTTAATTACCGCCTGTCACGCTCATGCCGGTTCTCTTCCAAATATTAATCAGGCTTTACAGCATGAATGGCGCAGCGAAAAAGCCGCTTCTGAATATCACACAACCACCCGAATCTAAACAGGATTACACTGATGTCGATTGATCTGGACCTGATCGCAAAAAACTTACGTGAAGCTGCGCTTCACAATGAAATGATCCCCCCCATCCGGGAAGTAATTGGTGAAGACAATGCCGAAGCGGCCTATCAGATCCAGAAAATAAACACTGAACATGCCTGCCTGGCCGGACGCCGAATTGTTGGTCGCAAGATAGGCCTGACCAACATCAAAGTGCAGCAACAACTCAGGGTCGATCAACCCGACTTTGGCACTCTGTTTGCCGATATGTGCTACGGCGATAATGAAACGATTCCCGCTACTGCAGTACTACAACCCAAAGTCGAAGCCGAACTGGCACTGATGCTGGTCAAAGATCTTCCACAACAAGACACCACCTTTGCTGATCTGATCGATGTAATCGGCTGGTTGATGCCTGCCATCGAGGTCGTCGGTAGCCGTATTTGTAACTGGGATATCCGTTTCGTTGATACCGTCGCCGACAACGCATCCAGTGGTGCCTTTGTGCTGGGCGATGCAACCCGCTGGCAGGGCAGTATCGACCTGGCAAAGATCCAGATGACCATGACCCGTAACGGTACTGAAGTCTCCGCGGGCAGCGGGATTGAATGCCTGGGACACCCGTTTAATGCAGCTGTGTGGCTGGCCCGCACCATGAGCAAACTCGGTCAGCCACTCAAAGCAGGCGATATTGTTCTGACCGGGGCGCTGGGCCCGATGGTTGCCGTTGAACCTGACGATCAGTTCGAAGTAAAGATCAGCGGCATTGGCCGGGTCAGCACTCAATTCAGCCAGGCCTGATTGATGACTTCGTCGAAATGCGCTCCACAGA
This sequence comes from Amphritea atlantica, assembly GCA_024397875.1. NCBI lineage: Bacteria > Pseudomonadati > Pseudomonadota > Gammaproteobacteria > Oceanospirillales > Oceanospirillaceae > Amphritea > Amphritea atlantica. The sequence continues at coordinate 2,820,003 of CP073344.1, forward strand.
GCGCTGCTACCGACACCATTATTTGTTTCAAGGAATTTCCATATGAATAAATTAAAAGCCGTCATTATCGGGCCGGGCAATATCGGCACCGACTTGCTGATGAAGATGCAACGGTCCGAATGGATCGAGCCGGTGTGGATGGTGGGGATCGATCCCGAATCCGATGGCCTCAAACGCGCCCGGGAGATGGGCATTAAAACCACTGCTGACGGTGTCGATGGTCTGCTGCCGCACGTGATCGAAGACGATATCCGTATCGCCTTCGATGCCACCTCCGCCTATGTGCATGCCGAGAACAGCCGCAAGCTGAACGAACTGGGGGTGATCATGATTGATCTGACCCCGGCGGCGATCGGTCCCTTCTGTGTGCCGCCGGTGAATCTGCGGGCCCATGCGCAGAACCTGGAGATGAACGTCAATATGGTCACCTGCGGTGGTCAGGCCACCATCCCTATGGTGGCAGCCGTGTCTCAGGTGCAGCCGGTAGAGTACGGCGAGATTATCGCTACGGTGTCCTCAAAATCTGCCGGTCCCGGCACCCGTAAAAATATCGATGAGTTTACCCGCACCACCGCCGGTGCTGTTGAGAAAGTGGGCGGTGCGAAAAAAGGTAAAGCGATCATCATTATCAACCCGGCTGAGCCACCTTTGATGATGCGCGACACCGTGCACTGCCTGACTGAGGGCGAGCCTGATCAGGCGGCGATTACCGCCTCCGTTCACGCGATGGTCAAAGAGGTGCAGAAGTATGTGCCCGGCTATCACCTGGTGAATGGTCCGGTGTTTGATGGCAACCGGGTCTCCATGTTTATGGAAGTCGAGGGTCTGGGTGATTACCTGCCCAAATATGCCGGCAACCTGGACATCATGACCGCAGCCGGGCTGCGCACCGCCGAAATGTTTGCTGAAGAAGCAACGAACGGCACCATTACCCTGCCGGCACGCGGCTAAGTGGAGGAGAAAGCAATGAATCTGAAAGGTAAAAAAGTAGTCCTCCACGATATGAGTCTGCGGGACGGTATGCACGCCAAACGTCACCAGATCTCCCTGGAACAGATGGTCGCTGTGGCGACAGGTCTGGATGAAGCGGGTATGCCGCTGATCGAGGTGACCCACGGTGATGGTCTGGGGGGCACCTCGGTGAACTACGGTTTTCCGGCCCACAGCGATGAGGAGTATCTCGGCGCAGTGATACCGAAACTGAAAAACGCCAAAGTCTCCGCGCTGCTGTTGCCCGGGATCGGCACGGTGGATCATCTGCGCATGGCGAAAGACTTAGGGGTCAACACCATCCGGGTTGCGTCGCACTGTACGGAAGCGGATGTCACCGAACAGCATATCGGTCTGGCGGCCAAATTAGAGATGGATACCGTGGGGTTCCTGATGATGGCGCATATGGCCAGCCCGGAGAAGATTCTCGAGCAGGCACGGCTGATGGTCTCTTACGGCGCGAACTGCATCTACTGCACCGATTCGGCCGGTTACATGCTGCCGGATGAGGTGACTGAAAAGATCGGTCTGTTGCGGGCCGAGCTGGACCCGTCCATCGACATCGGTTTCCACGGACATCACAACATGGGGATGGCGGTCGCCAACTCCCTGGCGGCGATCGATGCCGGTGCCGGCCGCATCGATGGTTCGGTAGCGGGCTTAGGCGCCGGTGCCGGCAACACGCCACTGGAAGTGCTGGTGGCTACGCTGGTGCGGATGGAAGCGGATCACGGTATCGATCTGTACAAGATTATGGATGTCGCCGAGGATCTGGTCGTGCCGATGATGGATCAGCCGATCCGGGTGGATCGCGATGCCCTGACGCTGGGCTTTGCCGGGGTGTACTCCTCGTTCCTGCTGTTTGCCAAACGGGCAGAAGCGAAGTACGGCATACAGGCACGTGATCTGTTAGTCGAGCTGGGCCGTCGCGGCACCGTCGGCGGACAGGAAGATATGATTGAAGACCTGGCACTGACCATGTCCAAACAGAAATAACTACCCGGGGATCAGCGGCAGAACAACCTGCAGCTGATCCAGTTTGAAACACAGTTTCAAACCTTTCAATGACTGTATCACCACTCTCAGTCACCCAATAATTGAGGAAAACAACCGATGTTTATAATAAGAAAAGTAAAGTACCTGGCATTGACCGCTGTGCTATTGAGTCTCAGTCATATCGCTTCGGCAGAAACCATTATGCGCGTTGCCAGCTGGCTACCACCCACCCATGTGCAGAATGCAGTGGTATGGCCAACCTGGGGTAAATGGATCGGGGAAGCCACTGAAGGTCGGGTTAAACTCGAAATTGAGTATGGTTTAGGCCACCCTAAAACCCTGTTTGAACTGGTGGAAGACGGTGTTGCCGATGCCAGCTTCAGCTACCACGGCTATGTACCGGGTCGCTTTAAACTGGCTCTGGGTGTTGAAGAGCCATTGATGGGCGCTTCCGCCGAAGCAACATCTGTTGCCTACTGGCGTGTTCATCAGAAATACTTTGCTGCTGCCAATGAACACGACGGACTCACCGTCGCGGGCGTATTTGTTCATGGTCCAGGTCAGATCCAGACCATCGACCCTATCACTTCATTGGCAGACCTCAAGGGTAAGAAGATTCGTATCGGCGGTGGTGTTCCATCTGAGATTGGCCACCGGCTTGGCGTAACACCTGTTGGGGCACCGGCACCTAAAGTCTATGAGCTGCTGCAGCAGGGTATTGTCGACGGCGTCTTTTTGCCGATAGCAGAACAGAAAACACTGCGCCTGAATGAGGTTGCACGTAATGTTGTCATGCTGCCTGGTGGTATGTATCTGGGTAGTTTTTCCATCTTTATCAACCCTGACTTTCTCGATAGCCTGAGTGATAAAGACCGTGAGGCAATCATCGGTGTATCCGGTGAAAAGCTCTCAGCGATGGCCGGTAAAGCCTGGGACTCAGCCGACTCTGTTGGACTCAAAACAGCTGAAGACGCCGGTGTTAACCTCATTAAAGTGTCAGAAAACGATGCCTTTGCCAAGGATTTCAATAACCTGGTCGAAGGTATAGATCAGATCTGGCTGGAGTCAGTGGCTGACCGCGGTGTCGATGCTGAATCGGCTCTGGCAGAACTTCGTTCTATCGCCCGTAGTTATAAAGAGTAAGCGTTGACTATGTCTCTTTGCGCCTGGATAACAGCGCATTATGAGGAACAGAGGCCGGTTAAATGGCTGGCCTTTGCCCTTGAAATGATCGCTGCAACAACACTTCTTTTGCTCATGCTGCTGACCTGCTCTGACGTGTTTGGCCGCTATTTTCTGTCAAATTCGATCGATGGTACGACTGAACTGACAGAGATCGCTCTGGCGATCCTGATTTTTGCAGAGATGCCGGTGATTACCTGGCGAGGAGGACATGTCGTCGTCGATATTCTTGATCGGCTAATGGGCAATACGGTGATTAAGCTGCTGGGACTCCTGTCTGCATTTCTTATCTCATCGTCGCTCTATTTTTTAGCCGTGCAGATTTTTTTCCTTGCTGAACGCTCCTTCAGGCGCGATGAAGTTACTGAATTTCTTCGGTTACCCACAGGCTTAATTGTCGAGTACATCGCCTATATGAGCTGGATAACGGCAGCAACCATGATTACTTACGGGGTCTATCGGTTGTTATTTATCGCCCGTGATTAACCGACAAGACCTCAGACAGGTATATTTAACATGATTGTAGCCCTCACTGGCTTTGCCATTCTTCTGACTTTGATTGTTATCGCCCGGATACCCATCGCCTTTGCGATGGGTATCGTTGGATTCTTCGGTTTTGCCTATCTGCAGGGGCTGAGTTTTGATACGTTTGCAGACTTCCGCTGGAACGGAGCCCTTTCAATGGCCTCCAAGCGGGTTATAGATACTTCACAGGAATACAGTCTATCTGTCATCCCCCTGTTTATTCTGATGGGAAACCTGGTCACTAAGTCGGGTCTGTCCCATCAGCTATACCGTGCCTCAAATGCGTTTCTCGGCCATATGCAGGGCGGCCTGTCGATGGCCACAGTTGTAGCGTGCGGTGGCTTTTCTGCTATCTGTGGTTCCAGTCTGGCCACCTCAGCCACGATGGCTAAAGTAGCCATGCCACCGATGCGTAAATATGGCTATGCCGACTCACTTGCAACCGCCTCAATTGCTGCAGGTGGCACCCTGGGCATTCTGATCCCTCCCAGCGTTATTCTGGTTATCTATGGTCTGCTCACTGAAACCAGTATCAGGGAACTGTTTGCCGCAGGCTTTATTCCTGGTCTTATCGGCATTCTGCTCTATCTTGGCGCGGTACGTTTCGCCGTTTGGCGCAATCCAGAAGATGGCCCCTGTGGCGAACGACTCAGCTGGCCGGAACGTATTCAGGCACTGCACGGCGTATGGGGCGTGCTGATCCTGTTCACTGTTGTGATGGGCGGCATCTATCTCGGTGTATTCACCCCGACTGAAGCGGCAGGCATCGGAGCTGGCGGCGCTTTTATCATTGCGCTATACCGTCGCTCTCTGACCCTGGCCAGCCTGTTTGATATTCTGACCGATACCGCACGTACTTCAGCGATGCTATTCGGGGTCCTGATTGGTGCACTGATCTTTTCAAACTTTATCAACCGGGCAGGATTACCAGGCGACCTGCTGGTATTGGTACAGAGCGTCGATGTCTCCCCGATGACGGTGATATTTCTGATTCTTGCGATCTATATTGTGCTGGGTATGGTGTTTGAAAGTTTATCGATGATGCTGCTGACCGTACCGATCTTCTTTCCGCTGGTACAGAGCCTCGGGTTTGACCTGGTCTGGTTCGGCATTGTGGTGGTGGTTGTCACCGAGATCAGTCTGATCACCCCCCCCGTGGGAATGAATGTATTCGTACTCAGTGCCGTACTCAGGGATGTTAAAGCCAGCACCATCTTTAAAGGGGTCACCCCCTTCTGGTGTGCAGATATTGTCCGGCTGCTCCTGATTACACTGATTGCGCCAATTTCACTGATTCTGCCACAGCTACTCTATCGCTAACCGGAGTATAAGGAGAGATCGATGTTACCTCAGGTTAAAAAAATTCTTTATGCGTCGGATATCGAGAAAGGTTCACGTCCGGCGTTTCGGTCAGCCGTCAGCCTGTGCGGTCATTACCATTCAGAGATCACCTATCTGCATGTTATTGAACCGCTCAGCGCCAGTGCCCAAAACATGGTCAGAACACTCATGAACGACCATGATCTTAACGAACTGCATGATCAGAGCATTGCCAATCTCAAGCAGAAAATGCAGCAGCGGCTGGAGCAGTTTTATGCGTCAGAGCTGGAACAGCATGATCAGCTTTCAGCGGATCAGGTCACCGCCCGTGTAGAAGAGGGCCAGCCCTGGAAAACAATTCTCAGTGTTGCAGAGGAAATTGACGCCGATGTTATCGTCATGGGATGCAGAACTCACAGTTCTGTCGGACAGTTTTTTCTGGGATCGACCGCCAATAAGGTGATCCATCATTCAAAACGTCCGGTACTTACCGTGCCTATATAAAAGATTAAATGACTTAACTTTATGTTCAGAACAGCACTGTTCTTTTATCGTATCCGATTCTGCATAACTGCTTGATTTTATTTTTATTTCAGCATCAAATAAACGACAGAAAAGAGAGCAAGAAAACCCCTGTTAATTACGCCGGAATATGTTGACCGCACATACTGCAGTTGCTACTTTACCAGTGACTTTGATCCTGCAAGCGAGCTACCGTAAATAAATGACTACACAAAAATTATCCCGCGAAGAATGGATTAATGCCGCAACACAGGTGTTAGCCACCAGTGGTATTGATCAGGTTCGTGTCGATAAATTGGCCAAACAGCTTAAGATAACCCGCGGTAGTTTTTATCATCATTTTACCAGTAGAAATGACCTGTTAGTTTCGATTCTCGACAAGTGGCGCCTGAGGGCAACAGAGGCCGTTATTGCCCGTATTCAAAGTGGCAGTAACGACCCCGTTGAACAGATAACCACCCTGATGAACCTGCCCATCACAGGCAAAAGATCCTTCGAGGGTGCATCTGTCGAGATCTCTATCCGGGCCTGGGCTCGCCGCGACAAACTGGCACGCTCTGCGGTCGAGGAAGTTGACAAATATCGTCTATCTTTCATCAACAGTATTTTTACAAACCTTGGCCACACATCCGACCGGGCTGAGGATCTGGCAAACCTTGTGTACTCATATATTGTGGCGATGTCACTGATCCACTTTGATAACAAGTTCGAAGAGCGTCGTGAGATGTCCCGTCGTCTGGCAGAGTTTCTCTCTGACAACTGCCCCTTAATGAAGTGTCCAAAGCGAAAGAACCAGCCAGAGTAATCAGCACTGGGAAGGAACAGGGCTATTTTGTTCGCTACTTTCTGTTGGTTTCCGAGGGTGATTCGCCAAAATAGTCACGATACACCTTTGAAAATCGGCCAAGATTATTGAAACCATACTCGAGCGCTATCTGAGTAATATTTTTTGAATTGCCCAGATCCATCAACTCGCGGTAGATACATTCGAGTTTTATATTGCAGATATAGACTCGGGGACTTAACCCATATTCCTTTTTAAAAAGGTGATACAGAGATCGTTCACTAACATTGATATAAGCCGCCAGATCTAAAGGCTTATACTCTTTACGGGGATCAGCGATCACCCAGCGACGAATCTTCTCGATCCTCGGGTTTTCGCAAGTGGTCACTTTATAAAACTGATTACCGTTATTTTCGAACCGCTGTAGCAGCAGACATGAAAAAAAACGCCGATACTGAATCTTTAACTCATCAGGGGTCCGGTCAGACCCGGCATCCAGCAATGAAAGAATCTGATGTTTCAAAGCTGCCAGCTGCGCCAGCTTAAACACCTGCGGCTTAAACACCAGCCCCGAGACTAGCAGATGATACCCGAGGTGCACCGCATCCTCTATGAGCGTTTTAACAGGCATTCTGATGGTTGCCACCTGACTATCAGCCGATACAACCGTATTTATAGTTTGCGCGGTATTGATCAGGCAAACATCCCCACAACCAAGTGATAGCACTGCTTCTTTTAACCGCAACCGCACACTCCCCTTCAGAACAAGCATCAGCTGAAAACATTCCGGACTATCGGGTTGTGAGATATCAATATGATGATCATAGAGATCCACACACACCTGAATATCACCCAGTGAGGTTTCCATTAGCCGCCGGGATGGCGGTAACAAGGCCCGGGGAGTTTTTAACCGCTTTATATTAGTCACTGTTTCCAAAGTGAACAGCGGATCCTGTTGCAAAAAATCATTGTTGGAATAGCCGCTCATGACAGCCATACTTACCTCCACAATTTATTTTTTTAGTCGGAGTCTTTTGGTACTGAATGATGCAATTCATCGTTGATAAAGAGCCCTTGAACTAACGACAACAAGGGCATTCTGATATCTGTCTACTGGACTAACATCAGGGAGATAGAGGGCACCAGTACAATCAATAGCAGCCGGAACAGATCCGCGATCACAAAGGGGAACACCCCTTTAAAGATTGTCTTCAACTCTACATTGGGTAGCACCGACTTCAGCACAAAACAGTTCAGGCCAACCGGTGGGCTTATCAGACTGATCTCAGTGGCCACCACCACAACGATGCCAAACCAAATCAGATCCATCCCCATACTCGCAACTATCGGATAGAACACTGGCACTGTCAGCAGCAGCATAGAGATCGATTCAAGCACCGCGCCTAACAGTAGATATATCGCAATAATGACAAGCAAGACTCCCAGTAACCCCAGGCCCAGACTGTCAATCCAGTCCACTACGTCATAAGGGAAATTAGACACGTTGACCAGATTAGCGAATATCAGCGAACCGATCAGAATCGCGATAAGCGAAACAGAGGTAACAGCACTATCCTCCAGAGCATCCCGCATACGCTTCAGATCAAATTTTCCACGCAGAAATGTCAGGAAGATCGCCCCGACAACGCCGACAGCTGCTGACTCGGTCGGCGAGAAAAAACCAAAATAGATCCCCCCTAAAACAATCGCAACCAGCATAGTGAACGCCCACAATTGACGTATCGCTGCAAATCGCTCTTTAAAAGTAGCCTTTTCCCCTGAAGGACAACTACCCGGCTTCAGGTACGAGATAATGATGATCGCAAGACAGTACATTACAATGCCAATCAAACCAGGAATAACACCTGCAACAAACAACTGACCAATATCTGTTTCGGTAATAATCCCGTAGAAAACCAGTGCAATAGACGGGGGGATTAATATACCCAGGGTTCCACCTGCCGCGATAACCCCGGTTGCCACCTCCTGATTGTAGCCATAACGAATCATTGAAGGATAAGCGATTTTTGACATGGTCGCAGCGGTCGCAAAGCTTGATCCACAGAATGTACTGAAACCGCCACAGGCACCGATGGTGGTGATAGCAAGGCCGCCCCGCATATGGCCTATCAGAGCGTAAGTCGCGGCATAAAGCTCCTCTGCCAACCCCGATTTCGCAACAATATTACCCATCAGAATAAACAGCGGGATAACCGCAAATTCATAAGAAATAACGGTTTCAGACGCGATGCTGCCCAACTGACTCAATGCAGCCCCCCAACCCTGATAATATGCCAGCCCTAACACCCCAACAGAGCCGGTAGCCACCGCAATGGGCACACGTAAAAACAGCAGCGCAAACAGCACCACAAATGTGATCATAATAATCATAACAGAGTCCTAGAAATCGGAATTTCGTTTAGGTGCAGACACAAACAGGCTTACCCAGGCAATCAGGGCAAAGATACTTACCACCAGTAACACCTTCCATTTCATAACACCCAGAAACAGGAAAACATCACCAAATTTGTAGGACTCCTCCACCTGCATAAACAGCGTAATAACCAGCGTGGTATAAAAAACACACTCAATCAGGTAGACAAACCAGAACACAACTTTGCCAACCGTCCCGACATAGAACTTATCCAGCAAGTCGATAGTGATGTGTCCTTTGGTTTTGTGGACATGATATAAACCCGAATAAAACATAATCGCTAATGAGATCGAGACCACTTCATAAGAGAAGCCAAGCGGGCTATCGAAAAGGGTTCGACCGACGACATCGACAAAGATCACCAACGCCATCAATAAGGCTGCAACAATAGCAATCTTTGAACAGATAACTTCCAGCACTTTAAGAATGGATAAAGGCATAACGGCATACTCTTGTAGGCCGCCTCCCAGCAAGAACGGATTTATGAGTTTGACTCAGCTCTGGCGAGGGAGGCGACGTAACTTCATTTCATCGCTTCAAGTTCAGCCTTGTAATAAGCCATCGCCTGCTGTCCATCGACACCTTTGCTCGCAGCACTTTTTACCCAGCTGTCACGGGCGGGAGCAAACACCGTCTTCAAAGAGCTAATCAACTCTGGAGACGCAACCCGGTACTCAGCTCCCAGACGCGCTTTCAAAGTAGCCCTGCCTTTAACATCGTTCTCATCCCAGAGCTTACCCATCCTGGCTGAGAGTTTCTCACCGGCCAGATCCATAATAGCGGCCTGATCCGTTGCACTGATCATGTCCCACTTTTCCTGATTCATAATAATGAACGCAGAGTTTGAATAGAGACCACCTGGGATCTGAGTCACATGGTTGATGTACTTATCGACTTTAAAGCCGGTTAGCAGCTCATCGGACAGCGCCGTACCATCGATAACACCACGGGAAAGAAATTCACGCAGTTCAACCAGAGAACCGGAGATGGGAATAACATTCATCTCTTTAAGCGCACTGGAGACAACCGGGGTCTGAACCCGGATCTTCAACCCGCTCATATCTTCAGCGCTCTTAATCGCTGTATCTTTGGTATGCAGATTGCCTCCGGAGGTAACATGTACGGCCAGCGTAACGACATCATCGTGCATCCCGCTTGGCTTAAAATATTTATTGAATGTACGCCAGTACGCCTTAGAACTTTTCTCGGCGTCAAGGTTATCAAATGGAAATTCAACCATTTCACTCAATGGGAATGCACCCGGTGTATAACCATGCGGCCCCCAGGCCACATCAGCCACACCATTGATGACGGCCTGATAATTTCGGGTAGGTGGTGCCAGTGGTTTTGCAGAAGGCCGGATTTTCACCCGTCCATCAGTTGCCTCTTCAACCTGCTTAAAGAATTTCAACAGGCCGTCAACCTGTGACCAGTGAGTCGGTGGAAACCACTGATTGTAACGTAAAGTAAGGGTCTCACCTGCCTGAGCAATCGTGGCGGAACTCAGTGATGCACAGATCAGTGCGGCTCCGATAAAGGTTTTCTTAAGTAGCATAGCCGTTCCTCGGTTTTATTATGATTAAATGGAACATAAAAATTATTTCACAATACACAACTGTATGTCTATATCGTAATAAAATAAAATTTTACGATAAATTACCTATAAATCAGATATTTGTATTAAATTGATTCATATTAATAAAGATTCACTAATGTATGCCTGAAGATTTTAACCTCAAGCAAAAGCATCACTAAAGAAGTGATCCGGGTTTAATCTACAGCGTTCAACACAATCACGTTTTGCAGAAGAAACCACAATCGGTGCACCACAGACATAAACTTCATAAGCAGACAGGTCAGGCATATCATCGACTACCGCCTGATGGACAAAACCGCTTCGCCCGACCCAGCCTTCACCCGTACTTTCAGATAAAACCGGCGTGTAGGAAAACCAGCTATTCTCTTCAGCCCACTGATGACAAAGCTCATCCATGTAAAGATCCTGCTTACAGCGTCCACCCCAGTAGAGAGCCACCGGACGGGTGTTACCGCTGGTAATCAGCCCCTGCATCATAGATTTAACCGGCGCAAAACCTGTGCCGCTGGCAATCATCACTATCGGCCTGTCAGAATCCCTCACATAGAAGGTTCCGAAAGGGCCTTCGATAGTGACAATCGCTTTAGGTTTGAGCTCATCAACAATAATCCGACTAACAGCTCCGCCGGGCATCTTCCGGACATGTAGTTCAACGGCCCCCTCTGAATCCAGGTTAGCCATTGAATAACTTCGGGGATCGCAGCCTTTGATCGTCAGATCCAGATACTGGCCCGGCTTAAACGCAAAGCTAATGCCGGGTGCCGGCGCTATTTTCAGCACGGCTACATCATCAGAAACAGGCTCTTTAACCAGGGTGCGACCGGCACACTTCTGCACACTGATACCTTCCAGCCCGGTCACCTCTGGCGCTTCAATAACCAGGTCTGCAGTTGCATGCCCGACACACATCAGCCCGGTTCTGCCCTCAAAATCACTCGGTTCCAGTTTTATAGCTTCGGGATTTTTATAGCTAACTGCACCCGATAGTATAGGGGTACGACACTCGCCACACTGCCCATCCCGGCAGCTATGTTTTAGCGTTATACCCGCTTTAAATGCAGCCTCAAGTACGGTTTGAGACGCCTCCGCCGTGAATGACTTATCCACCGGTTCAATCTGCACTGTAATACCCATCAGATTAACCCCTTCTCTTTCGCCTGCTTTTCTTTAAACATAGTCAGTGCCAGGTCTTCAATCATATCTTCCTGTCCGCCGACGGTGCCACGACGGCCCAGCTCTACTAACAGATCACGTGCCTGAATGCCGTACTTCGCTTCCGCCCGTTTGGCAAACAGCAGGAACGAGGAGTAGACCCCGGCAAAACCCAGCGTCAGTGCATCGCGATCGACCCGGATCGGCTGATCCATCATCGGTACGACCAGGTCTTCCGCGACATCCATAATCTTGTACAGATCGATACCGTGATCCGCTTCCATCCGCACCAGCGTGGCCACCAGCACTTCCAGTGGCGTGTTACCGGCACCGGCGCCTAAGCCCGCCACCGAACCATCGATACGGCCGGCGCCGGCATCGATCGCCGCCAGGGAGTTGGCCACGGCCATCCCCATGTTGTGATGGCCGTGAAAACCGATCTCGATAGACGGGTCCAGCTCGGCCCGCAACAGACCGATCTTTTCAGTCACCTCATCCGGCAGCATGTAACCGGCCGAGTCGGTGCAGTAGATGCAGTTCGCGCCGTAAGAGACCATCAGCCGTGCCTGCTCCAGAATCTTCTCCGGGCTGGCCATATGCGCCATCATCAGAAAGCCCACGGTATCCATCTCTAATTTGGCCGCCAGACCGATATGCTGCTCGGTGACATCCGCTTCGGTGCAGTGGCTGGCCACACGAATCGTGTTGACCCCTAAGTCTTTCGCCATGCGCAGGTGATCGACCGTGCCGATCCCGGGCAACAGCAGTGCGGAGACTTTGGCGTTTTTCAGTTTCGGAATGACCGCACCGAGATACTCTTCATCGCTGTGGGCCGGGAAGCCGTAGTTCACCGAGGTGCCCCCCAGACCGTCACCGTGGGTGACCTCGATCAGCGGCATACCCGCTTCATCCAGACCTGTCGCCACAGCGACCATCTGCTCCAGTGAGATCTGGTGACGTTTGGCGTGCATACCGTCCCGCAGGCTCATGTCGTGGAGGACTACTTTTTTACCTTTCAAATTCATCGCTCGTTCCTCCACTTAGCCGCGTGCTGGCAGGGTAATGGTGCCGTTGGTTGCTTCTTCGGCAAACATCTCGGCGGTGCGCAGACCGGCTGCGGTCATAATGTCCAGGTTTCCGGCATATTTGGGCAGGTAATCCCCCAGACCTTCCACCTCCATAAACATGGAGACCCGGTTGCCATCAAATACCGGGCCGTTTACCAGGTGGTAGCCGGGCACATATTTCTGCACCTCTTTGACCATGGCGTGAACGGAGGCGGTAATCGCCGCCTGATCAGGCTCGCCCTCAGTCAGGCAGTGCACGGTGTCGCGCATCATCAAAGGTGGCTCAGCCGGGTTGATAATGATGATCGCTTTACCTTTTTTCGCACCGCCCACTTTCTCAACAGCACCGGCGGTGGTGCGGGTAAACTCATCGATATTTTTACGGGTGCCGGGACCGGCAGATTTTGAGGACACCGTAGCGATAATCTCGCCGTACTCTACCGGCTGCACCTGAGACACGGCTGCCACCATAGGGATGGTGGCCTGACCACCGCAGGTGACCATATTGACGTTCATCTCCAGGTTCTGCGCATGGGCCCGCAGATTCACCGGGGGCACACAGAAGGGACCGATCGCCGCCGGGGTCAGATCGATCATGATCACCCCCAGCTCATTCAGCTTGCGGCTGTTCTCGGCATGCACATAGGCAGAAGTGGCATCGAAGGCGATACGGATATCGTCTTCGATCACGTGCGGCAGCAGACCATCGACACCGTCAGAGGTGGTTTTAATGCCCATCTCCCGGGCGCGTTTGAGGCCATCGGATTCGGGATCGATCCCCACCATCCACACCGGCTCGATCCATTCGGACCGTTGCATCTTCATCAGCAAATCGGTGCCGATATTGCCCGGCCCGATAATCACTGCTTTAAGTTTCTTACTCATCGCTCACACCACCCACTAAATAATGCTAAGAACTAATTCAGACGAACTGCTTTTATAGATTTCATCAACCGAGTCACTTCGGTTTTCCAGCATTTTTCGCTGATTCAGACTGCCCTTATCGGTAATCTCCCCAAGCTCCAGATGAGGCAACTCATCCAACACCAGTAACTTGCACACTTTCTGGGAAGAGCCTTTAGAAGAGGATGACATCCGCTCAAGAGATGCTTGTAAAGCCGCTCTAACTTCGGCAACGGCAAACAGCTCATGACCACTCATCCGCCCTTCGGTATCACCCGCCAATTGACGCATTTTCGGCCCGGGAATCACCATCAGGCTCAGATAATCCTGGTTATGCCCTGCCACCACACCATCTGAAACCAGGTCGCCGAAGTTCTGGTACATCCGCGAACGGATTGAAGCCACACACACCCAGGTACCCGTACTGAGTTTGAAGTCTTCAGAAACACGCCCATCAAACAGAATGCCTTCCGATGGGTTTTCACTGTTTTTCAACTTGCCGGCATCACCGATGCAGTAGAAGCCCAGCTCATCAAAGGCTGCATGGGTGGCTTCAGGGTCATTGAGGTACTGTTCAAATACAATCGGACCTTTAATGCGCATCTCCAGCTTGGAGCCATTGGGTACAAAGCGAATCTGTACGCCGGGAAAAGGCACACCGATGTTGCCCGGCTTATCCAGTCGCCAATGAACATTAGTAATCGCGGGAGCCGTTTCAGTCGCGCCCCACTCAGTGGTGAAGAACACATCATGCCCCACCTCTTCCGCCATCCGTTTAAGATCATCCCAAACCGAAGGCGCCAGCGCTGCCGCCGCGTAAAACAGCATGTTGATATTGGAGAAGAAGGTCTTTTTAAGCTCTTCATCCTGCTGCAGATGCTCCACCAACACTTCATAGCCTTTAGGCACATTGAAGTAGAGGTTCGGCTTTATCTCTTTGATGTTTTTCAGCGTTTCTCCAATCAGGTTTGGCACCGGTTTGCCATTATCGATATACAGCGAACCGCCGTTGCGCAGCACCAGATTAAAGTTGTGGTTAGAACCAAAGGTGTGACTCCAGGGGAGCCAATCCAGAATTCGCGGAGCTTCCTGTTCAATAAACGGGTAATACTGCGCAATCATCTGCTGGTTGGAACACATCATTCGCTGGGTGACGACCGCAATTTTTGGCTTTCCGGTCGAACCCGATGTCAGCATATACTTGGCGTGGGTATCACCATCCAGTGTCTGAAACAGCGCTGACACCGCTTCCGTTGCCGGCGTTTCAATCAGTGACTGAAGCGTAATCGCATCAGAACCGGCATCCGACTTTTGCGAGGAGATAAACAGTTTAATCTGTTCACACCCCTGGATAGCCGGTGCAAACGCCGCCTCGTTTTCGGCATAAACCGCACAGGGTCTGAGTCGTTCAATCGTGCTGTGAAGCTGCTCATAGGTTTTCGCCACCAGCGAGTAGGCAACGGATACCGACGTCACAGGGATACCGATATGCATCGCTGCCATCATCATCAGTGCATGATCAACTGAGTTTCCAGACAGAATAACCAGTGGCCCTTTGCCAACCAGCCCAAGGTTAATCATCCCCTGTGCAATACTATGAACCTGATAGCGGAACTGGCGGTAAGTCAGTGTTCGCCAACCATCACCCTGGCGCTCAGCGAGAACAACCTGATCCGGGCGTTTTTCTGCCCAGGTCTCCAGCCAGTCCCCCACACAACGTTCATAATTTTCTAATGGTGTATTCGACTGAATAATAAATGAGCCGTCTTCACTCACCTGCATATCAACAGATGTTTTCGGCATCTGAGAAAAAATATCGGCACCCATAACAAACCTTCTTTTATATTTTTTATAATTGTTAAGTTACTTAACTATCCAGTTATCATTCCGCGATCAGATTAATCTCATCCAGCCCTTCAAAGCTGAAGGAATATTGTTTTCCAGGTATCAGATTAACCATCGGCGCCAGAGCGCCCGACAGAACGATCTGACCTTTGCGTATGGGTGTTCTGAGTTCTATCAGCTTTTTTGCCAGCCAATAAGCCGATAGCAGCGGGCTCCCCAGACAAGCTGATCCCCGTCCGCTGGCAACGCATTCATTATTGGAATGAATCGCCACCTCCAGTGCTTCAAAGTCCACACCCTTCGGTGAAAAGAAACGTTTCCCTGGCATATACAGAGCTGAAGAGGCATTGTCAGCAATGGTATCGACGATACCGATCTTCCAGTCCGCAACCACCGAATCAACAATCTCGATCACCGGGAAAAAGTAGTCGATCGCGGACAACAACTCCATAAAGGTCAGATTTTCTTTATCCAGATCCTCTTTAAAGCAGAAGCCAATTTCACCCTCGGCTTTGGGCGCGATCAGGCCACTGCAATCAACCGGCTGACCACTTAACACCTCCATATCAGAGAACAGCACACCGTAATCGGGCTGATCGACGCCCAGCTGTTGCTGCACCGCTTCAGAGGTGAGACCGATCTTGTAGCCGACGACTCGGCCGCCTTCATCGAGCCGGTGCTGATTAACAACCGACTGAATCTGATAGGCGTCATCGATGGTTAGCTGCGGAAAATCAGTGGATATAGGGCCAATTGCTGTTGCCGCTTTGCGCCCCTGAATAATGGATTCGGCAACCGCCCTGCACTGATCATTACTCATGCCAGATACCTGCCTGCAATCGCCTGAGACCGCTTCAGCGCATCCGTAAACTCACTGTAAAAGGTCTCAGTAATCCCGGCGGCGCTCACAACAGCCCTGGTACTACCAACCCCCTGCCCCGCAGACCAGACATCCTTCCAGGCTTTATTGGCTGTCGAAATATTGCCGGAGAAATCGATTTTGGCATCGTTGCTGGCATTAGGATCGATACCGGCTTTATCCAGGCTTGCCTGCATCCAGTTTGCCAGAACACCGCTCACCGCTTTGGTTTCCACAACACCTTCAATATCGGTATCCACCAGCATCTGCTTGTACTCATCACTGGCAAAGCTTTCAGTTGCTGCGATGTAACGGGTACCACTGGCAACAAAGTCTGCACCCGCCACCAGCATAGCTGCGACATCAGAACCATGGGATATGCAGCCGGCAATCCCCAGCGGCCCATCCCAGAACTGGCGTACTTCAGCGATAAAGGCGAGTGGATTGTAACGCCCCGTATGCCCCCCAGCCCCCTGAGTAACGAGAATCAGGCCATCAACACCGGCATCGACTGATTTCTTTGCCATACTCGGTGTAATAACGTCGGCATAGACTTTACCACCGTAGGATTTGACCACCTCCATCACCCGCTTCGGCGATCCCAGCGCGGTTGACACGATTGCTGGCTGATATTTTCGCACCAGTTCAATTTCAGCATCAAAACGATCATAGGAGGAGTGAACAATCATATTGAATAACCAGGGCAGTGACTGGCTATTCAGCTCACCATGCACCTGAGCCATCCATTCATTCAGGGTTTCAACTGTCCGGGCATTGGCTGCAGGTAAGCTGCCAATCACGCCACTCTTCGAGCTTGCTATTGCCAGTTCAGGTGATGAAACCAGAAACATCGGCGCCACTATAAGCGGCAGTTTCAGGCTACTAAACAGCTCTTTTTCTTGTTGTGTACTCATCGGGCTATCCAACCTCCATCACTGTGAATAACAGTTCCTGTGGTCATCGGGGACTGTTCATTTGAAGCCAGGAGGACATAAAGGGAGGCGTGATCCTCAGGACTTGCAATCTTTTTTAACGGTACTGCATTAGCAGCATTTTCATTAAAACCAGGGATATGATTCAGCGGCCGGGCCTTACTTGAGATACCTTCGACCGACTTCATCTCGGTATCAGTCGCACCGGGAGAGACACCGTTTACACGGATCTCTGGTGCAAGCTCATAGGCAAGCTGTTTAATCAGGCCAACCACCGCATGCTTGGATGCCACGTACAACACACCACCGCCACCGGGGTAAAAACCAGAATTAGAAACAGTCAACACGATGCAGCCATGGTTCTGCTTAAGCTGATCCATCGCGGCTTTCACACCGTTCATATACCCCAGAACATTGACCTGAAATAGCTTGTTGAAATTGGCCTCAAGCTTCTCTGGAGCAATACGGGAAAGCGGCGCAAAAAAGTCGAATAACGCAGCATTACCAACAAAGATATCGAGTTTACCAAAACGTTCAACCGCCAACTCCACCAGTTTGTGGTTATCGCTGTAGTTGGTGACATCACCGCAAACTGAACAGATTTCATCCGGATAGCGCGCCTGCAGCTGACCAAGCTTTTCCTGATTCAGGTCCAGTACCGCTACTTTAGCGCCCTCCCTGATGAACCGCTCTACAACGGCCCGGCCGATGCCCTCAGCACCACCAGAGATAAACGCGACTTTGTCTTTCAGAATCGTCATAAATCCCTCACAGGAAAGTATTGATATTCTTGCAACTCAGCGTCGCATTAGGCATCAGAATCAGACGCTTACGAATCTTGAAACTGTCTCCGCTTTTCACCAAAAGGTCACGGCGACGCCCAAAGATAACGTACTCCTCATCATGTCCACGGCTACGCACACTCTGGAATACTGAATAGACCAGCAACTCTGATTCGGACTCACCCTCAAACACTTCAATATTTGACAAGGTATGAACATTTCGGGTGGCTGGATTTTCAGCCCAGGCTGATGGCTGAGCAAAGCGGGCAACCCGGCGACTCAGATCGGTCATATTGTCATCAAAAAACGCCATGTGGTCAGGATCATAAAAACCTTCGCTCAACAGATTCTCTCTGCGACGGTTTTCAATACCCGGCATCCAGTAATGAATATCATCGGCCATCAGTGCTAACCATTCGGTAAAGCGTTCTTCATCCAGTAAACGGTATTCCATATTCAGGAAACCGCTAACCTTGTGATGCATCTCCATTGAAACCGGAGTCAGCTGTTGTTCTTTGCTGTTCATTTCTCCACCTCCGCTTTACCTTTATTACGATTCGGTACTTCAGCCCAACTCTTTGATTGCAGCAGATCCTGCCAGCGCTGATAGAATGCCCGCGAGTTGGCTTCATTCAGCTGACCTTTATAGACATTAGCGGGAAGATCGGTGTCTTCCAGATAGGTATCCATCCCCAGACCAATAAAGAGATCCTGTTTGGCGGTCACTTTACCTTTCGCCGTCTTAGTGCAGTATTCCCAGTTTTCACCATCGTCCATCTCAAACACACCGGTAGGAGAGAAGGTCATCATTGCACCTTTACGCCACCTGTCTTTAATGTCCTGAGGCGCACTTTTATTCACCACCACCCAGGTAAAGAGCTCGATTTTGTTAGGACCACGGGGCTGCCATATACGTACCGTGTTCTGGCCCGCGAGGAATGAGAAGTTAGGGAAGATGGTGCAGGAGGAAACCGAACCGATCATATTGGAACGGAAATCACCCAGTCGCTCAGCCACTGATGGCTTAATGGTATGCAGATACTTATTTAACTGAGTATCCCCTAATACGGCGACATTACCCACGGTATCCAGAGCAAATTCATAACCGTGGCCGTTCCAGTTAACGGAGTAGGATTCGTCAAAATCACTCACCTTCGCAACAGAACCACCCAGCATAGCCCGTGCAGCAGAATCATGAGTCCAGCCTGCGTGAAGAATATCGCCGACAAAGTTTTCCGCTGCTATTTTCCAGTTACACTCATAGGTAGAGCGAATGCAACCGCCCACAAACTCAGTGCCACCCTCCTGATTATCAAACAGTGAATCAAGGTACCAGGTCATCGGCCCCAGATACTCTTCAAGGGTTGGACTTTCCGGATCGAATGTAGCGAAAATCAGCCCCTTGTATGAAGACACTTTAGCTACCTCTTTCAGACCCCACTTCGACTTATCAAAGTTACTGTCTTCATAGATACCTGATTCATGCTGACCAATCAGATTACCCTCAACATTGAAAGACCAGCCATGGTAGTTACAGATAAAGCCACGGGTGGAACCAGACTCAGAGAAGCAGACTTTGTTACCCCGGTGTGGACAGGCATTCAACAGTACCTTAACACCGCCACTTTTCTGACGAATAACGATAACTTCATCTTCACCCATGGTGGTGGTGATATAGTCGCCGGTTTTTTTAATTTGAGACTCGTGTCCGACAAACAGCCAGCAGCGGGCAAAGACTTTTTCCAGTTCCTGTTCATAGATCTTCTGATCGTAGAAAATTTCACCGGAAATACGGCCACCTTCAATATCACATACAGACTCAAGGCCTTCCAAACAATCTGTCGTATCTATCGTTTTTATCAAGTTGCTCATATCAAGTACCTTTAAGCTTTAGCAATAATGTTTTCATTGACTTCAATGACTGCAAAAACCTCATCACCCACAACTTCGACAGGATATGTTTGCAAATCAGTTTCACAGGGAAAGCCCTGCGCTTCACCGCTCGGAATATGGAACATTCCCCAGTGCACAGGACAGACAATCATGTCATCCTCAATGTCGCCTTCCGCCAGGGAAGCCGTTGCATGGGTGCACAGGTCAGCGGTCGCATAGAACTGGCCGCCCAGGTTATACACAGCGATATCGCCAAACTTATTATTTTCAATTTTCTTAACCTGATTTGCTTCCAGGTCAGTGGCTTTACACAGATATACTTTTTCCATGGGACTCAACTCGCTCTCAGTTCCATAAATCCAAGACCCGTTACCCATTCAGGCACCGGCTGGTACTCAATCAGTGATACCGTGCCGGCACCAACGGCTGCCATGGCACACACAAAGTTACGCAGCTCCATCGCGCCATTACCGCCCTGCTCCAGAATCTGCTCATCGGAGAGTTCGATCATCTGATCCAGATCCCGGTTACAACAGAGGTTAATGATCTGCTGGTCAAACTCAGGGTTTACCTTGCCCGACTCTTTAACACCCACCCAGTGACTGATACCGCCACTCCCGATTACCGCGACTTTCTCATCACTGTCAAAACGACTAACAGACGCAGCAATCTGCTCGCCCAGTTCACGGGAACGTTTCATTGAGATAAACGGATCCACCGCACTGCCCAGATAGACTGGAATCGCTTTGATTTCACGACCGCTGATCGCTTCAGCGCGCTGAACAATCAACTGATAAGGAATGGAGAACGCATGATCGGTCGTAAATGAACGGGCCACAGCCCAGTCAAATCCCTGTTCTGCGCCATCAGTGGCAATAAAGCTGGCCAGCGCTTCGTTGTTATTGACCAGTGCTTTGTTAAGCCCTGGCAGACGGTCAATCGGACCTTCAACATGGCCGGTACCAATACAGTATTTCGGCAGACAGGTCGTGCCAAACAGCATGTAGTGATCATTGCCCACAATAATCACTGTTGAGACATCCATCGCAGCAAGTGTCTGAGCGCAGGTTTCATATGCTCCCCAGGCCTTTTCCGCGACACTTTTGTCAGGGGCGTTTGGTGCAACAAACATGATAGGGTCGTGCGGTACTAAAAAACCGCCTACAATTTTTGCCATCTTTATTACCCCTTTATCGATGCCGAATAGCTGCTCGCAGACCCGAGCTTTTTGTTGTAAGTCACCATGCTTTTGTCGGGCGACATCTCAATCCAGTAACCCATGGTCAGCAGCGAGCTGACACCGACCTCCTGCAGTTTCTTCACATCAAAACTGAGAATCATCTCGACATCATCAGCATCCAGCGGAAAACGGCTGAGGTACTTTTCGGGATTTTCTTTAAATTTCTCTTTTGAGAACCTGTCAACCGACAGACTCCAGAGAACGCGTTCCAGCACATCTCTTTTCATTTTTATTCTGAGCCTCGCTGTTGCTTCTTATGTTGCGTCTTAATTTCTAGTTGCTGACAAAGTTACGGACACAGGCGAGGAATTTTTCGCGCTGCTCGGTCTGAACCCAGTGGCCGCATTGCCCAAAGACAAACAGATCGGCATTAGGGATGTTCTCAACCAGGGTATGACCACACTGCAGAGGGACCACATGATCTTCTCTGCCATGCAGAACCAGTGTCGGCGCAGTAATATGCTGAATCGCCTTAACCGGGAACGCTTTCACCATAGTGATGCCCTCCTCTTCGGGTTTTGGCAGAAGCGTACGCAACGCCCCCTGAGCGCCAGGCCGGGCACTGGCTTCATAGCGGCTCTGGACTAACTCGTCTGTAATAAGTGATTTGTTATAGGGAAACAGCTCCATTAGCGCCCGCATATTGTCAAGGGATGGCTCATACAACCAGGCCCCTGCCAACCCTTTAGTCTGCTCGAAGGTTCCCGCAGGAGTCCCCAGAAGCACCAGCTTATCCAGACGCTCGGGATTAAACAGCGCCAGACCGATACCGACGGCACCACCAAAAGAGTTGCCCACCAGCGATACCCTGTCGACACCGATGGCATCGAGGAACTTAACCAGGTGGTTGGTCCAGAACTTAATATCGTATTCGGTTCCCTCTTTAAACTCTGTAAAACCAAAACCGGCAATATCAGGAACAATGACATCGTAATCAGCCGACAGCTCATCAATCAGCCCTCCCCAGTTAGTCCATCCGGAAACGCCCGGACCCGAACCATGCAACAGAACCAGTGGGTTACCAGATCCTGCCCGGTAGTAACCCGTCTTATGATCCGCTGCCTGAATAAACTTACGATCGTTCTCTTTCACAATGCCGCACCTCAAACATACATAACTGTATGCTGAATACTAACGACATATTCTGACTTGTCAACAAAAAATACACTTCTGTATCTTACAAAAACCCCTACAGAGCGCACAGCAGAAACAAACCTAACCTATTGATTTTAAATGCTATATACAAATCCACAATGATTTACAGAGCGATATAAAATAAAATAAAACCAACAAAAACAAATAAAAAGATACATGCATGTATCTTTTTTATTTTAAAGACAAATCTTGCCCCATCAGAACTTACTGCCTAAAAAATGAACAATTGTTTGTAACAACTGATCGTCAATCAGATCGAGCGCGTCATGCAAGTAGTGGTGAAATCCAGGATTGACTAATGACCAAACTTACAACTCAACTGATGCGGCCAGGTAACTAAGAGGAACGTGAGCAAACGTCCAGTAACAAAACAGTTACAGATAGAGATCCAGGTGATGTAACTTCTAGCAAAAAATTAGTGATGGTGTTATTGAAGCACAGAAAGCGGCTAGTCAGATTGCGTTTTCAACATTCGTAATAACGAGTTAGAAACACAACTAAAGTTAATTATCTGAGTTGCTCTAACTGCACACGGATCTTTGCAGTATATGTACACACATCTGCAGTATTAAGATATTACATTTCTAGCGTTATGAGATCATAAAACCTCACTTATATAATAATAAAGAGGCTCACTTTTGATGAATAAACTTAATAAACTAAGTATTGCAGTGCTTGCCGCAACTGCATCCACATTTGTTAGCGCAGTAGAACTGGGCGAGTTTAAAGGCACTACTTTCAGTGTTGGCGGATATTTAAAAGCTGAGGCTATCTGGGGCATGCCAGATAGCGGCGAGAATACTCTTGAAACCACAACCCGTCAGTCACGTTTCAACCTCAAAGCCAGCAAAGAGATCGAAGGCCATAAAGTCTCCGGCTTTATTGAGTCCGATTTCTGGGAATACCAAACCAGCTACAGCACCAGTGCAGCACTGCGTCTGCGCCATGCTTTCATCAGCATTGATAATCTGACCATTGGTCAGACATGGAACGGCCAGTTCTTTGCCACTGCCCCCTTCGATGCGCGGATGATCAACTTCTTCGGACCTGGATTTGGTACCATTGGCGGCAACGGCGGTACTGTTCGTCCTTCTACCGTGGTTCACTACACCACCAACGGCTTCCGCTTCACTGCGCAGGATCCGCTGTACGATAATGCCTCTATGCCTGACCTGGTAGCCTCCTATTCCAATCGTTTTAAATCCGGCAGTGCTTACAATGTTGCAGTAACTGCCCGTGAAGTTCAGACAACTTCTGTCGACGATTCTGAAATTGGTGCAACGATTTCTCTGCTGGGTAAACTGGCGGTAGGTAATGGCGCCCTGTTTGCAGGTGCATTCACCGGTAAAGGCGCCGGCCCATACTCTGGCGTTTGTGTTGGCGGTATGTGGAATCCTACCAAAACCGCGACCTGTGATATCGATGCTTCAGGCGACCTGATTTCTCAGACCGGTTTCAACCTGGGCGTTACTCAGAACCTGACCGAAAACCTCAACGGCACGTTGCGTTACGGTAAGGTAGAAGTGGACGATGCAGCGGATACTTCGGCTTACGAAACCACTGCAACTCTGATCTATACTTACCTGCCAGGTCTTGATTTTGGTATCGAGTGGCGTGATCAGGATCAGGCAAACCACCCTCTGCGCCCAGCCGGACAACAGGTTGAAGTGATGGCAATGTACAAGTTCTAAGCTCATCAACACTTAGAACAGGTACACCTGGAGAGAGATACTGGACCCCTTCACCGGTATCCCTTTCCTTCTTTAATTACAGATATTAAGCTTTAGCGTATCAACTGATACAGGCAGATCTAAACCAGAAAAATCTATCCCAGACAGGCTATCCAGCCACACCGGATATCTAGAATTTAAAGCTTAAAAATACCCTCAGATTATGCTCTTAACGCCTGATCAGCCGACCTGGAACGGGTCACTGATGGCAATTCACCCACCTGTTTACGATACAGCTGAGAAAAACGTCCAAGATTGGTGAAGCCATAATCCATCGCAATCTGGGTGATACTCCGTCCCTGGCTCCCCCCTTTGATCTCGCTGTGGACACAGGCAATTTTACGCTGCTGAATATAGGAAAGCGGCGTCGTTGATTCGCTCTCCCGAAACAGATAATAAAGCGATCGCTCACTCATATGACAGACATCAGTCAGACTCTTCACTGACAGATTGCACTTTATATTCCGGTCAATGTAGTCCCGTAGTTTTTCCATCGTCAGCTGCTTACTGCTGCCACCTTCTGCAACCGGTTTATCAGATCCAACTTCCAGGTCAATATAATGAAAAATAATATTGATGTAGTGGCGCTGCAGCTCTGGTGTAACTTGCTCTTTGAGCTCGAGCAGATGAAGAATCAGTGCTTTGAGAGGACGCGATTCAAGACTGATTATATTGTCCGCTGCTTTCTCTACACGCAGCGTCGGCTCTGGCTGATCTGCATAGCAACTATCAAATATAAAGTAGTTTACAAAGATTCGCTGATGAACATTGATGCGGATAACCCTGTCCTGATGATCAGGCAACATATGCACAACGATCTCATCAGTCTTGCCTGACAATGAATGAATAATCTCTGTCGATTTATTAAAAACAATATCCCTGTCAACACCCTTCATCCTTAGATCGAAATTATCTTTCATAATATTCTCACGCAAGGTATTTATTTTTATATTTATATACGACCAATAATTATTCTTAAAAAAACATCACAGATCGCCTTAAATGCTAACATGACAACTAACAAATCAAGTCATAAGAAAACCGCATCGATCCATCTAAAAAAAAGACACCGGATTAAAGAATAAAAAAAGCCCCTTTAAAAGGGGCACTGAGGAGAGTCAAAAAAGCAACTCAAAACTGTTTTACTGAAAAAATATATCTATATAGTATTTCTATTAAATGCTTTAAAGCGTAATCACCTGAGCTGAAGGCTCTGCGCTATATATATCTTCAACAATATCAGCACGATTACCGATCACGGCATTGGAGTTGAGCGATCCCTTATCGGTCATCTCGTGGGCATCCATATCAGCGGGTCGGCTTTGCAGCACCAGACTCTTGATGCATGTAGAACTTCCGGTGCTTTTCTCTGCCATACTGGCAAGATGATCGCTGAATACCTTACGAACCGCTGCATGATTAACGATCTGCTCCAGATTCAGGGCACCCTCCTCACTATCGATCAGGTGACGGCAGTGTTCAACATCGGGGAACACCAGCGCACTGATGAAGCCACGGTCACGACCGACAATAACCACATCCTGAATATAGGGTGCAAACTCATGAATCATGTGCGCCTTGAGTGTGCCAACGCTCACCCAGGTACCGGTATCCAGCTTAAAGTCTTCAGACACGCGGCCATCGAAAAGAAATCCGCGGGATGGCTTTTGCTCATCAATAAACTTCAGCGCATCGCCAAGACAGTAGTAGCCCTCTTCATCATAGGCTTTCGCGGTTTGCTCCTCATCGCGCCAGTACCCAGGCATGACAGTGACACCTTTAACGCGCACTTCGAGTTTGCCCTGATTAGGAATCAGTTTCAGTTCAACACCGGGAATCGGCACTCCCACAACACCGGAAGCGGCCTCTTCAATGGAGGTAAACAGAGCTGACGGGGCCGTCTCTGTAGCACCCAGCCCCGTCAGTATCGGCACTTTCTTACCGGTATATCGGATTGAAAGTTCGGCCAGATCATCCCAGACATGCTGAGCCAGACCCGCACCGGCATAAAACAGCACCTGCAGATTAGAGAAGAATACCTCAGCCATATCCTGATTCTGCTTCAACTCTTTAACCAGCAGTTCATACCCTTTAGGCACGTTGAAATAGATTGTGGGGGCAACTTCCCGCAGGTTAGCCACTGTTTCGGCAATGCCTTTAGGTACCGGTTTACCGCCATCGATATACAGAGAACCGCCGTTATAGATCACCAGACCGGTATTTTTATTGCCCCCGAAAGTATGGTTCCAGGGAAGCCAGTCGCACAATACCGGCGGCTGCTCTTGAACAAACTGAAGGTAACTGGCAATCATCTCCTGATTAGCACAGATCATCCGCTGGGTATTGATAACCCCTTTCGGCATCCCTGTTGAGCCGGAAGTGAACAGAAACTTGGCGATCGTATCGCCATTCACAGCCGCGTTCGCCTGAGCAACATCATCGGTTACCGGTGTAGCAACAGCGTCGCCCCAAAGGCTCAGGTCAAAACCAAAATCATCGGCACCATGATCAGCCTCGCAGGCCAGCACACTGCAATCAGATGGCATGACCGCATCAATAGCGTCCCGGAACGGTCCCAGGTTTTCAACAAAGACCAGTCCGGGTGTCAGCTTTTCGGTAATGTAACGCAGCTTACCAAAATCGGTCGAGATCAATGAGTATGCCGTGGATATCGGCGAAAACGGGATACCCACATACATAGACGCCAGACCCACCAACAGGTGAGAAATACTGTTACCCGACAGGATAACAACAGGACGCTCAGCTGACAGGTTCTGGTTCAGAAGATACTGGGACAGATGCTTTACTTTAATCAGAGCCTCGGCGTAAGTCACCGTTTCCCAGTGATGCTTATCTTCTGTTCGCTGCGCCACCATCACTCTGTCAGGAGTTGTGGCGGCCCAGTGCTCCAGCTTATCGGTCATTTTGGTTGCGTAGGCTGGCAACTGGACAGCAGACCGGACCAGCATAGAACCATCGTCCCGCTTTTCGACGCTAATGTCGTAGGTAACTACATTTACAGGAAGAATTTCTGCGTTCATTATTATTCTCGCTATCAATTTTTATTCTGTTTCAGTCAGTAAAGACTGCTGACTCAATCTTCTATCAGGTAGTCCCGGATGCCAGCGTCAGCGGTGATCACGGTCTTATGTAACGCCAACACTTTTGGCGTAAAATGCGCAAAATAGAACCGGCTTAACGCGATCAGGTTATTCAGATATACCGTATCTGAGCTCTGCGCTTTCTGTTCATGAGCCGCCACGGCTATCCGCATCATCATCCAGCTACAGCAGGCGACCCCCATCAGTTCAAGGAAATTCACCGCACCGCACAGCAGAGATTCCCGCCCCGCTTTGCCCTGCTGCAGAATGTAATCGGCACACTCACTCAACACACCGAGCATCTGTGCCAGCATCTCTTTTTCACCGCCGGCAATATCCAGCGCTATGTATTTGGCAAAATCGGCTTCGATCTCGACCACCAGCTCTTTCAGTGCTTCACCCTGATCGCCCTGAATTTTACGAAACACCAGGTCATTTGCCTGAATCCCGGTGGTCCCTTCATAGATAGTGGTTACCCGTATATCCCGCATCAACTGCGCGACACCGGTCTCTTCCACAAACCCCATCCCGCCAAATATCTGGATCGTCGTACCGGCCATCAGGTTGCCACTCTCAGTTGAGAAGGCTTTGAAAACCGGCGTCATCAGTGCAACAAAACGCAGATGTGCTGCACGATCTTCAGACGCCAGCTCCGCCAGATCCAGGCGAGACGCGATCTGATAACTCAATGCCCGCAATGCGGTAGTCTGCGCCCGCAGCCCCATCAGCATACGCTTTACATCCGGGTGACGCGCAATCAGGACATTCGTTTCTCCGGTCAGCGCATCTCGCCCCTGAGTTCGCTCCAGGCTATATTCGAGGGCACGCTGATAGCCCATTTCACCGATAGCCACCCCCTGCTGTCCGGTACTCAGACGGGCTTCGTTCATCAGAATGAACATATACTCGAGGCCACGGTTCTCCTCGCCAACCAGCTCTCCGATGGCGCCTCCGTCATCACCGTAACTGATGTTGCAGGTGGGACTGCCATGCAAGCCGGTTTTATGTTCGATCGATACACAACGTACATCGTTCAGTGCGCCGCACTGGCCGGATTCATCCACTTTATATTTCGGTACGATGAACAGCGAGACACCCTTCGCTCCCGGTGGAGAGTCCGGCGTTTTAGCCAGTACCAGATGGACAATATTCTCAGCCAGGTCATGTTCACCGTAGGTGATGTAGATCTTCTGACCGCTGATCAGGTAGGTACCATCCTCCTGAGGTATCGCACGGGTGCGGGTGTTACCCAGATCAGAGCCGGCTCCCGGTTCTGTCAGCGACATACAGGTCGCCCACTCACCGGTGACCAGTTTTTCAAGATAGCGCTGCTGCAGACGCTCATCTCTGGCAGTCAGCAGAATCTCCGCTGCGCCCTGAGTCAGCGCCTGAAACATGACAAAACTCAGGTTAGCGCTCAACCACATCTCATGTACTGCTGCGGCGATAAAACGCGGCAGAGACTGTCCTCCATACGCTTCCGGCAGTGCCAGCCCCAGCCAGCCATTGTCACAGAACTGCCGGTAGGCATCGATCCAGCCTTCCGGCGTCGTAACCACTCCGTCATTAAAGTGGCATCCCTCAATATCGCCGGATTGATTCAGGGGCGAGAGCACCTGCCCGGCAAACTTTGAGGCTTCCTCGAGAACCGCCGATAGCAGTGCGGGATCGTAATCTGCAAAATGCTCAATCTGATCAAACCCGCGACTGTCTGCCACATGGTTTAACAAGAAGTTCATATCTTTCAGAGGTGCGGAATAATCAGCCATGGTCGTTACCTACTTCGCAGCCATCCGGATAGCACCATCCAGCCGGATCACTTCGCCATTGAGCATACAATTCTCAATGATCTGCTGCACCAGCTGGGCATACTCTGACGGCTCGCCCAGACGGGGTGGAAAGGGCACCGCTGCACCCAGAGAAGCCTGAACCTCTTCCGGCAGAACATCCATCATCGGTGTTTTGAAAATGCCCGGAGCGATCGTCATCACACGAATACCAAAATGCGCCAGCTCACGCGCCAACGGCAGAGTCATGGCACACATTCCGCCTTTTGACGCAGCATAGGCTGCCTGCCCTATCTGACCATCAAATGCAGCAACCGAAGCGGTATTAATAATTACCCCACGCTCACCGGTTGATTGCGGTTCCTGCTCACTCATCACACTCGCCGCCAGGCGGATCATATTAAAGGTGCCCAGCAGGTTTACCTGCAGCGCCCGGCTGAATGTTTCCAGACGGTGAACGCCATTTCGCCCCAGCACCCGCTCAGCTCCGGGAATTCCGGCACAGTTAACCAGACCGTCGAGCTTGCCAAAATGACTGACGGCAGTATCAATACAGTGCTGTGCTGATTGCTCATCGGTGATATCGGTTGTACAGAAAACCGCTTTTTCGGCAAGGGATGCAGCCACCGCAGAACCCCGTTCCTCATTAATATCCGCCAGTACAACCGATGCACCCTGATCAGCCAGACGGCGAGCTACCGCTTCGCCAAGACCCGAACTGGCACCGGTAACGATAAAGACCTTTTGATTGATATCCATCTGAGCGTCCTCAATTATTCTTTTATTCAGCAACGACTGATTATGTTCTTGTTAAAACGTCCGGTTTTATTGCATCAAAGCGATAAGTGCACCTTGCTTTGAGTCGGCCAATAATCCGCTTACTTCTTTTTCCTGTTGAGGAACTGGCCAATACGCTCCTGTACTTCAGGGCTGGTCTGAGTCATCCCCGCCAGCAGCGACTCAGTAAACAAGCCGTCATCCATCGACATACTCTCGATACGGGACAAACCAGAGACCATGGCAAAGTTCGACAGTCTTGAATTCTGCGCAACGGACTTCGCCAGCTCAGTGGCTTTTTCCAAGGCAGTGCCCTTTTCAACACAGTAGTGGGCCAGACCCAGTCGCTCACCATCAACCGCATTATAGGTGCGACCTGTCAGCATCATATCCATCATCCGGCTTGCGCCCAGAATCCTGCCGACCCGCACGGAAGCACCACCACCGACAAAAATACCGTGACGCCCTTCTGGCAGACGGAAGTAAGTCGTTTCATCGGCGACCCGCACATGAGCACTGGAGGCAAGCTCCAGACCACCACCAATCACCGCACCATGCAATGCCGCCACAACAGGAATGGAAGAATTAGCAATACGGCCAAACACCCGGTGCCACATCCGCGAATGCTGCACCACGCCGTAAGGATCACGGGCAACATGTTCGGACAGATCAAGCCCGGAACAAAATTCCGGACCATTACCGGAAAAGAGCACCACCGAGACTTCCTCAGGCATATTGATAAACACATCCTCTATCTCAAGGAGCAGCGCATCATTGATCGCATTCTTTTTTTCAGGACGGTTGAGTTGCAGATGACCAATGTCGGCTTCTACAGAAAATTGAATATAACGGTACTCGGCCATTCGACACCTCTGTTGCACAAAGCGATAACTGCCGGTTTTATTCCCAGCTCTAAAAACGACATCTATGTTTATACGAAATATTGTTGTATTAATCAACAATATTATCTGCAAATTATTAGCTTTTTAATCATGCCCCCCAAGTCTTCCGCAAATTCCTATATGCGAGGCAATTATCTTATACAAACAATTGTTGCGAAACTAAACAGTTTATGTATAAATACAAATACCAGTACTCTGGCATCCTAAAACAATAAAGAATCTAAAGGATCTGAAAATGGGCATTAAATCCATCCTCAAGCAATCATTCGCCGCATGTGCGCTGATACTTGGCTCAGGTAGTGCTATCTCTGCCGAAGCTGAATATACCTTCAAGCTGCACCATTTCCTGCCGCCCCCTTCCATGGCGCACTCTAAGTTCCTCCAGCCCTGGGCTGACAAGGTGATGGCTGAATCAAATGGTCGAATCAAAATTGATCTGTATCCGGCGATGCAACTGGGCGGTAAGCCTCCGGCACTCTTCGATCAGGTGCGCAAAGGGATCGTCGATATCTCCTGGACTGTTACCGGCTACACTCCGGGTCGTTTTCCAAAATCAACCGTCTTTGAACTGCCCTTCATTGCCACCGATGCCAAGCCGATGAGTATGGCGATGCAGGCATTTGCTGAAACAGAAATGACTGACGAGTTGAAGGATGTTCATCTGCTGGCAATGCACGTCCATGCACCGGGTTCGTTGCACTCCCGGGATAAAGCAATTCACAACGCTGCAGATATGGAGGGAATGAAGCTTCGGGCGCCGAATAAGACCATGGCTGATGCGTTTGCAAAACTGGGCTCTAATCCGGTCTTTATGCCGGTACCCCAGATGCCCAGCGCGCTATCAAAAGGTGTACTGGACGTAGCGGTACTGCCCTATGAAGTGGTTAAGCCACTGAAGATCCATCAGCTTGTAAAACACCACACTGAAGTGCCAGGTCTCTACGCCAATACATTCATCTTCAGTATGAATAAAAAAGCCTACGATTCGCTGCCTGCAGACCTTAAACAGGTAATCGATAATAACTCAGGTATTGAACTGGCCGGTCATATCGGCGCGCTGTTCGATGAGTATGAGGCGGTTGGCCGACAGGCGGCCGTTGAGCAGGGTAACGAGATCTATCAACTGCCGGCATCTGAAGTGGATATCTGGAAATCCAAACTATCCTTTGTCACTGAAGACTGGCTGAAAGATATGAAAGCTGACGGCTATGATTCACAGAAACTGCTGGACGAAGCCAACGCGCTTATCGCCAAGTATCAAACGGCCAACAAGTAAAAGGCCCCGCTATGTATACTCTTCTTACTCAGACTAAGAGAGGAATCGAGTTTATCTCCCGTCAGCTGGCGCTGATGGGAGGTTTCATTATGATTCTTCTCGCCCTGATGACCGTCGTCAGTATTATCGGAAGAAGCCTGTTTGGCATCACCGTTGAGGGTGATTATGAACTGGTAGAGATGGGGCTGGCTATTTCTATCTTCCTGTTTCTCACAGAGTGTCAGATTAAAAAAGGGCATGTGATTGTCGATTTCTTTACCATTAATCTGGCCAAGCGAAAGATCTATTTTCTCGACTCTATGGGTAATCTGATTTTCACTATTATTGCTGCGACGCTAACCTGGCAGATGTATCTTGGGGGACTGGATTATCATGAGTATATGGAGCAATCAATGATTCTTGAGCTCCAGGTATGGGTCGCCTATATACCTGCCGTTTTTTGTCTGGCACTTCTCACCCTCTGCTGTTTCATTGATACCCTACTGGGCTTCAGGGAGTACCTAAGATCATGAGCAATATCGAACTGGCCCTTTCTATGCTGGCGCTGCTGCTGGTTCTGATGTCTATCAGAATACCGATTGCAATTGCTATGCTGGGCTGCGGCGCTCTGGGTTACACCCTTCTGGCGGGTTTTCCCACCACGCTTAACTATCTGAGTACAGTACCCTACTCGAAGTTTTCCACTTATGATCTGTCAGTCGTGCCTCTCTTTCTACTGATGGGTGAGCTGGCGACCCGGGCAGGCATAACCACCGAACTGTTCCGCACCTGTAACACCTGGGTCGGTCAGTTTAAAGGCGGGCTGGCTATGGCCGCGGTATCCGGTTGCGCAGCATTTGGCGCGATCTGCGGATCATCCCTGGCAACAGCCTCCACTATGGGTCAGGTTGCCCTGCCGGAGATGAAGAAAAATAACTATGCGGGGGGACTGGCTGCCGGCTGTCTTGCTGCGGGCGGCACACTGGGTATCCTGATTCCCCCCTCCATGGTGTTGATCATCTTTGCCGTACTGACCGAGCAAAATATATCCAAGATGTTTATCGCTGCTTTTGTCCCCGGAATCCTCGCGGCTGGCGGTTATATCCTGGCCATTGCGATCTATGTACGGATCTTTCCTAAATCCGGCCCCAAGGGTGAGCAAACCACCTGGAGACAAAAGTTCAGATCCACCCGGGATGTCTGGCATATCACCCTGATCTTTCTGATCGTACTGGGCGGTATCTATCTCGGTTTCTTTACCCCAACTGAAGCGGCAGCGGTCGGTGTCATTCTCACCGGAATACTGGCACTGACCCACGGCAAATTAACCTTCGGGCAGTTTAAAGACAGTATCATCAGAACAGCGGTCTCCAGCGCCATGATCTTCATGATCATTCTGGGTGCCGATCTTTTCAGTGTATTTATCGCACTGACCAATCTGCCAAACTTAGGCGCAGAACTGCTGTTAGAGGCCGAGATGTCGCCTTTTCTGATTCTGGCCCTGATGCTGCTAAGCTACTTTATACTCGGTTGCTTTATGGACAGCCTGGCGATGATTCTGCTGACCATCCCGATCTACTTCCCAATTATTGTTGCTATGGACTTCGGTATGTCTGTTGAAGATACTGGCATCTGGTTTGGAATTCTTGCTCTGGTAGTTGTCGAAGTGGGACTGATCACGCCACCGGTGGGTATGAACGTATTTATCATCAACTCCTTTGATAAGTCACTCTCGCTTAAAGAGAGTTTCAGAGGCGTTGTACCATTCATTTTGTCCGACTTTTCCCGGGTTATTCTGCTGGTTCTGTTCCCGCCAATAACTCTGGCTCTGGTACACCTGCTAAGTTGAGCGGACGAAAGATACACAACCAGGTGCAGTCAGACTCTATCAACTGCACTCAATGCATCTGGTAACCATTTTAAAAGAGACAGGGTGACACTATGAATATCGATGAGATCATCGCAATTGATTTCCACACACATGCTGAAGAGCCTTGTACCTGTGCGCGGGATGATGGTTATTATGAATTTCAGCAGGACTTTGCCAAATATTTTAAGAACCCTGCCGGCCACAATATGTTACCGACAATAGAGGAAACGGCAGCCTACTACCGAGACCGAAAAATTGCCTGTGTACTGTTTCCTGTGGATGCGGAACGCGAAACAGGGTTTCGCCGCTATGCTAATGAAGAGGTGGCACAGCTGGCCGCTGACAACAGCGATATTATCATCCCTTTTGCCTCGATTGATCCGGCCAAGGGACGCTTAGGTGCCCGGGAAGCCCGTCGTCTGGTACGCGATTTTGGTGTGCGCGGCTTCAAGTTTCATCCTACGATGCAGGGCTTTTACCCTAACGACCGGTCAGCTTATGTGCTCTATGAAGCGATCGCCGAAGAGGGGGCTATCGCTCTGTTCCACACGGGGCAGACCGGCGTTGGTGCAGGCACCCGGGGCGGCATGAATATGCGACTAAAATACTCCAACCCTATGTACCTCGATGATGTGGCAGCTGATTTCCCGGATATGCCCATTGTGATGGCACACCCATCGTTTCCGTGGCAGGAAGAAGCACTTTCCGTTGCCACCCATAAACCGAATGTGTATATCGATATGTCAGGCTGGTCACCCAAGTATTTTCCAAAGATTCTGATTCAATACGCAAACTCCATCCTCAAAGATAAGATGCTGTTTGGTTCAGACTGGCCGGTTATCACGCCGGACCGCTGGCTGAAAGACTTCGATACGATCGGCATTAAGGATGAAGTAAAACCCAAGATTCTCAAGGAAAATGCCGTTAAGTTACTCGGACTGTAACCTGAGACACCACACTGACTCTTATTGAAAGGATTTATTGAATTCCTGGATAAAAAGCCCTGATAGCAAAATTTCATCAGGGCTTTTTAAGACGCTCTCTTTAGAAAAAAATAGCTGCAGTGTTATCAGGCTTTAGACGGGGCATGAGCGGCAAATCGATCAAGTATATCGATAATTAACGCCTTCTCCCCCTCGTTGAGCAAACTAGTGAAGTTTGCTTCATGCTTGAGCACCTCTTCAACCAACTCGGCATAAAAAGCCTCACCGTGCTTAGTCAAAAACAGCGCGTGTGAGCGTCGATCCGATGTCGAGGGTTTTCGTTCAACAACGTTCATAGCTTCAAGGCGATCAACAACACTTACCATTGCTGAACGGTCATTCCCCAGTGCATTCGCGATGGCAGTCTGAGTTAAACCCGGATTACGCTCAACGATCGATAACACACCAAACAATCCCGGGGTAATCCCAAACCTGGAGCAGTGCTCGGAAAAATGGTTAAACAGGTTTACCTGAGCCCTTCTGAGTTTATACCCAACAAGCGTATCCAGAATCCCGTAATCGATATCTTCCGATGAATTTTGATTAGCCATGAAATTATTTGCTTTATTAACAATTTTAAGTGCAGAAATTATATAGGATTATTATCCTCAATAACACCTGCTGGCTATTTAAGAAAAGACTATAAAATAAGACACAAAGCCCACTGCAGCCCTGAAAAGGCAGCAGCCTGATCCTGCTTATTACCCTCTTCAGTCTGAAGACTTATATGGCATTACACAGTAATCAGGCCTTAGCCTATATCTGATTTTGAATGACCACGTGCCTGCGTCACCCGCCCCGTGTTTTCTCATCCGCCCATGCAAACGGGTCTATCCATAGCGCCTGTTGATGAAATCCTTTACGCCGCAAGCGGATGATCGTGAAAAACATGGCTGCTCTCGATCAGTGCTTTAGGGCAGTGAGTCCTCACCCGCTTATGCACCTCTGGCAGCAACCCGACAGCCACATCAACTATCATCAGAATCTGTCCCGCTTCGATGGCATGCCGGTATTTTTCAAGATGAGAGTTTGGTGTGCTCTCGCCAATTGCTTTACCAATCACGCCACCCCAAAAAGCGCAGATAATTGTGATGACTAACAGGGACATAGTGCCAAACTCAAAGCTGGAAATCTTCGAGCCGTAGGCAACCATACCGGCTACCAGCCCCAGTACCCCACCGGCAACTATGCCCCAGTTGAAGTCATTCTCCACCTCTGAAGTTTCCATCTCGGTTGCTTCATGCAGATGAGCTTTCTGCAATAATGCATGGTCCTCGGCGATAAGGTGCATCACGTCCTCGGCGATACCCAGTTGCCGTAACTCCTCCACCACACGTTCAGCATGAGCCAGATCCGGCATCAGAAAAGTTAAACGTCTCATTTTCATACCTCCCGGCCTGACAGGCCGTTATGAATATAACAAGTATAGTTCAACCATCGCGCTCCGGATTCGGCCCTCTGCGCTGCCAAAAACAGGGCAGCTGATCTCCCGGGTTCTATAAGTTCACCTGTTGCAGAAACGAAAAAGCCCGTCAAACTGACGGGCTTTAACTGAATACAGGTTCTGATCTATTTATCATTCAGGTCATCCCACTGCCTTCCAGTAAGTTGAAACAACCCCGAAACAACAAACTTCAGTTTTTACCCGAATACTCCTATTGCAATCGTTACAGCGCATCGACAACGGACGCTCTGATATAAAGCCCTAGTGACCCACGCCAGCATAGCGATGTAAGCAGTAGCAGATCAGTAACGCAATACTCATCAACACCAGAAAACCGCCCACTAACGGGTAGATAGTCTGATTGTAGAGCTGACCGATCATCAGGCTGAAAACAATACTCAACAGCGTCGACAAAGCACTGACCAGCCCCGCGCCAATTCCCGCCAGATGCCCCAGCGGCTCCATCGCCATCGAGTTCAGGTTACCAAACAGCAATCCCACAGCAAAAAACACCAGAAAAAGATAGGTCACCAGTGACAACAGCGGCGGGTGTCCCGCGTACGCCAGCACCAGTGGTGAGTAAATCAGTGTCACCAGGACAATACTGATCAGTGAGATAATAATCAGCCGCCACATACCATAGCGTCCCACCAGACGGGCATTCGTCAGTGAAGCCAGACCGATAGCGCCAGCCAGGCAACCAAAATACAGCGGGAACTGAGCTCCCAGTGTATATTGCTCCTGAAGTACCGGTTGTGACAGGTTCAGGTAACCGAGAAAAGCCCCAAACACCAACCCCGTGACCAGGGTAAATCCCATCGCGATCCTATTGCACACAACCTCTTTAAAACCCAGCCATAACACGTCTGGGGCAAACGATCGACGATTCGCATCCGTCAGGGTTTCCGGTAATCGTATAATCAACCAGATACTCAGCAGGATCCCGACGAACAACAAGCCCATAAATATCATTCGCCAGCCAGAGTAATTCAACACCAGTTGCCCCAGTGCCGGCGCCATCATCGGTACCAGAATAAACACGGTCATCACGAACGACATCACCCGCGCCATTGCACGTCCTGAGTAAAGGTCCCGCACCAGCGCCACGGATACCACCCGCGGACCCGCCAGGCCGAAGCCCTGCAGCACCCGTCCCCACAACATCTGCTGATAGGTATCAGCCATCACCGATAGCAGAGTACCGGCGGCAAAGATGAATAATCCAAGCAGAATGACAGACTTGCGGCCAAATGAGTCCGATAATGGTCCGTAGAGAAATTGTCCGACAGCCATCCCGACAAAAAATGTGACAATAACCAACTGGTTATCATTCGGATCGACTACATTCAGTTCACTGCCAATAATCCCCAGTGCCGGCAACATCGCATCGATCGACAGCGCGGCCAGTGAAATCATCATCGCAATCAGGGCAACAAACTCGGCAAACGGGATAACCTTATCCTTCTGGTCGTACAAGCGTAATTTCCTTAATCAAAATATTTGCCGGCAGGTGCAGGGCTGTTTTCAGGCACTCTGTAATACACGACGGCGTGATTTGCGGTTCGCAGAAACACAACAATGTCTGGAATTTATCAGCGGTTCACAACACGCTGTCTCAGGCTTTTGTATAACTGAATCAGGTAAAACAGCCCATCCTGGCTGCTTACCGTAACGGGTCTTAATCCTGAATGGTAAAGCTATCAGCATCCATCCAGGCAGGAAACTTCTGTTTAAACTCGTCCAACTCTGCGGCAGACAGCCTGAAGCTTTCACAGAAAGGCATTCCGGGGGCATGATCAATCAGCAGATCGCCCTTAAAATCCACCAGCATGCTATCGCCGCTGTATTCATGGCCATTGGCATCGGTTCCCACTCTATTCACCCCGGCGACATAACAGAGGTTTTCTATCGCACGGGCCTGCAGCAGCTTACGCCAGGGCTGTCGGCGAGGTGATGGCCAGTTTGCCACATAAAGCGCAAGGTCATAATCATTGCAGTTACGCGAGAACACCGGAAAACGCAGGTCATAGCAGACCTGTAGCAGGATTTTCCAGCCTTTATAATCAACGATCACCCGTTTTTCTCCGGGCTGATAACGTTCATGTTCACCGGCCATGCGGAACAGGTGACGCTTGTCATAGAGACTCTGCGAGCCATCCGGAAAGGTAAAAATCATTCGGTTCACATAACCATTACCCGCCTCGATGGCGAGACTGCCGGCAATGGCAATGTTGCGCTGTAATGCCTGCTGCTGAAGCCACTGACAGGTCTCGCCCCCCATCGGTTCAGCAGCAGTCCGGCTATCCATGGTAAAACCGGTGGAAAACATCTCCGGCAACAACACCAGATCCGTATCGGCAGCATGCTGATCCATCAGCTGTTCGTACATCGCACGGTTTTCAGCCGGATTCTGCCACTGCATATCTGGCTGAATCAGGGTTATGGTCAGATCTTGCATAGTTTCTCAGCCGCCTCCCTCAGGGTGTCATCACCTTTAGCAAAACAGAAACGCACCAACCGTTGTTCCGGCGGTGACTGGTAAAAAACAGAGATCGGAATCGCGGCCACACCAATCTCCGTGGTGAGCCATCGGGCAAAGGTCAGGTCATCCATATCCGGCTGAATCTCGGAGTAGTCCATCAACTGAAAATAGGTACCATCTGCCGGAGTAAAACGAAACCTGCCGGGCTGCATCAGCTGACAGAACAGGTCCCGCTTCTGCTGGTAGAAATCCGGCAGCTCCAGATAATGCTCGGGAAAATCATTAATAAAATCGGCCAGTGCCAGCTGAATCGGATGGACCGTACAAAATGTCAGATACTGATGCAGTTTACGGAATTCAGTCATGAGTGGCGCCGGGGCGATACAGTAGCCAACCTTCCAGCCGGTGGTGTGATAGGTTTTACCGAAGGATGATACAACGAACGCCCGTTCAGCCAGCGCTGGTCTGCGCAACAGGCTCTGGTGCGGACCATTGAAGCAGATATGTTCGTAAACCTCATCGCTGAGCAGCAGAACTCCGCTGTCTTTCACCAGCGCCTCCAACTGATCAAGGTCCGCTGATGACAATACAGAACCGGTTGGGTTATGGGGGCTGTTCAGAATAATCATGCGGGTTCTGGAGTTGATGGCCGCCTTAACCTGTGGCCAGTCAATTGTAAAACCAGGGGCCTGCAGAGCCAGATGCACTGCCCGCCCACCGTTCAGCTCAATGGCCGGTTCGTAACAGTCATACGCCGGATCAAAGACGATCACCTCATCCCCAGGACAGACCACAGCACCAATTGCAGCAAACAAAGCCTCAGTGGCGCCGGATGTAACCGTCACCTCGGTTTCCGGGTTAACGGTACAGCCATAGAGCTTTTCCACTTTGAGTGCGATCGCATTGCGCAGCGCTGGCACACCCGCCATAGGGGCATACTGATTGAAGCCGTTTTCCAGGTAGTAGGTTACTCTGTCCAGCAACGCCAGCGGACCGTCAAAATCGGGAAAGCCCTGAGACAAATTAATAGCCCCATGCTTTGCTGCAAGCTGCGACATCTCAGTAAAAATAGTCGTACCAACTTTTGGTAGTTTGGTCGGTGGGTATTGCATGAATGTGATGTTCCTTTACAAGCGCGCCGTAAAATACAGCTATATAGACCAACTCTAAGTCTGCTCTGGCTAAGGGTCAAGCTGAACCCGCCCCCTGATCAGAATATCAGCAGATGCAGTACGCCTCGCACCAGAATCCCGACGATAGCACCAAACACTGCGGCCCGCGCAATGGATGAAACCCGCTTACCCGCAGCCATCAGAATCGCGACCCCGGCCACATCAAACGGGTGGATTATAAAACCCGCAATTCTGTTCAGGTCGGTCGCCGTCATCACCCCCTGATTAATCAGGTCAATGGTTACCCCCATCATAGCCGTACCACCGGCAATAAACTTTGTCACTATCGGCAAGACAGTCGATTCAGGCAGGTCCACCAGTGCCAGTACCGGGGCAAGCAGAGTGGTAAGTAGCTCCATCGAGCCGGTCACTTTCAGCACATTAACAAAGCAGAGAGCCAGAATCAGCAATGGTATTGAGGCGATGACAATTTTCACCCCCTCCTGGCCACCATCTGACAGAATCTGAATCACGTTTTTCTGTTCATGCAGCTCGGGAGCCAGATGTTCAACATGGCTGTAATCATCATCCAGAGCCGGGTCGCGGGCAAACAGATAGTAGGTTGCTGCCGCCGCAATAAGGCCTCCAACCAGCGAGGTGATCATAATAACCGGCACATCCAGCCCGACCACCGCCATAGGAAAAACAACATTCGCTTGCGACATCGTCAGCACCACCGCCAGGGTTGCTGCGATTGCCCGCCGGGCAGTGCCATCACGATCCATAATCGCCAGAGTGGCAACCGGCGCGTTAAAACTGACAAACAGAATCTGCAGCATCGCAAAGATGCCAACCCCCGGTACCCCGAACAGTTTAACCAGGGGTGACAGTCTGTTTGAGATCCAGCCCAGAACTCCCTTACTCTCCAACAGTTTCATCAGAGCCAGCATCACCACCATCACTGGCAGCAATACATACAACACCATATCCACAGCCGTTCGGCCCGAATCGAGTATCAGTGTAATTATCTGCTCCATAGTGCTTCACGGTTTCCATTCAGATTTTGAAACAGCCAATTTGGGGAATTGGAACTTGATTTTGACGCGTCGCTCTATGGCGGGATTCGTTATCCAAACAGCCCAGGGCGGTTGATGTCAGTCAT
Organism: Amphritea atlantica; assembly: GCA_024397875.1. Taxonomy (NCBI): domain Bacteria; kingdom Pseudomonadati; phylum Pseudomonadota; class Gammaproteobacteria; order Oceanospirillales; family Oceanospirillaceae; genus Amphritea; species Amphritea atlantica. Next base: position 2,860,786 of record CP073344.1, read on the forward strand.
GAAAATATAAAAGCCTGCCATAAAAACATAAAATGAGCAGCTCAACAAACGATTAAAACGGCCGATTATGATAAATTAGCGTAGCTAAAGAGTTCTGCTGACAGGGATTTAAAGCCAGACACAGTGCCATGACGACCATAAGTACATTAACAAGAAGTACAACAATAAAAATACAATAATAAAAATACAATAATAGAATACGGACCTGTTTTGAAGAAAACTACAGCAAAGAGATCATCAGTCCAATATATTGGAATAGCCAACAGAACAGGTCAGTGCAGGAGGATCCTTGACTCCCTCTTATGTCTGTCGGTCAGTCTGATATTTTTATCCCTGCCTGCTGCAGCTCAGTCAGATAAGACACATACTCAAAGCGCAGCCATCACCACTGCCACTAAACGACTACTCAGCCTGGATCAGAGCAAGATCGAACTGGCTTCAGTCAGTGCCGCGGTTGTCGATAGCAAGACCGGTGCCCCACTGTATACAAAATATGCCGATATGGTTATGCCGATCGCATCAATAACCAAGTTGATGACCGCTATGGTGACTCTGGATGCGGGGCTGCCCTTGTCTGAAAAGATACGCTTCACTGAGGCCCAGAAACGCGCCAATCATAATTACTATACCCGTATCCGGATCGGCTCTGAACTTCCCCGTAAAGATGTTATCCGCATCGCCCTGATGTCCTCTGCAAATATGGCTGCCTCAGCATTGGCACACACCTACCCCGGCGGGGTCAAAGCGTTCGTTAAAGCGATGAATCGAAAAGCCCGACAGCTGGGCATGACTGATACCCACTTTGTCGATGCGACCGGACTTTCAGAAGCGAATGTATCAACCGCCGCCGATCTTGCCATTATGGTACGTGCCGCCGCCACCTATCCGAAGATATCCGAATACAGTAAAACCAGAAGCTACACTGCCCGCTTTGGCAGTCCACGCTATACACTTCGTTACGGCAATACCAATGTACTGGTCCACCGGAAAAGCTGGCAGATCGGGTTAACAAAAACCGGCTATCTGAATGAAGCCGGTCGCTGTCTGGTAATGATGACCCGCATTGATGGCCGGGAAACAGTGATGGTGATGCTGAATTCATACGGAAAACGCACCCCCGTTGGCGATGCCGGGCGAATTAAACGCTGGCTTACCACGGGAAAAAGCGGAAAAATCAGTAGTTCTGCCAGGCATTATCAGCGTCAGGTGCTGCAACAGCTTATGCCTGAACAGCTGGCATTGCATTAGTCTTTGAGCGGGTGAACCGCGCAGATGGTCAGGCTCCTTTAGTATTGGGCAACAGCATACGAAACGAGCGGATCAGAGGCTGAATACGTGATCGAAAATCAACTTGAAAGCTTACACCATGATGATTTCGAACAGCTGGCGACCGATATCAAACAGTCGCTGGAAGCGCATCGCTACTGGATGCAAACGATCACCACGGCACTGGTTACCCGGCAGCCAATAGTAGAAAGCCAGTTTATTGCCGTGGATGCCCATCTCCACTGTTGCTTTGGCCGCTGGCTGACGAAAATCTTAGCGGATGAGCTGTTTCAACAGGGCTCTTTTCTGAAAATAGAGCAGTATCACAAGCAGTTGCATGACTCCGCCCGTACCGTTATCAATCAGCTGAACCAGCATCGTGAAATCAATATTGATGATTTTGAACGCTTTATGCGGCAGCAGAAAGAGTTCTTCGATATGGTGATGATGCTGTTTGAATTTTCGGTATTCAATAAACAGCAGTTTGATCCGACGACACGACTGATGAACCGTCGTTCCGTAGACTCGGTGCTGGCCAATGAATTCAGCCGGATGCAACGGGCCGATGATTACCACTGCTGTATTGCCATGGCCGATATCGATCACTTTAAAGAGGTGAATGATCTCTGGGGGCATGACGTAGGCGACCTGCTCCTGAGTCACACGGCAAAAATATTTAACGATGCCATTCGACGCCACGACACCGTTTCACGTTATGGCGGTGAAGAGTTTCTGTTTATCTTCCCGGATATGCAATTACAGCAGGCAGGCTCTGTCGTCGACCGCATCCGTACAAAACTAGCGGAATCCCCGCTCAGCCATCATGGCAACCGCCTCGGTGTAACAGCCTCTTTCGGTGTCACTCAGCTGTGTCGTCACTGCGATATCAAAGGCTCTGTCAAACGCGCAGATATCGCCATGTACGCAGCCAAGGAAAGTGGCAGAAACTGCACGGTAACCATCGATAGTCAGTCAGTGAACGGGCAGACATCATATGAACATCTCAATAATGAGATCACCGAACTGATGCGCCAACACTGTCATTTGGTGGCTCCGGAGAGGAACTGAGTTTCCCCCGTTATGCCATACAACAGATCAGCTCAGTGCTGTTTTTACTGCTGCCGCCGCATGGATTGAGGTCGTATCATACAAAGGCACTGAAGTATCCGACTGACTCACCAGCAAAGCGATCTCAGTGCATCCCAGAATCACCGCCTCAGCCCCCTGGGCTGACAGCTCATCAATAATCTGCAGATACTGCTCTCTGGAGTTGTCACTGATGATCCCCTGACAGAGTTCGTCATAAATAATACGATGTACAACACTCTGAGCACTTCCATCCGGCACCATCACCTGAATACCATGATGATCCTTCAGGCGCCCCTTATAGAAATCCTGCTCCATGGTAAAGCGTGTCCCCAGCAAGCCGACGGTTTCGATGCTATCGATCTTCAGTTGTTCTGCAGTCGCATCCGCGATATGCAGTAGCGGAATCGATACCGCCGCTTCAATCTGCTCCGCAACCTTATGCATCGTATTGGTACCGATAAGAAAAAAACCGGCCCCCGCCGCTTCCACAGCCTGTGCAGCTTGAGCGAGAATAGCGCCGGCCTGCTGCCAGTCCCCCTGACTCTGCAGTGCTTCAATCTCCGCAAAGTCGACACTGAACAGAGCAATTTTAGCGGAGTGCAGCCCACCCAGCTGATCTTTGATACCTGTATTAATTGCCTGGTAATAACTGATAGTTGATTCCCAGCTCATCCCGCCTAACAAGCCAATCGTTTTCATGCGCTATCTCCCTTTGTGTTTATTGAGCATATAAGGCTGTAAGCGATTAACCAGATACAGTTTTAGTAGGACAGAGCAGTACAGATTGTCGATATATTGATCTACCCTTAATGGGTATGCGTAACAGCTCTCAAGTACCATCAACCTGAGCAGGTGATTATCATGACGATAAAGTCGATGTCTGAAATTTTCTATCACCCCGGCCTGGCAATGCAGCACCTTCGGGATGAAAAACTGAAAGGCACCACCGAGGTGCTGTTTCTTCTGGCCGTGCTGGCGCTGATTCCCCCGGTGTCACTGTTTATCGGGACGACTCAGGTTGGCTGGAGCCTTACGCCTGGCGGCGATGCCGTAAAGCTGAGTGTAATCAGCGCCCTTAACTCATCCATAGCGTTCTATCTGGCTATCTGTTTCGCACTGGGCACTATGGGATTCAGCATTCACTGGATGGAAAAAACCTATGGCGGACATGCATCGCTGGAGCGCTGTATGAATCTGACCCTGTATACCGCCACGCCCCTGTTACTTTCAGGGTTTGCCGGTTTATATCCGATGCTGTGGTTCTGTGTCGCCATCGGAATGGTGGCACTGATCTACAGTACATACCTTTTGTTTACCGGTGTGCCGATCATCATGAAGATACCTGAAGAAAGAGGATTTCTGTTCTGTATTTCCATTCTCACGGTTGGCGTGGTGATACTGGTTGCACTCCGCTCGGCAACCGTGTTTCTCTGGAGTACCATGACGCCGCTGATCTACCTGCCCTGATGTGGTCACTGTTTAAAGCATAAAAGCCTGTCTGAGCGTCAGAACAGGCTTTTGCTTTTAGTATAACGGGCAAACGCTCAACGACAGTGTAACTGTTGCCGTAACATATCGATGACCTGATCGATGCTATTAATAGTGGCACGATGTTTAATCAATACCTGCCCCAGTTTCAGAGCCAGCCTTTCAGAGTCCGCCCGACGCTCAGCATCCTCAATCGATTCCAGATCCATAACATGGGCCAGACCAATGGTACGGCGGATAATCTCAGTGCCGGCATACCCCAGGCTGTCTTGCAGCAACTCACACAGATACCAGTCTGCATATTCTTCCAGCTGCAGACTTGGATCACGGGTTTCCGTCTGCATATGCTGCCGGAAACCCTGTTCAAAGGTATTCCAGAGGGTACAAATTCCCGCAAGCAACCACTGCTGATAATCGCTACGCTCAGCATGATCACCCGCCTGATTCGCCTGTCCGGCAACATTCAACAGATAATTACCGATAATCGAGCCGATATCGAAGCCTGCCGGACCCACATAGGCGAACTCCGGATCGATAATTTTAGTGCCGCTTTCATTGGCAAAAACGGATCCGGAATGAAGATCACCGTGCAACAGCGCCTCAGCCTGGTTGAGGAACTTCGCCTTAAGACGCGCCACTTCCAGTTTTAACGCGGTATCCTGCCACAGCTGTTCCGCATCGGCACGGATAAGCTCATTGATGCTGTTGCGCTCATGATCACAATAGGGATCCCAGAAAAACAGCTCTTCGGAAATTTTACACAGATCCGGATTGATAAACCCCTTAACCAGGGACTTCTTCTCATACGTATCGAGATAAAGATCCGACGTATAAAACAGGGTATCCGCAAGAAACCGGCCCAGATGCTCAGCCAGTAACGGCAACTTCTGACGCTGTACCATTACAACCCGCAGATTAGCGAATGCACCGATATCTTCCATCACAATGGCGCACTGTTCAGCATCATAGCTATACACACGGGGAACCAGATCAGGACAGTATTTCGCCTCCAGTTGCAGCGCCTCAGCCTCGATCCGCACCCGGTCCTGAGACAGCGGCCAGCCCTCACCAATAATCCGCACATAAGGCAGTGCCTGCTTGATAATCAGACTGGCCGAGGCACCGCTAACCCGGTACACAAAGTTAATATTGCCATCACCGATCTCCTCTACTTTCAAAGCCTCATCGGCAGTAAACAGATCGCTGTGCTGACGGGCAAATGCGATGACATCAGCATCCGAGGAAAATTTTCTAAAGCTCATTGTTATTGTCTGTTCCCAAAGGAGTAAAGAGTGCCATCAAAAAGAGCACTGCAGCGTGTCCATTTTTTCTGACAGGTTTTACTGCATTGTGGCAAATCAGTCCCGCTCTGCCTACCCCTTTTCTGGCCGGGTAGTTCCTGATAACTTAGGCGACCTGAAAACCTTCCTGATGGAGCCTCCATGAAAGACCTGTTCGCGACCAGTATTAAGTATCAACAAGGGGCTCTTTACGTGCTGGACCAGCATCAGTTGCCTCACCAGGAGCAGTGGCTGCCCTGCGACAGCAGCGATGCGATGATTGCCATGATTAAAAAGCTACAGATTCGCGGCGCTCCTCTGATCGGCATTGGTGCCAGCCTGCTGCTGGCGCATCTGGCGGAACAGGGTCTGACGGCGGATGAATTGCGTACTCAGGCTGAGCGGTTGCGGGCAGCGCGTCCCACTGCGGTAAACCTGATGAACTGCATCGATCGTATGCTGGCGACTCTGGAGAGCGTAGGCCCGCTGGCACTCAGCCGCTGTGCCGAGCAACTGTTTGAAGAGGATGTGGAGCTGTGTAAGCGCATGGCGGCATTCGGTGCTGAACTGATCACAGATGGCGCAAACATTCTGACCCATTGCAACACCGGCAGTCTGGCAACAGCTGGCGCCGGTACCGCTATCGGGGTTATCGGCGCTGTCAAACAACAGGGTAAACAACTGCATGTCTGGGTGGATGAAACCCGCCCACTGCTTCAGGGGGGCCGCCTGACAGCCTGGGAAATGGCGCGCCTGAATATTCCACACACGCTGATCTGCGATAACATGGCTGCCACTCTGATGGCTCAGGGCAAAGTCGATGTGGTGCTGGTCGGTTCTGACCGAATCGCCGCAAACGGCGATTTCGCCAATAAAGTGGGCACCTACTCACTGGCAGTGATCGCCCATCATCACAACGTACCTTTCTATGTGGTTGCTCCATACACCACGGTTGACCCTGAATGCCCTGATGGTAAAGCGATACCGATAGAGCAGCGCAGCCCGGCTGAGGTTCAGGGGGTGAGTGGCAGCTTTGGTGAGATTAACTGGGCACCGGATAATACCCCGGTCTATAACCCGGCATTTGATGTCACCCCTGCAGAACTGGTCAGTGGCTGGATTCTGGATACCGGCGTTTACACCCCGGAACAGATAGCCGCCGGGGTGTTAAAGAATCTCTGAATATGATTACTGATATCTGCAGCTTAGCCCCGGGAAGGGGCTTCTGTACGAGGTAGATGACTAAGGCTCACCCCTCAAACTTAGGAAACTGCTCCGCAATCGGGCTGCCGGTATAGCTGGCGACCCAGCCTTCCGGATTATTAAACAAACGGATTGCGGTAAAGTCAGGTTCCGGCCCCATATCAAACCAGTGAGTGGTGTTGGCTGGCACAGAGATAAGATCATCTTTGCAGCAATGTACCTGATAAACTTTATCGGCGACATGCAGGTAGAACATCCCCTCACCACGGACAAAGAAACGCACTTCATCTTCACTGTGGGTATGCTCGCTGAGAAATTTCTGGCGCAGCTCATCCTTAGCCGGATTGTCGCTGGCCAGACTGATCGTATCAACCGTAATATAACCCTGCTCATCCTTCAGACGCTGAATTTCGGCCGCATAAGCCGTCAGAATCTCTTCAGCACTGCTATTGGCATCAATGGTCTGCGTTGCCGACCAGCGCTCAAACTGAACACCAATCGCGGCCAGCTGGGCGCTGATTTCAGCGCTGTCTCTGCTTGAGAAAACCGGCTGGACGTTGTCTTCAGGATATATTGTTAATTCACTCACTGCTCTGTCCTCTGTTAAATACGCTCTGTCAGCCTGATCTGCTGAAAATTCTGTACCACCGGATGCGAACACTCCGAAGGGCGCTGCTCACGGGCCAGTAATACCGTCGCCATGCCCGCTTCGCGTGCCGCATCCAGCTCCTCAGAGATGTCCGAAAGAAACAAGATCTCAGCCACCGGCAGGCCGATATCCGCTGCGATATTCCGGTAAGCGCTTGCCTCCCGTTTATGGCCGATATGGGTATCATAATAGCCGCTGAAAAGTGGCGTCAGATCACCAAAATCACTGTAGCCAAATAACAGTTTCTGCGCCTTTACCGATCCCGATGAAAACACATACAGATCCAGCCCCTGCTGCTGCCACTTTTGCAGATACTCATAAGCATCGCGATACAGATGACCGGTAAAATCCTGCTGTTCATAACCGGCAACCCAGATCAGCCCCTGCAGACTCTTCAGGGCTGTCACTTTCTTATCCTGCTCAATCCAGCCGAGAAATGCCGCAATCAGCGTTTCCAGATCTGCATCCGGCTGGCCCAGCTCAGTCCGGGCATCCTCCAGCACAGACAGCACCACTTCATCTTCCGAGTGGCTGCGTAAATAACCGGGCAGATGATCATAGGCATAAGGAAACAGCACCTTATGCACAAAATTAATATCCGTAGTGGTGCCTTCAATATCGGTCAGAATCGCTTTAATCGTCATGGGTCACTCTTCATACACGCTTATTTAACGCCCAAACGGCGCATCTCCAGCTCACAGGTAAACAGAAACTCCAGCCCCTCCAGATGACGTCGGGCCTCATTCACATCGCGCCCCCAGGCATACAGGCCATGGCCGCGAACCAGAAAGCCCCAGTTCAGGGGCATTTGCTGCCAGCGTGAAGCCAACTGTTCAGCCAGTGCCTGCATATCCTGAGTGTTTTCAAAGACTGCCAGGCGAATGTCAGGCTCATGACTGGTATTACCGTTCAGAGACTTCTGCATTTCATAACCGCTGATTGTCAGCCAGTCACCCGGCTCCAGCCGGGACAACACGGTCGAGGCTACCGAGTGGGTATGCAGTACCGCACCAACTCCGGATTCAAGTTGATACAACCGGGTATGCAGCAGTGTTTCCGCAGAGGGTCTGAGCCGGCTTTCAACCGGGTTACCTTCCAGATCAACCGTTAGCAGGTCATCATCTGTTAACTGCCCCTTATGGCGACCCGAAGCGGTTACCAGTGCGTGAGCATCAGACAGTCGTGCAGAAAAGTTTCCGCCGGTTGCCGGACACCAGCCCTGGGCATCGATCCAGCGGCCGGCATCGATTAGCGCTGATGAGAGAATGGCTGAAGGAATAGGTGCTCGCATGAATCAATATCCACTCATAAAATTGCAGCTAGTGTACTCGATTTTACACCCCTGACGAAATCGGTTCGTCACCTCTGATTCAATCTTTCTCGGACCTGGAACGGTCATAAAAGAGCTCTTTCGGCTATCAAAATTGATGCTGCTGAAATGCGAAAACAGTTGAAAGTGCCATAATGTATTGCAAAGCACTGCTTTACAGCGAAAATGATTCATCCGTGTTGTTATCAACACGTTTGGAACCGTACCCAAGAGGCCGATAAAAACATTGATGAACGCCGAATACGAACACCTTATCCATATAAAAACCCATGAGGAACTGGCGCTGTACGAACTAATTCCGGATGCGGTCTGGATCTTCGATCTGGATAAGCATGGATGGTGGTGGGGAAACCAGCCCGCACTGGAATTCTGGGGCCTCAGTCATCTGGATGAGCTGATCAACAAGGATCTCTCCGGTGATACCCAGGGTGCCCGGGACCGGACAGCTCAGACCTTTGAGCTGGCGGCCAAAAACGGCCTGACCATTGACCCCTGGACCACTTACCCCGACGGCAAACCCAAAACGCTCTATATGCGACATCGCGCGGTACTGGTCGGGCCTGAGCGCCACCGGGCGCTCATCGCCTATATCAACGAGGAGGTGAATCTGGGCGAAACACCGGAAAACCTGCTGCTTGTTGAAGCGATGCGTTATACCACTGTTTTGGTAACCAGTTTTACCTTCGACGGTGAGGTGGTAGTCGAAAACCCCGCGGCAACCGAAGCCTACAAGCATATTTATCCACAACAACTGCCGGATGACCAGTCAGCCTTCAGTGCCCGCTTCGCCGACCCGGAAGAGGGACACTCCCGCCTGCAACAAGCGATCAGGGATAAAGGTGGCCGCTGGACCCACATGATGCGCACCAGCGAAGGCTTACGACAGCATACACTCGATATTCGCATCACCCGCCACCCGCTGAGTGGTGATTTCCTGATCCTGATGACAGAATACGATGTAACGCAGCTGTATGACGCACTGGATGAGGCCCGGAATTCGCAGGAAGAACTGCGTAAAATGGCCCACTATGATGCGGTCACAGGCCTCCCCTCGCTAAATTTTTTATTGCAGCATGCCCCCAACTATCTGGCCAAGGCGGAACGCTGCCGGCAACAGCTGGCGGTGATGTTTATCGATCTCGATGGCTTTAAAGCCATCAATGACACATGGGGTCACGATGTGGGCGACCAGGTATTGCTGGAAATCGCCCAGCGTTTATCCGGCATATTACGCGAGGCAGATCAGGTCGCCCGTATCGGCGGGGATGAATTTATTATCCTGGTGGATGATATCCATAATGAAAACAGTGTAACAACGGTATCTGAAAAGATCATTCATCAGCTGGAAGACAGAATCACCGTTAAAGACCCTGCTGGCCCTAACGTTCAGGTGGAGGTCAGTGCCAGTATCGGTATCGCCCTCTTTCCTGATCACGGCAGTAACCTCGAACAACTGATAAAAGTTGCCGATAAAGCGATGTATCGCGTCAAAAACAGCGGTAAGGGTGATTACTATCTTGAAAACAGCGCTGACAATAAGCTCAATGAAAAGTAGTCCACACCCGTGCGGACGCAGCGCATCCTGGAGCACGAATTTCTCAGCTTATCCAACCTGAGACAGGCTTTAATCCGTCATCTCTCCACACAGGTTGCGGCCCATCATCTCTCTGACCCTCTGCACTGTTTGCGTCGCTATCAGATAGTGCAGTTTGGTAAACGCAGCTTCCAGCGTCAGATCATTGCCCGGTATCACGCCGATCCGGTTGAGTGTTGCCCCGGTCGCATAAGCGCCCTGGATGACCGGGCCTTGCTGACACTGTGTGACATTGACAATAAGCACACCCCGTTTCACAGCGTCTTCCAGTTCCGCCATCAGTGCACGGTTGGCATCTGGCGGATTACCCGCACCGTAGGTATGCAGGATAACCCCTTTAAGATCCTTGTGGTTTAAGATTTCAGCAGCGATACGGGCCGATATTCCAGGGTAGACAGGTAATACAGCCACCGCTTCAGGGTTAAAGGCTGGCACAGTGAAATCTGCCTGGCCTGCTTGCAGCAGGTGTCCGCTATACAGTTCAATATTGATACCCGCCTGCCCCAGCCAGCCTGCGTTGGGCGAATCAAAAGCAGCTAAGCCGGTCGTGTTAACTTTACGGCTACGATTACCCCGCAGCAGACGACCATTAAAGCAGATACATACTTCCGGAATATCGTAACCACCAGCAAACATCAGGGATGTCAGCAGGTTATCCTTCGCGTCATTACGCAGCTCTGATAAAGGAATCTGCGAACCGGTGACAATCACCGGTTTATCCATCCCCTGAAAGATAAAGGAGAGCATCGAGGCGGTATAGGCCATGGTGTCAGTGCCATGTAACACAATGAAACCATCGTACAACGGCCAGTGTTGCTGAATGATCCCGGCCAGCTCCGTCCAGTGATGCGGCTGCAGATTGGCACTGTCAATCAACTGCCCGAGCTCAAGCACATCAAATTCCGGCAACTGACCGGTATTACCATTCAGCTGCTCCCGCACCCGCTGCTCAAAGCCGGAAACCGGAACATAGCCATTTGCTGAAGCCTGCATCCCGATGGTGCCGCCCGCATAGATGATCAATATTTTTCGTTTCATAAGACCCATTAAACACTGACTGAGCGATATAAAAAAGCCCGGATAATTCCAGGCTTAATCCGCTTATCCCTGCAATTTCCAACTAACGTTGTGTCCGGCAAAAAACGGCACAATCGGACGACCATCGGGCAACGTAATCTCTTCAGGCAGCGTCCACTCTTCACGCACCAGCGTAATGGTGCCCTCATTGCGCGGCAGGCCATAAAAATCAGCGCCGTAATGGCTGGCAAAACCTTCCAGTTTATCCAGCGCACCCAGTTCCTCAAATACATGTGCATAGAGCTCAATAGCGCTCCAGGCACTGTAACAGCCAGCACAGCCACAGGCGTTCTCTTTCGCTTCTTTGGCGTGAGGCGCCGAGTCTGTACCCAGGAAAAATTTGCGCGAACCGGATTGAACCATCTGACGTAAAACAGCCTGATGGGTATTTCGCTTCAGTACCGGCAGACAAAAATTATGTGGCCGTACGCCGCCCACCAGCAGGTCATTACGGTTTAACAGCAGATGCTGCGGTGTGATGGTCGCAGCCACATTATCAGACGCATCCTGGACAAAATGCGCCGCATCGGCGGTCGTAATATGCTCGAATACGATTTTCAGCTGCGGGAAGCGCTCGACAATTTTGCTCATCTTCTGATCGATAAACTCTTTTTCCCGATCGAATATATCAACGTGATGATCGGTGACTTCACCATGAACCAGCAGCAGCATGCCCTGTTCTGCCATCACTTCAAACAGCGGATAGATCGCTTCCAGATCAGTCACAGCGGCTGCCGAATTAGTGGTCGCGCCCGCAGGATAAAGTTTTGCCGCAACCACGCCCGCCGCTTTCGCATCGATAATATCCTGTCCACTGGTCGCATTCGTCAGAAACAGAGTCATCAGCGGTTCAAAGGATGAGCCGGCCGGACGCGCATCCAGAATCCGTGATTTATAGGCCAACGCCATGGCTGCATTAACCACCGGCGGTACCAGATTTGGCATCACAATAGCCCGTTGAAAACAGCGGGCTGTGGCCGGAACAGTTTCCGAGAGCATATCGCCGTCACGAAAGTGCAGGTGCCAGTCATCAGGAGTACGGATGGTCAGGGTTGTCATAGAGCAGGAATCCTAAGCGCAGAGAGTATTTAATCCGCACATTATACCGGTGCCGGAGCAGTGCGAAAAGCAAGCAACTGCTTTTCACCTGCTATCATGAAAAAACAGACTTGAAAACTCGCCTTGCTATCCCAATTTTTAAAATTGCCGGAGGTTGCTTCTAGCGGAGGACCGTCCGGAGCCTATATTGATTTATTTTATATCGCTTCTACCGGAGGATATCTTATGAACACAATTGACCTGACACCACTCTATCGCAACAGCATTGGCTTCGACCGGCTGGCCTCACTTCTGGATAGTACCCTGAGCAGCAGCTCAGTGCGTTCCGGCTATCCACCCTATAATATCGAAGCGCTGGACGAAAACAGATACATCATTCTGCTGGCAGTAGCTGGCTTTGAAAAATCAGATATTGATATCTCAGTCGAGCGGGATGTGCTGATCGTCCGGGGCTCGAAGCCGGATGAGGACAAGCGCAAATATCTTTATCAGGGGATAGCGCTGCGCAATTTCGAGCGTAAATTTGACCTTGCCGAGCATATTGAGGTCAGTGGTGCCGAAATGAGGAACGGTCTGCTGAAAATCTCGCTGGTTAAGGAGATACCTGAGGCGATGAAGCCCAAAGAGATCCCCATTACAGATGCCGACGCAGAGCAGAAAGCGCTGAATCATCAACCCGAGGCAATGGATCAGGCGCATTAACCGTTAATATAACCTCAGCTCCCCCTCAGGGGGCGCTGAGCCGGGCCCGAACAAGCCCAACGGAAATTGACTATGCTAAACCGTTTAACACCAATAATGCTTTTACTCAGTTGCCTGATGCTGAGTCAGACCACATCCGCCAATCTTCCGGTGACAGTGCCTGATGAGGGACCATTGCCATCCCTTGCTCCGATGCTGGAAAAAATTAACCCGGCTGTGGTGAATATTGCCACCTATTCCACCAAGATAAACCGTTATAACCCGCTTCTGAATGACCCTTTTTTCCGCCGTTTTTTTAACATCCCCGATGAGCAGTTTCAGCAGTATCAACAACCGGAAAGAAAACAGCAGAGTGCCGGCTCCGGGGTCATACTCAATGCAGCCGATGGCATCGTTGTGACAAATTATCATGTTATCAAAGGCTCTGATGAGGTTCAGGTGAGCCTGATTGATGGCCGCAGCTTTGCCGCAGAGATTGTTGGCTCCGATCCGGAGCTGGACATCGCAACACTGAAAATCAGGGCAGATGGTTTATCTGAAATAAAAGTTGCTGACTCATCCAGACTCAGAGTTGGCGACTTCGTTGTTGCCATAGGCAACCCCTTTGGACTCGGACAGACCGTCACTACCGGCATAGTCAGTGCACTCGGCCGCAGCGGTCTGGGCATAGAGGGATATGAAAACTTTATCCAGACCGATGCATCGATCAATCCGGGCAACTCTGGCGGGGCGTTGGTCAACCTCAGGGGGGAACTGGTGGGTATCAACACCGCTATCATCGCCCCTGCCGGGGGTAATGTAGGAATAGGCTTCGCCATTCCGGCCAACATGGTGAACGCCAGCATGCATCAGTTGCTGGCCTATGGTGAGGTAAAACGGGGGGATATTGGCATCGCGGTGCAGGACATTACCCCGGCATTATCGGAAGCGTTCGATCTGAGAAATGGACAACGGGGGGTATTAATTACTCAGGTAGATGAGCGCTCTCCGGCCGCTGCAGCGGGCATTGAACCTGGCGATATCATTACTCAGATCAATGGCGTGAAAACAGTATCAGCTGCCCACTTTCGCAGCCTGATATCGATGACAGCGATCGATGATATGCTCAGGATGGGCATCCTGCGCCATAATAAAACACTGGAGATCGGTGTCAGGGTGGCTGCCAGAGAAGATATCTCCTACAGCGGTAAAAGTCTTCACCCACTACTGGAAGGTGCGCAATTCGAAAACAACCCGCAAGGCGGCGTGGTGGTCACGGGGTTAAAACCTAACTCCCGTGCAGCGTATAACGGTATCCGTCCGGACGATATTATCGTCAGCGCTAACCGGGTTACCGTTCATGATGTTGACACCCTGCGACATGCGCTGAGTAAAGACCGCTCCTCAGTACTGCTGAAAATAATCAGAGATAATTTATCGCTGTATCTGGTGATCCGCTAAGTAAACCGGAGCAACGTGAACCTTAAGTTATGCCTACCATTACTGCCCGCAAGCAGACTGAAACAACTTTAGTTTAGCAGCACGGGGGAGCGCTTTGATCTGTGCTTCCCGTTTGCATGCGTCTGAACGACTGTCACAGGATTCCCGATATACCAGGCTGACGGGACGCCGCACCCGGGTGTATTTTGCACCCAGCCGATTACTCTGGTTATGTTCATTAGTCCGTCGTTCGGTGTCGGTTGTCACGCCGGTATAGAGTGTGCCGTCAGCGCAGCGCAGGATGTATACATACCAGCAGGAAGACAGGGATGACATCAGCTAAAAACCAGCTTGCTCATATCCAGGTTAACCCCGTCAATTGACGCCAGAAAATCTACCAGTATCGCATTAACCTGATCGGGTTGTTCCAGAGTCAGCATGTGACCGGCATTTTCAAACACCGTTAACTGACTTCCCGGCATCTGATCATGCATCGCCTGGGTCTGTGTCAGTGAATAGGCGGCATCCTCTTCACCGGCAATGATCAAAGCCGGACAGCGAACTGAGGCGACCTCATCCAGCAGCGACTGACGCTGAAACAAAACCCTGCCCATACTGGCTAAACCACTCATCTGCTCAGGCGTGAGAAACATCAGATCAAAGCGAAAGGTTTCCATCAATGCAGGATAGAGCGCCTGAGCCTGCGCACTAAAATTGATCTGCACCAGACCATCGAGCTGTTCGGGAATGAGTTCCGCTTGCGATTCAACCGCATTAATCAATTGCAGATACTCTGCCCTTGTTGAAGCGGTTTCATTGTCCAGACTACATGAGATCAGTGTCAGGCTGGCAACCTCGTCCGGGTACTTCATTGCCAACAATGCTCCCCAGAGACCGCCTGTAGACATTCCCACTATGCTATACCGATCGATATTAAGGTGCTGCATCAACTGATGGTGATCTTCAGCAAGGCGCTCAATACTGAGGTCGCCTTCACTGACGGTCTGTGACTGTCCATGAGACCAGAGATCCGGCACTATACAGCGAAAATGCTCTGACAAGAACTGCAGCTGAGGTCTCCAGACACGACTATCCCAGAGAAAACCATGCCCCAGAAGGAGAGGAGCCCCCTCCCCCTGATCGAGATAATGCATCTCCTGGCCATTGATAATGCAACTGGGCATAGCGTTTCCTTATCCAGATAAAGGCTATCAAAACGTCTGACAAATCAAAGCTCAATATAAATAAAGCGCTGTGACAACAAAAGCATCGCCCTGCTCAAAAAGCATAAGTAATACTCAAAACAGGTAACATAAAGCTTATCGGGGCCACCCAGCACTTTATCCGACTCAGGCCGTTTGTCCGTTCTCATTTGCAGTACTCCATCTTTGAAATAAAGATAGCGTGTTGCGTTGACTCATTGAACCCACAGCCAAAAGCGGACATGTCTGGGACTTTCAAACCTCAAGAATCTGTGAGCATTTTTCTCTTAGCATTTCTCTAAATGCAATAACCCCAGGAGTAACTTGTTTTCTATTAGGGCATAGTAAATAAAGCTCAACTGGTGGTGATTTAAAATCATCGAAAAGTTGCACTAATCGTCCTTTATCAAGATCTGAAGAGATATCTAGTAAAGACCTGTATGCGATCCCTTTTCCTTCTACTGCCCACCGCCTGACTATATCTGTGTCATTACTTACCCGATTACTCCTGACTTTTACCCTGACATTTTCTGATTCCTTTTGATACTCCCAGTAATGAAACAGACGTCCATCCAGTCTGTATAGCAGGCAGTTATGCTTACTTAATTCGCCTGGATGAGAGGGTGTACCATTATTTTCTATATAGGAAGGAGCGGCACAGGTGATTCTTTTTATCGTTGCTATATGGAAAGCCACCATAGAGGAGTCTTCGGGCTTTCCGTATCTCAGGGCAACATCAACCTGGTCTAGAAAGAAGTTGGAGAGGGAATCACTAACATTCAGATCAATGGATAGAGATGGATAAATATCCATCATCTCATTCACCCAGTGAAATAAAAGGTTACGACCCAAGTCTGATGGCGCTGAAAACCTCAGCTCTCCAGTAACATTGTCCTTAGTTTCATGTGCGGAAACTTGACCCTGCTCTAAAGACTCCAATGCCCTGCGGCAATGATAAAGAAACTTTTCTCCTTGCGTAGTAATCCTCAACTGCCTGGTGGTTCTTATAAAGAGCTGTATATCAAGCCGCTTCTCCAACCGCTTTAGCGCTGAGCTTGCAGCTGCTGTAGTTATGCCAATCTGTTTGGCTGACTCGGTAATGCTGCCAGTTTCGGCAATCCGAATGAATAAGCTCAGATCTGATGTATTCATTATTAAAATATATTTAAGAGTGTTTGTAATAATAGCCTGTTTTTAGTTTATAAAATATTGAGAATAATGTCTGCAAACCGTTTGTTACTAACTAGAACATCAACTCGAAAGCGCTTGGCTTTTGCATTGGAGAAGACTCTATGATCCGACAAGAGAACAACAACCTGCATCTGAGTCACCCTCTGGAACTACCTTGTGGAGCGATTCTAAAAAACAGAATCATAAAATCAGCCATGTCCGACTCCCTTGCTGATGGAGAAGGCAACCCAACAGAGGCACAGATACGTCTTTATGAAAGATGGGCTGAAGGTGGAGCAGCATTATCAATTATAGGTGAAGTTCAGGGTGATCCGCGTTTTCCTGAAAAGCCAGGCAATCTGGTTCTGGATAATCACTCAGATCTGATGAAACTATCCTCTCTGGCAAGAAGAGCCTCGATAGAAAAAGCTCACATTTGGCCTCAGGTTGGCCATGGAGGTGCACTGTCGTACTCCCTAATCAGCCACCCTAAAGGCCCCTCTGCTCTAAATATTAGAGGCCTGCAATGCGCAGGAATGACTATATCTGAAATTAAAAAACTACCTGATTTCTATATAAAATCTGCAGAGTTGGCTAAAGAGGTCGGGTTTACTGGTGTTCAGATTCATGCTGGTCATGGTTTCTTACTGAGCCAGTTTTTATCTCCATTATTTAATCGACGGCGTGATCAGTATGGCGGCTCCATTGAGGCCAGGTGTCGTATCGTTGTTGAGGTAATTAACAAAGTCCGAGATGCTGTAGGTCCATCATTCCCCATTGGAATTAAGATTAACTCTTCAGATCAACTGGAAGGTGGCTTAACCCAGGAAGACGCATTAGAAGCCCTTCAAATCCTGGATAAAACATCAATTGATTTAATAGAATTTAGTGGAGGTACCTATTTTCCTGGTGCAGCATCCAGTTCTGATAGCTCATCAGAAGGCCCGTATTTTGTTGATTTTTGCCAGAAAGCTCAGCTGGTTACCAGTGTACCCCTGGTTGCTACAGGCGGATTTAAGAAACGTTCGGATGCGCTTGATGCACTGGCTAGTGGTGACGTTGATATAGTTGGTATTGCACGAGCAATGATTTTGAACCCTTCACTTGCGAACGACTGGTTGACTAATCGAGCAGGAGACCCGGTATTCCCTCGCTTTGAATCACCACCTCCAGGAGGAATAACCGCATGGTACACAATGCTATTAACCGCTTTGGGCACTGATGATGAGAAAAGCTTCTCTCTGGATCTGACTTCAGCTATCCAACAATATGAAGAGCGTGACGAACAGCGTTGTGAAAAATGGAGAAGAAGGTTTCAGGTTTAGTTTGAAAGGTATGTCAGGTGGGATGCCCGCTTTGTGTCGAAAGTTGCCCTTCGTGGTCATTTCATCCTATATAAGAATTCTTGCCATATATTTCACGCTGAATGAGATTTAGATCCTCCCCATCGTTCTCACAAAGAGCGAAATAACCGATATTTTGAGGCTTTTCTATTTCAAGCTAAGTGAGATTCGACAACTCCCCCATCCCCGGCATATCCTGTAATGACTGACACAACAGAGATGGACTGCTCACGCCCAGACGACCAGAACGCATACACGAAGAAGTTCTTTTCCTTCCGTTGCGTGGCCGATACACTGTCTCAAAGTGAATATAACGCACACAGTGCAGCTGGATTCCGGACAGTCTATGACCCGTCGCATCATCGCATTTACCTTTCTATCGGCCATCATACTCCTGGTGGGGTGTAGCGATTCAGTCAAATCCGTTGAAACTGAATATAGCGGCTCTGGTGGAATGACTCAGTGGAATATAGATCCCGCGGTATACCTTTATCACTATCAGAATGGTTTCAGCGGCCGCGATGCTCTGGGCTACGATGAACAGCTACAAACAGTCTGGTCCCGCCTCGGTGCGGCAACCACCTGCAATGTCAGATATAACAAACGAGGGCTGATCCAGCAGCTGATGCAGCGCTTCGGAGAGAAACCGGTCACTCACGAACTGAATGGCATCGGATTCCATAGCATCCAAAGCCGCAAGGTCCCTGACTTCTGCAATGCATCCCGGATCAAAGAAATAAATAAAGCGTTGAATCGATACCGTAAAGGTAAGTTTGACTAAACCAGTGTAAAGGGAAATTTCATGTTTACTGCACTCTATGCCGCACTCTCAGCGCTGCTCATCTGCTGGCTGGCACTGCAGGTGATCAACACCCGTCGAAAATATCAGATTGCCTATGCCGACGGTGGAATAGAAGCTCTTCAGATCGCCCGTTCGGCCCATAGTAATGCCACAGAGTATCTGCCAATTTTTCTGATACTGCTGTTCCTGCTGGAATATAACGGTGGCAACCCGATTCTGATTAATCTTCTCGGCGTGGTAATGCTGACAGGCCGGATTATCCATGCCCGGGGGATTCTGCAACAGCTGCTTAAGAAGCGGGTTCTGGGTATGCAGATGACGATCTATACCCTGCTGATACTGGCAGCACTGAATATTGTCTATCTGGGCTTAGTGCTGTTTTAACCTGAGTAGAGTGCCTGGGCATCCGTCACTTTTTCGCTCAGATCTACTATCCTGGGTAACTCCTTCGTCAACAGTTCAATAGGAAACGCGATGTCAGGCCAGCTTTTCTGAATACAACACTCTGAGATACTGCCTTTAAGTAGCACCTCTGACCAGGCAGGCCATTCAGGATTTTTAATAACCAGTATACTCAGGGCATCTGCAAACTGAACAAGTATCAGCAGTTTTCGAAAATACAAAGAAAGCCGTTCGTTCTGCCAGAAATTATAGTCATGATGATAACGCAATATTTGCGTTACATCGTGTGGCAGATTCCATTGCCGGGCGGCAAGATAACCAACATCGGCATGGTTAAACCCAAACACCTGCTCCTCCAGATCATTCAGTTCTTCTGGTGAGTCCCAACCCGTAGCTTCTAGCACCTCGACATCCTGAACCGGGATCTGTAACAACACAAGTCTGCCAATATCATGTAATAGCCCACAGATATAGGCAAGGTCTGAATTTACCCCGAAACCCGGCGTATGCTCAGCCAAAAGCTGACAAATACGGGCCGTTTCCACAGAGTGACGCCAACAGACCTCAACACCTTGTCTGGCAGGCTCTACGAATTGAATCTCCTCAAGTGCTTTCATCAGTTCCAGTGTTTTGAAGATACCAATGCGCTCCAGCGCGTGTTCACAGCTATAAGTGGGTTTGAGGGGGGCAGGTGAAGAATGAGCGTAATTCAATATTCTGGCAGCTAAGGGAGGGTAGTGTTGTGCCAAAACGGCAACCTTGGCATAGAAATCAACAGAATCGTGACTCAGCTGCTTTAACTGCGCTATAACAGAGGGCATTACAGGCAGGTGGTCAACCCGATCTTTAACAAATTCAAGCTCTAAAACTCTTTTATCCGGCTCGCTAACAGTACTCATGACACTCCCCCACTGCCATCAAAAGAACGTTAAGCGCCACTGAAAAATACGATACTTCGATATATCAGTACTACCCTTTAACCCCTACCCGCTATTAACCAGGTGCGCTACAACAGATTAAATATCAATCAGATTAGACCAATATGGGATGACCAGATATAGGAATATTTCTTAAAACAGTATTAACTTAACAGCGTTCAGGCAGTGCCTGCTTTAATCAACACCCGCAGACACTGTTCTGATAAGGCAGGGAGCCGCGCCACCAGCTTCTCAACAGGAAAATCGATTGCTGGCCAGCTTTCATGGATACAGTATTCACTGATAGCGCCCTTAAGTTGTATCGAGGACCAGGCTGGCCACTCAGGGTTTTTGATCAACAGAACACTGAGGAAATCGGCAAACTGAACAATCGTCAGCAGCTGCTTGAAGGGCACTGAGACTGAATCATAGCTCCACAAATCGTAGTCATGGTGGAAACGTAACATAGAGGTCATGGTCCGGGGCAGATTCCAGTGCTGCGCCGCCAGGTAGCCTACTTCGGCATGGGTAAAGCCATACATTTGCTGCTCTATATCGGACAGTTCTTCAGGAGAGTTCCAGCCTTTGGAATCCACGACATCGACAGCTTTAACTGAGATCTGCAACAGCACAAAACGACCAATATCATGCAGTAATCCTGACATGTAAGCCAGATCACTGCTAACATTGAAACCCTCAGTATTCTCCGCCAGAAAACGACTAAACAGGGCGACCTCGAGCGAATGCCGCCAGCCAATTTTATGGCCCGCCAGCGTCGGTGTAAAAACGCTAACCGAGCCCAGCTCCTGCATCAGATCCAGGGTGTTGAAAACGCCTATCCGTTCGAGCGCTTTCTCAATGTTATAGACAGGTTTCAAAGGACCGCAGGGCACAGTGTGCGCAGCAGAGAGAATTTTTGCGGCCAGCGGAGGATCCTGCTCGGCTAGCTCTGCAACCTTCGCATAAAAATCGACCGCATCATGGCTAAGCTGATGCAACTGCTCAACAACAGAGGGCATCAGAGGCAGATTATCAATTCTGTCTTTTACAAAATCGAGCGTAAATACCCGTTTACGATGCTCAGCCACTGTCACCACCTTACTACCGGCCAATAGTGGGCTCTGCTACTCGTGCCCACCAGATGACTCATAGCATTAGTTATTATATTTACAGACCTGTAATCGGCCGTTTCGGCATATTTAATATGCCTGATCTGAACAATTTGCTCATTACAGCCCGAAGACCGACCCTAATGGGCATCAGGCAGAATCAAACCGTGATTATGCAGCACCTCTTCACCAAACCAGGCAAGATTTTCGTGCAGCTGCACCACTTCGCCAACAATAATCAGCGCAGGCGCCGGAAGCCGGGCCTGACTCTGAAGGTCAGGCAAGCTGCTCAATGTGCCCGTCAACACCTGCTGATCAGCCCGGGTGCCGTTTGAGACAATCGCTGCCGGAGTATTGGCAGGCTTGCCGTGAGCGATGAGTTGTTCACACAGAGAGTTCAATGTATGCAACCCCATATAAAAAACGATGGTTTGATTCGGATGAACCAGTTCATCGAAATTGAGATCCGAGCTGCGGTTTTTCAACTGCCCGGTCACCAGTTTGACCGACTGAGCATAATCACGGTGGGTCAGAGGAATACCGGCATAGGTTGAACAGGCACTGGCAGCGGTGATACCGGGAACCACCTGAAATGGGATATTATGCTTTTTCAGGGTTTCCAGCTCCTCTCCACCCCGACCAAAGATAAACGGATCCCCCCCCTTAAGCCGTAACACCCTGCGCCCCTGCAGAGCATGTTTTACCAACAACTCGTTGATACCCTCCTGCGGAACGGCATGATTATCACGGCGCTTGCCAACGAAGATGCGATCCGCATCACGGCGGCAAAGATCAACAATCTCGGGCGATACCAACTGATCATAAAGGATCACATCGGCCTGCTGCATCAGCCTGAGCGCTTTGAACGTCAGCAGTTCCGGATCCCCGGGTCCCCCGCCAACCAGATACACTTCACCCACCTGATGATCGGGATCCGCCTGCTCCAGCGCAGACTCTAATAATGCACGCGCCTCTTTGTCCCGCCCGGCAAAAACCTTTTCGGCCACCTGTCCCTGGAGTATTTTTTCCCAGAAAATCCTGCGTCGCTCAACACTGCTGAAAGTCGCTTTCACCTGCTGACGAAACTGTCCGACAAGCCTGCCCAGACGGCTGTAACCCTGCGGAATCCAGGTTTCAAGTTTCGCTCTGAGCAGACGGGCCAGTACCGGTGACTCACCACCCGAGGAAATACCAATGACAATTGGCGAGCGATCAACAATCGCGGGGAATATAAACGTACAGAGGGGCTGGTTATCGACAACATTAACGGGGATATGCCGTTCAACCGCATCAAAATGGACTCTTTCATTGAGCTGATCATCATCAGTCGCAGCGATAACCAGATAAGCCTCGCTCAGAAGGCCACAATGGTATTCGCCAATGATAACCTGACCGTTATGCTGTTCGATCAGTTCAACCAGTTCCGGCTCGACCCGGTGAGCGACAACAATAACCCGCGCGCCCGCTCGGGTTAGCAGGGTTGCTTTTCGCAGGGCAACCTGTCCACCACCCACCAACAACGCAGTCCGCTCATTGAGCTTAAAAAATAACGGCAGATAATCCAAAGCGGTATCCTCAGAAAGTGAGAAGCAGATAAGCATATGAAAAAACAGGTGTTTAATACACCTGAATTTAAGTTTACTGTATCAAAAGATAGCAGAAAAGAGCCCGCGGGGAGCGGGCTTTTTAGAATGGTCAGTGACAAATTTACTTCGGCAGAAAATCCATCACATTAACAGGCTTTGCTTCCTCCTGCTCAGCCGTCGGCGTTCCAGGGTGTAAGCCACATTCCCGGGTTTCCGGATTCTCCCACCACCAGCGTCCAGCTCGGACATCTTCACCCACAGCAACGGCACGGGTGCAGGGTGCACAACCGATGCTGGGATAATGTTTATCATGCAGTTCGTTGTAGGGGACGTTGTTGGCGCGGATATAAGCCCACACCTCTTTTTCAGTCCAGTCCGCCAGGGGATTAAACTTGTCGATGCCATTCCCTTCATCAAACTCTTTGAAGCCGATCTCGTCACGGGTCACAGATTGCTCACGGCGCAGGCCGGTAATCCAGGCATCCCGGTCAGCAAGGGCACGCTTCAGGGGTTTTATCTTGCGGACAAAACAGCATCCCTTGCGCATCTCCTGACTCTCATAGAAGGCATTAACGCCGTGATCACGGACATACTGCTCTACATCTGAGGCATCCGGATAGTAAACCGCAACCGTCAGATTGCGGTACAGCGCCTGAACATCAGCCAGCAGCTTCAGCGTTTCTTCTGGCAGGCGACCGGTATCAAGCACAAACATACCGATCTGTGGTGTATGCTTGCTGATCAGATCAGTAATCACCACATCTTCAGCCCCCAGGCTGTTAGCAAATACAACCCGACCCTCTGCGTACTCTGCAGCAGCCTGCTTCAATACAGAGACGGTATTGGCAATCTTCGCTTCTAGTTCAGCGGTTATTTGTTCGCTCATCACTTTGGCCCCGATCAGTTACTGGCGGAAAATAGGTCGTTCATCATCAGCGCTGCCCTGGTAGCGAACCGGCACTTCACCAAAAGCGGTGACAATATCATCGCTGTAGCGGTCAGCAGGAATCGCAAAAGCATCAAAACCACAACGCTCCATATATTCCAGACGATCACGGGTGACGTCGCCTTCAGCACGAATCTGTCCGGTAAAACCGGAACGGCGCAGGATGCGGGCAAAACTAAAACCACGACCATCGGTAAATGCCGGAAACTCAATAGCAATCAGCGACAGCTTATCAATATTTTGTAGCAGCAGATTCAGGTCCTGATCACCGTTAATACGCACACCCAGCTTACCCCCGGCGTTGAGCAGAGCATCGGTATGTTCAGAAAACAGCTCGTAAGGCACGACAATATCTTCATTAAGGTGTGTGCTGAAATTGTCTACATCAACCAGCAACCAACTGTCTTCAGCTACAGCGTGATTAATTAACAGTGGCATAAACTCTCTCCTTAAACGGAACAAGGCCGATACGGCGTACGGTCTCGATAAAACGTTCATCTTCAAAGCGGTTTTCAACGTAAACCTGCAGGATCTTCTCAATCGTATCGGCAACTTCTGCCTGTGCTACCGATTTACCAATAATTTTCCCCAGAGTGGCATCTTCACGGGATGAACCGCCCAGTGTAATCTGGTAGAAATCTTCGCCCCCTTTATCAACCCCCAGGATACCGATGTGGGCGACATGGTGATGGGCGCAGGCATTAATACAGCCAGACATATTCAGTTTGATATCACCAATATCGTAGAGATAGTCAAGATCATCAAACTTCTCGTTAATCTGCTCAGCCACCCCCAGAGTGTGCGCATTGGCCAGAGAACAGAAATCAAATCCCGGGCAGACAATCATGTCGGTCAGGGTGCCGATATTGGCGCGAGCCAGGTTCAGGTCGCGCAATGACTGCCACAGTGTGTAAAGATCGCCGGCAGCAACGTGAGCGAACACCAGATTCTGATCATGGGTGCTGCGAATCTCACCAAAGTTGAAGGTATCCGCCAGATCGGCAACCGCATCCAGCTGCACATCGGTAATATCGCCCGGCGGTTTCAGGTGCGGCTTCAGAGAGATCACCACAGCGCGGTATCCGGCAACTTTGTGTGCCCGGGTGTTACGCTCATACCAGGCACGGAAATCAGCATTGTCTTCCAGCTGGTTTTCCAGCACAGAGAGGCCATCCACCGCATCAGCTGCGTATGGGTGCGGCTCGAAGTAGCCTTTAATCTTGGCAACATAGTCGTCGGTCAGTGCCAGTTCAGTGCTGCGAATGATCTCCCACTCCGCCTCAACCAGCTTTCTGAACTCATCAATACCCAGCGCATTCACCAGTATCTTGATACGCGCCTTGTATTTGTTATCACGACGGCCATTCAGGTTATATACCCGCAGGATCGCCTCCAGATAGGTCAGCAGATCCTGTTTCGGCAGGAACTCACGGATCACTTTTCCGATCACCGGTGTACGGCCCAGACCACCGCCAACCAGCACTTCAAAACCGATCTCTCCGGCAGCGTTTTTCACCATATGCAGACCGATATCATGCACCTTGGAGGCAGCACGATCTTCCGGACCACCGGTCACGGCAATTTTAAATTTGCGTGGCAGGTAAGCAAACTCAGGATGCAGCGTCGTCCACTGACGGATAATCTCACACCATGGACGCGGATCTTCAATTTCATCAGGGATAATGCCGGCAAAGTGATCCGTGGTGGTATTTCGCAGACAGTTGCCACTGGTCTGAATCGCGTGCATCTGTACCTCAGCCAGCTCGGCGAGAATATCAGGCACCTCTTCCAGTTTCGGCCAGTTCAGCTGCACATTGGTCCGGGTCGTAAAGTGAGCGTAATTTTTATCGTATTTACGGGTGATATCGGCCAGCTTACGAACCTGAACAGAGTTCATCAGACCGTACGGCACGGCAATACGCAGCATCGGAGCCTGACGCTGAATGTAGAGACCATTCATCAGACGCAGGCCACGGAACTCCTCATCGGGAATTTCACCTGCCAGAAAACGGCGGGTCTGATCGCGGTATTGCTCAACCCGCGCATTGATCAGATTCTGATCCTGTTCATTATATTGATACATCGTATATTAACGCCGGCTAACCGGCCCTCACCCTTTAAAAATTAAAATTCAAAAATTCAGTCGTTATGAAGGTAACCCTTCACTCAGCCTGCGAGCACAAAGCGCATGCCGATAGCCAGCAGCAGTGTTCCCATAATCGGCTGTATCACTCTGGGCGACAATTTGCTGCCAAAATGACTGCCCAGGAATACTCCCGGTAGTGAACCGATCACCAGACAAAGCAGCAACCAGAGGTCAACATTACCCATACTATAGTGCCCGGCTCCAGCGATACCGGTCAGCACCACAGCATGAACCAGATCCGTTCCAACCAGCGTCTGCATACTCATCCGCGGGTAGAGCACAATAAGCAACGCGGTGCCCAGTGCTCCGGCGCCCACGGATGAAAGCGTGACCAGCCCCCCCAGAACGACGCCCATCAGCAGCGTGACATAGGGGCGATAACGACGACCATGCTTTTCGAACCCGGTACCTTCCAGTTTTACCACTGACGCTCTTATCCAGGCACGAAAAAATACCGCCACAGAGGTCAGCACCAGTGATACACCCAGCGTGATGTTCATCAGGTGTTCTATTTTTTCAAGACCACCCAGTCCATCGAGATAGTTGAGTGTCATCAATGCACCGGGGATACTACCACCCAGCAGTAAAAACACCACCCGCCACTCAACCAGTTTTTTCCGGGCATAGGAGATGCTGCCCCCAAACTTAGTGATCGCCGCATACAGCAGATCGGTACTGACCGCAGTAACCGGGGGAATGCCAAAACCAACAATCAGAATGGGCGTCATCAAAGCACCACCGCCAATTCCGGTCAGACCGACAATAAAACCAACCACCAGGCCGGCAAAGCTGTATGCTATTTCCATCAACGTTCTCAGCTGCCTTAAAATAAGGTTATCCATCGTATTTCAGACGGACCACCGCAAAATCAGAATGAGCTATAATAGCCAGCGCCACTTATAACGCAAAATAATAATTATAAATTTATTAATTCCTTTTTGATATAAGCAATACCCCGCTCTGGATAAAAACCCGTATATTGCCAAGCACGAGCCACTTATACCAAAAAGCTATTAAAAAATTCCAACATATTCTTTTTGATTTTAAAAAAAGATCTGCCATAATGGCCACCAATAATAAGGTAGCGTGCGTTTTATGCTGACCGGACCGAAAGGATCTGCAGCAGTGTACGCAGCCATGACATTTATCAGGTATGTAGAAAGAGTTAATCAATATGAGTCAATTGCCGGAACACAGACTGACCCACCTGCGTCAGTTGGAAGCTGAAAGCATTCACATTATTCGCGAAGTTGCATCGGAATTTGAAAACCCGGTCATGCTTTACTCCGTCGGTAAAGATTCCGCAGTGATGCTGCATCTGGCCCGCAAGGCTTTCTATCCGGGCAAACCCCCTTTTCCACTGATGCATGTTGACACCACCTGGAAATTCAAAGAGATGATCAGCTTCCGTGACAAAATGGCGGAAGAAGCAGGTATGGATCTGATTGTACATGTTAATCAGGAAGGCGTTGATATGGACATCAGCCCCTTCACCCATGGCTCGAAGAAACACACCGACATCATGAAAACACAGGGCCTGAAACAGGCACTGAACAAATATAAATTTGATGCTGCATTTGGTGGCGCTCGCCGCGATGAGGAAAAATCCCGTGCCAAAGAGCGGGTATTCTCCTTCCGTGACAAAAATCACCGCTGGGACCCTAAAAATCAGCGTCCGGAGCTGTGGAACACCTTTAATACCCGAATCGATAAAGGTGAAAGCATCCGTGTTTTCCCGCTGTCTAACTGGACTGAGCTGGATATCTGGCAGTACATCTACCTGGAAAGCATCCCGATTGTGCCACTTTACTTTGCTGCCGAGCGCCCGATTGTTGTTCGCGATGGCGTCGAGATCATGGTTGATGATGACCGTCTGCCACTGGAAGAGGGTGAAGTCCCTGAGATGAAGATGGTGCGTTTCCGTACCCTCGGCTGCTACCCACTTACCGGTGCCGTTGCGTCCTCAGCACAAACCCTTCCCGAGATTATTCAGGAGATGCTGTTAACCACAACATCTGAGCGTCAGGGCCGGGTCATTGATAACGACAGCGCTGGATCCATGGAGCAGAAGAAGATGGAAGGTTACTTCTAACACTGCCTTTACCAAGATTTCAGTTACTGCACTGTACAGAATTTAAGAATACGGAACACAATCATGAGTCATCAGTCCGATCTGATCGCCAGCGATATCGAAGCTTACCTGGCACAACATGAAAACAAAGAACTACTGCGCTTTCTTACTTGCGGCAGCGTAGACGATGGTAAATCGACCCTGATCGGTCGTCTGCTGCACGATTCCAAGATGATCTATGAAGATCAGCTTGCTGCACTGCACTCAGATAACGCCAAAGTGGGTAATGCCGGTGAAGAACTGGATCTGGCATTGCTGGTCGATGGCTTGCAGGCAGAGCGTGAACAGGGCATCACTATCGATGTCGCCTACCGCTACTTCTCAACCGATAAGCGTAAATTTATCATCGCTGACACTCCCGGACATGAGCAGTATACCCGTAACATGGCTACTGGTGCGTCGACCTGTGATCTTGCGATCATCCTGATCGATGCCCGTCATGGTGTACAGGTTCAGACCAAACGTCACAGCTTCATTGTTTCCCTTCTGGGCATCAAACACACCATCGTTGCGATCAATAAGATGGACCTGGCGGACTTCAGCGAAGCCCGTTATGAAGAGATCAAACAGGATTATCTCGAATTCGCTAAAGATCTGGACCTGAAAGATATCCATTTCGTACCATTATCAGCACTGAAAGGCGATAACGTCGTCAATCTGAGCGAAAATATGCCCTGGTATAAAGAAGCTCCGTTGATGCAGTATCTGGAAACTATCGAGATCGCTAATGACCAGAACTTCGATCAGCTGCGCTTTCCGGTTCAGTACGTTAACCGCCCCAACCTGGATTTCCGCGGTTATTGCGGCACCCTGGGGTCCGGCGTAGTACGTCCAGGTGATGCCATCACCGTGCTGCCTTCAGGCAAGAGCAGCCGGGTGAAATCGATTGTCTCTTTTGAAGGAGAGCTGCAGGAAGCCTTCCCACCGATGGCAGTTACCCTGACACTGGAAGATGAGATCGATATCAGCCGTGGCGATATGATCGTTCACAGCAGCGATAACGCCCGGGTCAGCAATCGCTTTGATGCCATGGTGGTATGGATGGCGGAGCAGGAACTGATGCCCGGCCGTCAGTACGATATTAAAATGGCTACGCAGACCGTCGCTGGCGGCATCAGCAGCATTCGTCACTGTGTTGATGTAAATACGCAACAACAGCACCCGGCAGCAACGCTCAAGCTGAATGAGATTGGCCGCTGTGAGATCACCCTTGAGCGCCCTGTAGTGACTGACGATTACCGCTCTCACCACACGACCGGCTCATTTATCATCATTGACCGGCTGACCAATATCACGGTCGCTGCCGGTATGATTGCAGCGGATAACAGTGAGAACAGCACGGTCAGCGATCACCTGGTTACCACCAGTGCAGCCATCAGCAAGCAGGACAGAGAGCGCCGCTTCGGTCAGAAAGCGATTACCCTGGCAATTCAGGGTGGCTCGCAGGAGCAGCGCAACACACTGCTGTACACCACTGAACGGCAATTGTTCAATCAGGGGCGTGCTGTTGCTGTACTGAACAACGCGGTTGCGGCAGAAGCCGGCCTGGTAGCCAGCCTGTTCAACGACAACGGTCTTCTGGTATTAACCGATGCCAGTACTGCCCTGCCTGAGGGTACTCTGGTTGTGGATCTTGACGCCGGTGCCGGCGATCTGAGCCTGAGTGCATCTGCACAACCGGTCGCCGCACAGGCCAATGCAATTCTGGAACTGCTGCGCGAGAACGGCGCCATCTGACCCTCGCGGATCAGATAGTAAACACCCGGGTCTGAATCAGTTCAGGCCCGGATTGTCGTTTGGGGAGATCTTGCCAGGAGCGTCAGCAGATCATCCGGTTTTTATGACGCAGGTGCAGAAAAATTGAGGCACATCAGGCATAAAGCTATACCGGAAAGCCTCCAAAATCGGTAGACTTTAGAACTTTCTAATTTCAAGGCAGTTCCGGTACCCCGATACCGGTGATGATGTAACGAATCTTATGACTGATTATCTGCTAATTATTATCAGCACTGTACTGGTGAACAACTTCGTACTGGTTCAGTTTCTCGGACTGTGCCCCTTTATGGGCGTGTCCAATAAACTCGAAACCGCGATGGGCATGTCACTGGCAACGACTTTTGTTCTGACGCTGTCATCGATTTGCAGTTATCTCGTATACACCTATCTGCTGGCACCGCTGGATCTGACCTACCTCAAAACCATCTCATTTATTCTGGTTATTGCCGTCGTCGTGCAATTCACCGAAATGGTGGTACGTAAAACCAGCCCCCTGCTCTACAAGTTACTGGGGATCTTTCTGCCCCTCATCACCACCAACTGTGCAGTTCTGGGTGTTGCACTGTTAAATATCAAAAAGATGAACGGCTTTATCGAGTCGATCGCTTATGGGTTTGGCGCCGCCGTTGGTTTTTCGCTGGCGCTGATCCTGTTTTCCGCCATGCGGGAACGTATCACTATCGCTGATGTACCGGCTCCGTTCCAGGGAACCGCAATCGGTATGGTGACTGCGGGCCTGATGTCACTCGCCTTCCTCGGTTTTACCGGCCTGGTTCAGTTTTAAGGAGTTACCGTGAGCGCTGTATTAATTGCCGTGCTGGTATTGTTAGGACTGGGCCTGGTATTCGGTATTCTGCTGGGTTATTCCTCAATCCGCTTTAAAGTCGAAGGCAACCCTCTGGTTGACCAGGTCGACTCTTTATTGCCTCAGACCCAGTGCGGTCAGTGCGGACACCCGGGCTGTCGCCCCTATGCGGAAGCGATCGTCAATAATGATGAGGCGATTAACAAATGTCCTCCCGGAGGCCAGAGCACTATCGAGGCTCTGGCGGATCTGCTGGATGTGGAAGCGACGCCACTGGACGCCGAGCACGGCGAAGAGCAGGTCAAAAAAGTAGCTTACATTCGCGAAGACGAGTGTATCGGCTGTACCAAATGTATTCAGGCGTGTCCGGTTGACGCAATTCTCGGTGCCGCAAAACAGATGCACACCGTAATCGCTTCCGAATGTACCGGCTGTGATCTCTGTGTCGAACCCTGCCCTGTTGACTGTATTGATATGCTGCCCACCGAAACCACACTTAATAACTGGCAGTGGCCAGTGCCTAAATCCGGTGTCGAACTGATCGCGACCGACCGCCATCCCGGTATTGCACTGGAGGCTGACAGATGAAAAACACCGTTAAAGTGCATGGTTTCCATGGCGGTATCCATCCTCCGGAAAACAAAAAACAATCCACTGGGGCGCCAATCTCACTGGCGCCGGTACCTGCGCGGGTAATATTGCCACTACAGCAACATATAGGCCTGCCTGCTGAGCCGGTCGTCAGCGTTGGTGACCGGGTTTTGAAGGGTCAGCTGGTTGCTGAAGCAGTTGGCCGGATCAGCGCCAACATCCATGCATCCATTTCCGGCACGGTTGTCGCGATCGCCCCCCACCCGGTACCGCATATGTCCGGTATGGAAGCGGGTTGCCTGATCATTGAATCAGATGGCCGGGATGAATGGGTTGAGCACCAGGGGATTGAAGACTATACCAAACTGCCCAAACAGGATCTGATTGAGTATATCCGTCAGTCCGGTATCGCCGGCATGGGCGGAGCGGGCTTTCCGACCGATGTGAAACTGCATCTGGGTGATGATCATATCGTCAACACCCTGATCATCAACGCTGCCGAGTGCGAACCCTATATCACCGCAGATGATATGCTGATGCGGGAACGGGCCGATGAGGTTCTGGGTGGCATAGAAATCATCGCTCATCTGCTGAAACCACTGCATATTATGGTGGGTATCGAGGATAACAAACCTCAGGCGATTCGCGCCCTGCATGCGGCACTGGATAATAGTCCGCTCAATCTGGATATTGTCATCACACCAACGAAGTACCCCTCCGGTGGTGAAAAGCAGCTGATCAAACTGCTAACCGGGGTCGAAGTCCCCAGCGGCAGGATTCCGGCAGACGTCGGGATTGTCTGTCAGAATATCGGTACCACGACGGCGATCTACCGTGCGGTCGTCCGTGGCGAACCGCTGATCTCGAGAATTGTTACCGTTACCGGTCAGGCTGCCGGCCACAAACAGAATTATGAAGTGCGTATCGGCACCCGCTTTACTGATCTGCTGGATCACTCCGAAGTCCGACGTGAACAGATGCATCGTCTGGTTGTCGGCGGTCCGATGATGGGTATTACGGTCACCAATGAACAGATCCCCGTGATCAAAACCACCAACTGTCTGATCGCAGGCTCCATCGAGGAGATGCCTCCGCAACCCCCGGCACAGGCCTGTATCCGTTGCGGCATGTGCGAACAGGTATGTCCGGCAGAACTTCTGCCGCAGCAGCTTTACTGGTTCGCCAAAGGCAAAGAGTTTGATAAAGCCCGTCATCACAACCTGTTCGACTGTATCGAATGCGGTGCCTGCTCTTACGTCTGTCCGAGTAATATTCCTCTGGTTCAGTATTATCGCTTCGCCAAGGCGGAGATCCGTAAAGAGGATGAGGAGCAGCGCAAAGCGGACCATGCACGGATCCGTTTCGAGGCCCGTTTAGAACGCCTGGAGCGGGAAAAGATTGAAAAAGAGGAGCGGCGTAAGCAACGCGCGATCGAAGCCGCCGCAGCCCAGGCCGCGAAAAAAGATGCCGCGCTGAGCAACGCCTCCACACCGACTGCGTCCAGCGCTGCGGCTTCCACAGGTCCTGATCTCAAACAGCTGAAAAGCAACGCTGCCATTGCCCGTACCAAACTCAGAAAAGCGGAAAAGGCGCTGGCCAACGCTCAGGAGAAAGGCCTGGAGGGTATCGAAACGCTACAGGCAACCCTACAACAACTGCAGCTTAAATCAGACCAGGCGGAAAAGGCCTATACTGACGCCCAGAACACTCCGCCCCAGAAACCAACTCAGGCGGCACCAGAGACCGATCTGAAACAGCTGAAGAATAACGCAGCGATCGCTCGCACCAAACTAAAAAAAGCGGAAAAGCAACTAAGAATCGCGCAAGAGAGTGGCACCGGCGATATCGACACACTGAACGCTCAGATAGCCGAACTGCAGGCAAAAAGCCTGGCCGCCGAAAAAGCTTATAAAGACGCTGAAAGCGGCAACGCTCCGGCTGCGACAGCAAGCGTCAATACGGCAGAACTGGAAACGGATATCGCCGCGATGCAGGGCAAAATCGATAAAGCAGAGAAGGCCTGGAAAGCAGCCGTTGACTCCGGCAGCCCGGCAGCCGATAAAATGGCCGCTGGCGTCGATAAACTGAAGGATAAGCTGAAAGCCCTGCAGGATGAGCTGACCCATATCCGCAACTCCGCATCAGCAGCCCCGACTGCAACAGCGGATACCTCAGAGCTTGAATCAGACATTGCCACACTGCAGGGTAAAGTCGATAAAGCAGTGAGCGCCTGGAAAGCAGCCGTTGAATCCGGCAGTCCGGCAGCCGATAAGATGGCCGCAGGCGTAGACAAACTGAAAGATAAGCTGAAAGCCCTGCAGGATGAACTGACCCATATCCGCGCCTCTGCATCAGCAGCCCCGGCTGCAATAGCGGACACCTCAGAACTTGAATCTGACATTGCCACACTGCAGGGTAAAGTCAATAAAGCAGAGAGTGCCTGGAAAGCAGCCGTTGAATCCGGCAGTCCCGCAGCCGATAAGATGGCCGCAGGCGTCGACAAACTCAAAGATAAGCTCACAACACTTCAGGATGAGCTGGCACAGGTTAAAACCAGTGCTGTGGATACCCCCGCAACGATCACTGAGGCCGAGCCGGTAACCAGCCTCAAAGAGCTGAAGCAGCAGGTGTCGATTATGCGCACTAAGCTGAAAAAGGCTGAGAAGCAGCTGGCAGAGCTTCCTGAAGGAGAGACAAACCCTGTATTGGAAGCCGATATAGCTGAACTGAAAGCCCGTCATGATGCCGCACAGGCCATATTCAATGCAGCAGAGGCGGAAAAAGCCGCCGCCGCTGCGCAACAGGGCATTGATCTTAAACAACTGAAGATCGACGCGGCGATGGCAAGAGCTGCGGTAACGAAAGCCGAGCGGGCATTGAGCAAAGCGGAAGACGATCATAAACAGACGCTTGAAGAGGAACTTCTGGCTGCCCGGACTGAGGCTGAAAAGCTGAACTCGACTCTGGAACGTTTCTCTGAATAATAGTTAATCTTTTTAGGCAGGCGTTTGACTAAAGCGTCTCTAATAAACCGCCTCTGTTAAATGAGGCGGCAGAACTGAGTAGACAGAATGGCACTGATCCGAATCACATCACCCCACGCCCACCGAGCCGGCAGCACCGGCAACGTGATGCTAACGGTGCTGCTCGCAACCCTCCCCGGACTGGCTGCAATGACCTTCTTTTTTGGCTGGGGTACCCTGATTCAGGTTCTCTGGGGCACCCTGCTGGCTGTGGCCATGGAAGCCACGATTATTAAGCTGCGTAAACGGCCGGTCAGCTTTTATCTGTCCGACTACAGTGCGGTGGTTACAGCGGTTTTGCTGGGGTTGGCACTGCCACCGTTTGCCCCCTGGTGGATAATGACGATCGGTATACTCGTTGCCATCGTGATTGCCAAGCAACTGTATGGCGGTATGGGCAACAACCCGTTTAATCCGGCCATGGTGGCCTACGCCCTGCTACTGGTATCGTTCCCAGTGCAGATGACCAGTTGGGCAGCGCCTTTTGTCATGACCGGAGAGGGCTGGTCGGTGCTCTCCCTTGGTGACACGCTGGCGGCGATTTTTGGCACCGCCGGAGCGGGAATTGACGCTCACACAATGGCAACACCGCTGGATGTTATGCGTCACCGGGGCGGTTTCACCACCGAAGAGATGTGGGTCGAAAATGCGCTGCTGGCCAACGGTATTGGCGCCTGGCATGCGGTGAGTGCGGCCTATTTTATGGGTGGCGTATTCCTGCTGTACAAAAAAATATTCACCTGGCACACCCCGGTCGCAATGCTGGGCAGTCTGGCCGTTATCTCCACCCTGTTTTTCCTGCTGATGCCGGACCAGTATCCTGATCCATTTTTCCATCTGACTGCCGGGGCAACGATGCTGGGGGCATTCTTTATCGCCACCGATCCAGTCACGTCGGCCACCAGTAACAAAGGCAAACTCTGGTTTGGTGCAGGGATCGGCATGCTGATTTTTGTTATCCGCAGCTGGGGTAACTATCCGGATGCGGTCGCGTTTGCGGTCTTGCTGATGAATCTCTGTGCACCCTTCATCGATCAGTACACTCAACCCCGCAGTTACGGCCATGCAAAACCAAACCGGGGTATGAAGTAATGGAGATGTTGACAGCCATTCGTAACAGCGCGCTGGGACTGAGTATCTTTGCCGTGATCACATCCGGCGCCATCGCCTTGACTCAGGTGTCGACTAAAGCTCAGATCGATATCAATGAGCGGGAAGCACGGGCCAAAGCGCTGTATGAGATTGTTCCTAAAGAGAGTATCGATAATAATCTGCTGGAAGATACCATTGCAATTGATGCACCGACACTGACGGCCAGCACTCAGCCCATTGAAGTGTTCCGCGCCCGCCGTGATGGTCAGGTCGTCACGGTGATAATCCCAGTGACGGCTCCCGATGGCTATACCGGCAATATCAATATGATTGTGGGCATCAATGCCGATGAATCGGTTGCCGGCGTCAGGGTTCTGGCCCATAAGGAGACCCCCGGACTGGGAGACAAAGTCGAACTGAAGAAGTCCAGCTGGCTGCACGGCTTTGACGGCCAGCGCTATGAGGGGGATGATGACCCTTCCTGGGCGGTGAAAAAAGATGGCGGCCGTTTCGATCAGTTTACCGGAGCGACCATAACCCCCCGTGCAGTCGTTAACGCAACCGCCCGGGCAATTCACTATTTCCGCGAACATAAAACTGCACTGCTTGAAACCCGGTCAGATATACACTCTGAAACGGCTGGAACTGAATAAGATGGCGAATGATTACCGCAAAATCACCCTCGATGGTCTCTGGGACAACAACCCTGCGCTGGTCCAACTGCTCGGCCTCTGCCCGCTATTGGCGGTCACCGGCACCGTCGTCAATGCAATAGGACTGGGGCTTGCCAGCACCATCGTGCTGATCGGCTCTAACCTCACTATCTCCATGTTCCGCAAGTTCATTCCTGAGTCGGTACGACTGCCGGTATTTGTGATGATTATCGCCTCATTTGTAACCTGTATAGAACTGTTGATGCAGGCATTCACCTATGAGCTGTATACCATCCTCGGTATCTTTATCCCACTGATCGTAACCAACTGCGCCATCATGGGCCGGGCCGATGCCTTCGCGATAAAAAATCCGGTAGGCGCATCTCTGCTGGATGGCGCAATGATGGGTCTCGGGTTCACCGCGGTACTGATCATACTCGGAGGCATGCGCGAGATTCTGGGTCTGGGAACCCTGTTCAGTGATATGCAACTGCTGTTCGGCCCGGCTGCCGAAAGCTGGAAACTCGTTATTCTGGATGACTATGTCGGCTTCCTGTTTGCCATCCTGCCGCCAGGCGCATTTGTTGGCATGGGCCTGCTGATTGCGTTGAAAAACATTATTGATAAACGCTTGGAAGAGCGAAGAAAAGCCCCCGCAACTCCAATTGAGCCGACCGGCGAATCCCGTCGTGTCAGAGTAACCGGGAATATATCTTAGATCTCAACGATCCAGCCAGACACTGCGCTTCGCTCTTTTCTAGTGGCAAGCGCCCTCTGGCTCCTGAAGAGAAGCATAGCTCCCCCAGTACTTCCCGTGCTATTATGGAACGTCTTTCCTGCACTAATTTCTAATCTCTCCTGTGTAGCCTCGGCTAAGTTCCAAAGCGCCATTAGCACCTATTATCAGCTCTACAGACAAAATCTGCTGTTAGATTCTCTGCTGACAATCGGGTGGTTATGGTTGTTCTGTTAAATATTCAATATTTCCTGGAGCACTAAAATGAGCAAAGATAAGAACAGTAAGAAAGAGTCTAAGAAAAAACCACTCATGACACAGAAAGAGAAGAAAGCCGCCAAAAGAGACAAAGCTGAGTCTGTGGGCTTACTGGGTGAACACCGCCACTAGAGCAGCACTTAATAAGCATCGGGCTTCCCCGATATGCGCTAATGTGTCATTTTATAAGAGTGCCTCACTGCCGCCTGAACTCATTCTGGCGGCCCTTTTGCACCCTCAAGCCGTGAGTATCAACGGTTATTAAAATAGCACCAACAGCACAACAAAAAAGCGACCCTGGGTCGCTTTTTTTAATGCTTTAGCCTGTTTATTCAGCCTGATCATGCTTTTTAGTGCGGTATCCAGGCTTAGCCAGAATTTCCAGATAGAAGGACTCCTGCTGGTTTAACTCAACTTCAGAGATCTTTTTATTGATCTCGGTGAGATGAACCGCTTCGCTACTGGCTTCATCAGCGCCAAAACGACAATCAAAGTCCCAAAAATCAGCATTCTCAGGTAGCGCTTTATTACGCTCTCGTTTTAAATATTTTTTAATCTCGTGCTTAATAGCATCTACTCGTCTTGGAACAGTAAGCTTGGGATGCGTTAAGTTAAACGTCTTTTTCATTGTGATTCCAAAAGGGTGTCAGGCATGGACTAACCAATACCATTTGATCGTGCGGCTAAACGTATCAGATAAGATAAAAAGGCTAAACGGTTACGCAATGATTACCGACTCATGAACGCCTCAATATATCTTGCAATTTTTTCG
This sequence comes from Amphritea atlantica, assembly GCA_024397875.1. Lineage (NCBI taxonomy): Bacteria > Pseudomonadati > Pseudomonadota > Gammaproteobacteria > Oceanospirillales > Oceanospirillaceae > Amphritea > Amphritea atlantica. The sequence continues at coordinate 2,898,402 of CP073344.1, forward strand.
CTCAGATTCCCCTCAAATCCATCGAGGTTTCTACCAAAAAACGCCAGGTACCGTATAGCTTGTAAGTGGCTTATCTGCTTGCCTACGACATTATATTCTATTTCAGGAAGTGTTTTACTGTTTCTGGGTACGATAGTCCACCGAATAATATCTGAATCCACTGATTCAAATTTTTCCTGGGCAAAACCACAGAAGGCATCGATAAGCTGTGCGCCATCCGGCCCCAGACACCCCGACTCCACCCTGTAGATAACCAACAGTTTCTTCTCTTCAGGCAAAGGCAAACCATTAACCATCTAAGCAAACCATTTATAATACCCCCGGGCTGTTAAACAACACTGTAACATTGCTTAAACTATAGCCCTGTTTACCTGTTAATTGCTATAAAAAACACCGCGCTATCAGCGATTATAAGATCCGGTTATGCTGTGATGGTCACTGGGATAATACGGTTTACAGTCCCCCGGAGCAGTTGCCCCAGACACCTCTCCCCGTTAACATACCTCTCTTAACACAACGCTATCTGCCGGAACCTATGAACGCCGCAAAACGCCACGAAATTTTCTCCCGCCTGCGGGAAGCCAATCCCAACCCGGTAACAGAGTTGGAATATAGCAATCCGTTTGAACTTCTGGTCGCAGTGACACTGTCAGCACAGGCAACCGATGTCGGCGTAAATAAAGCAACCCGCAAACTGTTTCCGGTTGCCAATACACCAGAAGCGATCTATGCCCTGGGCGTGGAGGGTTTAAAGGAGTATATAAAGACCATCGGCCTGTATAACGCTAAAGCAGAAAACATTATCAAAGCCTGTAAGATACTGATTGATAAGCATGGATCAGTCGTTCCTGACAACCGGGAAGACCTCGAAGGGCTTCCAGGCGTCGGTCGAAAGACTGCTAACGTTGTACTGAACACGGCCTTTGGTCAACCAGCCATGGCTGTAGATACACACATATTCAGGGTATCAAACCGAACCAGAATAGCGCCGGGAAAGAATGTCCTTGAAGTGGAAAAGAAACTGATGCGTTTTGTCCCCAAGGAGTTTCTTATCGACGCCCATCACTGGCTTATTCTCCACGGTCGATACACCTGTGTTGCGCGTAAACCCCGCTGTGGTTCCTGTCTGATAGAAGATCTGTGTGAATTTAAAGAGAAAGCTGAATAAGCACATTTAGCCTAACAATTTATCAGCCTTATCCGTGACCTTCGGGAAAACGGTTAATTCAGTCTTTTACAACTGCCACGCAACTGATCAATCTCATCTGAACAGAGCCAGCTACTCATCCAGCGATTGACAGCATCCTGGGTAGAGGGTGTTTTACTCCAGTCCTTATAGGCCTTCACATGCTGAAGGATTTTTCCATAGTTAGTACTTTCATTTTGTGTACAGCAGGCGGGAAAACAGCCATTGCACTCAAACTGCTCATTGATCCAACGAATAGCTTCCACTGTATCTTCATTGCTTAGTTTCATAGCCCCTCCTACACCCGTCGTAAACAAGCCTGGTTCGCCAGCAACAGAGTAACTGTAGTAGGTTTTAGTTGTGTAGGAATTGACTAAAGTCATCAACCGTAAACTAACCGGTTTGCTTTCATATAACTGTCTTTTTTCTGCGTCATTCAGCCAGTTTCTGACAGACCGAAACACAGTTATCAACCGGCTTAGTTGTGCACATTTTCTGTGGATAAAACTGTGTGTATTATTGGGGTAGTTGGCTAAAACACCCGTGGTTATTGGCCCCGAAACAAATCGGTCACATAAACGACACACATTTTTTAAACTATATATTTCAATAAGTTACGTAATTCAACAGGTATTTATAAATACCTTTATATAATTTCTTATCAGCCCTTTAAATATTTCTTGTTTGCTGTGAATTAAATATTGCAATCTGATTAAAGGCCTTATTTCAGCCACTCTATTGAAAGTAATTACTAACACATCGCGTTGTATCACTTTACTGACACTAACAGCTGAAAACGTTTCTCAGGAATCTCGCGGAGATGACTGTTAATACTGCTAACGTCTCGGGTCATTTCAGGCTGTTGCTATACTGAGTGACAAGGTAATAAACACCAAACGGCAGAAAACCATGGCCATGATCTTTCATCAGCTCGCAACACAACGGGGTTGCCAGTCCTACCTGATCGGATGCAGCCATCAACGCAGCGCAATCATTATAGATCCTGAACTGAGTATGCAGGACAATTACCGGGCCCTGCTCAATAAGGAGGGGCTGCGTTTACACTATCTGCTGGATACCCACACCCATGCGGATCACTTCAGCGCCAGCCAGACACTCGCACGTCAGTTGCAGGTGCCGGTTATTATGCATCGCAACAGTCCGGCTCCCTTTGTTACTTTTCATGTTGATGATGGCGAGATGATACGCCTCGGCGAGCTTAAGCTAGAAATTATACATACACCGGGACATACCGAAGATTCGATCTGTATTCTGATTGCTGACCGGGTTCTGACTGGGGATACTTTACTGCTGGGAGGAACCGGACGCAGCGATCTGCCAGGGGGAGATCCGGCTAAACTGTATAACAGCCTGTTCAATAAGCTGTTATTGCTGCCGCCGGAAACACAGGTCTATCCGGCCCACATTTACAGCGACAAAAAATATACCACGATTGCCAGTGAACTACTCAATAACCGCAGGCTTCAGATAACCGGGCGTAGCGCCTTTATTAAGCAGATGAATACGCTCAACCTGGATATGCCCGATCATCTGACCGAAGCGCTGCGTACGAATCTTAGCGGGGGTAAAACCGTTGCCAGTTTGCTCGCTGAAGCTGCAGAAAAGGTTCCCTTTATGTCACTTAGAGAGGTAGCACTCAAACTGAAGACGGAGCCGCAGGCGATACTGCTACTGGATGTGAGAGAAACGGATCAGTTCCGTCGGGGACATATTCCAGGCGCTATCAATATTCCCCGCGGGCAACTTGAGCTTCAGGTTAATAGTCAGCTGACCAACCCAACGCAACGAATCGTAACCTACTGCCAGTTTGGCAAGATATCAACCCTGGCCGCAGCCACACTAAAAGAACTGGGATTTGATCGCGCAGTCGCGCTGGATGGGGGGTATAACGGGTGGCTGGAAATGGACTACCCGGTGGAGCCCGCTGGGCACAATGACGAGGTATAAGAGGGATACAACCTGTAGCGTATCAACCGGCTATGAATGAATACAGTCCTCGCTTATTCCGGCGTCTTCCAGACCGTTTTACGTTCCTGCAACAATATCCAGAGCTGCTCGACCTTCTCCCTTGCCCAGGGCGTTTTGCGTAAAAACTTCAGACTGGACTTAATACTGGGGTCGCTCTGGAAACAGCGAATATTGATCCGCCGACCCAGCTCCTGCCAGCCATACTCCGCTTCCAGATCAGTAACGATCTGCTGCAGGGTAATACCATGCAAAGGGTTGTTTTTCTGCCCCCCGGTCATTGTTCTGCTTCCTGCTGCTCCATTCTGGCACGCTCATCCTTAGATATATATCGCGGCTTTGCCGATACATGAAGTTTCGCGTTTGCCTTCTTAGCACGCTTTTTCAAGATGCTGTTTATCTTCTTCTTTCTATTCATCAATACTGAGCCTGAGGCACCGGTCTGGTCGTTAGGAGTGCACATTCTATCTGAGTTTGGCTTTGAGTTCAGAAGATAGTTTACCGGGCGTTAAAGTGGCCCATTGGAGTGCTGTTTATACCGCCAAGTGTAATACACAAATTCTGTGGATAACTCAGTGCATTACTTTTTAGTAACTGCCTGTGAAAGCCATAACATGGGCGCTGCAGCAAATTGTTTATAAAAGCACCGTATCCTAACAACTCTTTTTACTATCAATAAGTTACAGTGAAAGAGTTGCTTAGTATTGAAACCGGTGCAACGCACAATCCACATAGGAGAAAAACAATTTTAAGCTGTGAAGAACTTTTCTGGAAATTCTGCTCCGGTGCTAACCAGAGCATCTATCCTTGCCGCTGCAAAGCGGGCCGCAGATAGGCAGGTTAAGGCGCTGTGCGGCAGAGCATCACTCGTCAGGGATCTCTATTTCGACATGCGATACCGGCTTTGTACAGCAAGCCAGTATCTCATCACCAACAGTGTCATACAGAGCATCCTGAACCTCTTCCACTTCACCATCAATCAGGCGAACCCGACAACAACCACAATAACCGCCACGACAGTTATAGGGCGCAGGGATCTCCTGTGCCTCCATGGCGTCCAGCAAAGAATACTCATACTGATAGTAGAAGGTGCTGAAATTATTGACCTTAATTCTTGGTATACCTGACATGACCCGTTCCTTAGAGGTCGAAACCGTCGAAGTCGTCTTCACCCATTTCATTATCAATTGCTCCTACCAGATACGAGCTGATCTCTGCTTCCTGTGGTGCAACCTGTACGTTGTCACTGACCAGCCACGCATTCATCCATGGCAGCGGATTCTGTTTCGCCGGGAAAATCTCTTCCAGATTCAACGCCTTCATCCGCACATTCGTAATATATTCCACATAATCAGACAGGATACGGGCATTAAGACCGATCATTGAGCCATCCTTAAACAGATACCCTGCCCACTCCTTTTCCTGCTCAGCCGCTTCGCGGAAAATCTCATAAACCTGAGGTTCACACTCCTTTGCAATCTGCTTGAACTCAGGATCGTCCGCACCGGAAGCCAGCATGTTGAGCATAAACTGAGTACCAGTGAGGTGCAGCGCCTCATCCCGGGCGATCAGCTTAATAATTTTGGCGTTGCCCTCCATGATTGCACGTTCAGCAAATGCAAATGAACAGGCAAAACTCACATAGAAACGGATCGCTTCCAGTACATTAACCGATACCAGCGTCAGATAGAGCTTAGTCTTCAGGTTATGCATACTGACATCGTATGTTTCGCCGTCAATCGTGTGGACACCCGGCCCCTGAATCATATAGATATTTGTTAACTCGATCAGTTCATCATAAAGCCGGGTGACACTGCGGGCCCGCTTAACGATCTCTTCGTTGGTGACGATCGTGTCAAACACCTCTGACGGTTCAGTCAGGATATTACGGATAATATGGGTGTAGGAACGGCTATGAATCGTCTCACTGAAAGACCAGGTTTCCAGCCAGGTTTCCAGCTCTGGCAGAGAGACTATTGGCAGAAACGCGATATTAGGAGAACGCCCCTGCACCGAATCCAGCAGCGTCTGATACTTCAGATTGCTGAGGAAGATGTGCTTTTCATGTTCCGGCATCGCCATAAAGTCTTTACGGTCGGTTGACAGATCAACCTCTTCCGGGCGCCAGAAAAATGACAGCTGCTTTTCAATCAGCTTCTCAAGAATCGGGTATTTCTGCTTGTCGTAACGGGCTACGTTGACGCTGTGACCGAAAAACATCGGCTCTTTGGTAGCATCATTAAAAGTCGGATCAAACGTTGAATATAGCATGTTGCATCAATACTCTTACCCTGATTGCAGGGAGGTCAAAACTGATTGCCGGCGGCTGCGTGCCACCGGCCTGAAATCCATTACACAGTCTGCGCTGTAAACGATCAGAGCTTGCAGGCACCGCTCTCGCAACCACTCATATCTTCATGCTGGTCGGTCGCACCATCACGGGTGTTATGGTAGTAGAGGGTTTTTACGCCATACTTGTAAGCGGTCAACAGGTCCTTCAGGAGCTGCTTCATCGGCACCTTATCACCCGGGAACTTAGAGGGATCATAATTAGTATTGGCCGAAATAGACTGATCGACAAACTTCTGCATAATACCCACCAGCTGGAGATAGCCCTCATTGGTTGGAATCTGCCACAGCAGCTCGTAATCATCTTTCAGCTCAGCGTATTCCGGTACCACCTGTTTCATGACACCATCTTTACTCGCCTTAACGCTGACATAACCCCGCGGAGGCTCAATACCGTTAGTCGAGTTAGTAATCTGAGATGAGGTTTCGCAAGGCATCAGCGCTGTCAGGGTGCTGTTTCGCAGGCCAAATTCGCGGATGTCCTCACGCAGTGTTTCCCAGAAATAGTGCAGAGGCTCATCACAGAACTCATCCACTTCACGCTTGTAGGTATCGGTTGGCAAAATCCCTTTGGCGTAATTGGTCTCCTTGAACAACTTACAGGGACCCTGCTCTTTCGCCAGCTGATTGGATGCTTTAAGCAGGTAGTACTGAATCGCTTCAAAGGTTTTGTGTACCAGACCATTAGCGGAACCGTCAGAATAACGGACGCCGTTTTTCGCCAGATAGTAGGCAAAGTTGGTGACGCCAACACCCAGTGTACGGCGGTTCATGGACGCGGTACGGGCCGCTTCAATCGGGTAATCCTGATAATCCAGCAGACTATCCAGTGCCCGCACGATCAGATCTGACAGGTTCTCCAGCTCATCCAGATTCTCCAGAGCCCCCAGGTTAAAGGCGGACAGAGTACACAGCGCAATCTCACCTTCAGGATCGTTAATATCATTGAGAGGCTTGGTTGGCAGGGCAATCTCAAGACATAGATTAGACTGCTTAACCGGTGCCACCTTAGCGTCAAACGGGCTATGGGTATTGCAGTGATCGACGTTCTGAATATAGATACGTCCGGTTGACGCGCGTTCGGATGCCAGAATACCAAACAGCTCAACCGCTTTAATGGTTTTCTTACGAATCGCTGGATCCTGTTCATACTGAACATAGAGACGTTCAAACTCGTCCTGATCAGCAAAGAAGGCATCGTAAAGTCCCGGCACTTCGTGAGGGCTGAACAGGGTAATATTTCCTCCCTTGATCAGTCGGGTATACATCAACTTGTTCAGCTGTACACCATAATCCAGATGGCGCACCCGGTTCTCTTCCACACCCCGGTTGTTCTTCAGTACCAGCAGTGATTCAACTTCGAGGTGCCAGAGTGGATAGAACAGTGTTGCTGCGCCACCACGAACACCGCCCTGAGAACAGGACTTAACCGCAGTCTGGAAATATTTATAAAACGGAATACAGCCGGTGTGGAACGCTTCACCGCCCCGGATAGGGCTGCCCAAAGCGCGGATGCGACCGGCGTTGATACCGATACCCGCCCGCTGGCTGACATATTTCACAATCGCACTGGCAGTAGCATTGATAGAATCCAGTGAGTCGCCGGATTCGATCAGCACACAGGAGCTGAACTGACGGGTCGGGGTGCGGACACCCGCCATAATCGGTGTTGGCAGTGACAATTTAAACAGTGAGCAGGCATCATAAAAACGCTTCACATACTCGAGTCGCGTCTCTTTCGGATAGTTGGCAAACAGACAGGCTGCGACCAGCATATAGAGGATCTGAGGACTCTCATAGATCTCGTGGGTTACCCGGTTCTGTACCAGATACTTGCCCTCTAGCTGTTTCACAGCAACATAGCTGAAGTTCATATCCCGACCATGGTCGATATAGTCATTCAGCTGATTAAATTCTGCTTCAGAGTAATCTTCTATCAGGTGTTTATCATAACGACCGGCATCAACCATCTTCGCTACATGGGTCAGAAGATGTGGCGGCTCAAAGCTATCAAAAGCTCGCTTACGCAGATGAAAAATCGCCAGACGGGCTGCCAGATACTGATAGTCCGGTGCATCCTCAGAGATAAGGTCTGCAGCAGATTTGATCAGCGTTTCATGGATATCGGCCGTTTTGATACCATCGTAAAACTGAATATGGGCTTTCAGTTCTACCTGCGAGACTGAGACATTCTGAAGGCCATGGGCGGCCCAGATAACGACTCGGTGAATTTTTTCAAGGTCCAGTTTTTCCTGACGACCATCCCGTTTCGTTACCAATATGTCCTGCATTTCGCTTTCCCAAGTTTGAAAAAATCAGATTTACGAAGGTTTCTTAACCGAACCTTTTCAGCGGCGGGACCGGGGATATTTCGCTTTAGCGTCCCTGACTCCCTGATGTTCACTCTATCCTGCTGGCAATGTGTGCCAGCACTTCATCTGCCACACTACATGTTGTGCGCGCCCGAAGATCAGGCACTAAATATAGTTATAAACAACTTAATTACAATACTTGATTTTGCCCTTTTATGAGTGTAGTCAAACGCTAAAAACAGGCCAGACGCCCGTGCCATCGGCGCTGCAGAATATTACTCAAAAATAAGAAAAATTTTAATTAAAAATGAAATCGTAATAAGTTTTGATAATTATAAAAAAGACCTCCCATGCTGCGAAAAAAGATTCGATATTACGCTTTACAGCGGGGTAACAAATCAATAGTATACGCGCTCCTTGTGGTGGGGTTCCCGAGTGGCCAAAGGGATCAGACTGTAAATCTGACGCGCGAGCTTCGGTGGTTCGAATCCACCCCCCACCACCATCGAATTCGATACGAAACAGCCTCGTTTACCAACGGGGCTTAATGAGATGGTTCCCCTCGCTTTTAACCAGCTATGCTGGAAAGGCGACGAAACCAACAAGGAGAACCATCTCATGTCTATCAAAGTCCTTGGAATCGATTTAGGCAAGTCTTCTTTTCATTTAATTGGTCGTGATTCTCACGATAAGCAAGTCTGCAAAAAGAAACTCTCTCGTCATCAGCTCATTACTTTTATAGCACAACTACCGCCATGCATTATTGCGTTTGAAGCATGCGGTGGCGCGCACTGGTTAGGCCGTCTCTGCATGAGTTATGGTCACGACGTCCGATTAATCCCGCCTCAATATGTTAAACCTTTTGTTAAAGGTAATAAAAACGACTTCATTGATGCGCAAGCGATTACTGAGGCGGCAGGTCGTCCGGATATGCGGTTTGTCGCAGTGAAGTCAGTTGACGCACAAAGTCAGGTAGTCGTACATCGAGTACGTGAAGGCTTCGTAGCGGAGCGCACAGCTTGTATGTCACGTATTGGCGCGCTGTTATTGGAATTCGGTTTATCCCTTCCACGTGGTCACTCAGCGATGAAAAAGCTGTTTTCATGGCTAAGCACACAAAAAGTTACACTATGCCCAGCCATCATAGGTGAGCTTCAAGTGATGCATGATCACTACCGCTACTTAAATGAGCAAATAGCCGAACAAGATATAAAAATCGTTAGGCAGGTTAAGCAAAGCAGTCGTTGCCAGCTACTAAAAACCGTTCCTGGTATTGGTGATATGACTGCAAGCCAATTAGCAGCAGAAGTGGGCAATGCTCATCAGTTTAAAAGCGGTCGAGAAATGGCTGCTTGGTTAGGGTTGGTGCCGCGGCAATATTCGACAGGAGGGAGGTCGAAGTTATTAGGTATTAGTAAGCGTGGAAATAAACGCCTTAGATGCTTATTAGTGCACGGAGCCAGAGCGATCCTATCACGATTGGATAACTATCGGGGGCCGATGTATGACTGGCTAAGAAAGCTGAGAGCAAGTAAATCATTTAATACGGTCTGTATTGCTCTGGCAAACAAGCTGTCACGAATAGCGTATGCTGTTTTAAGCAAGAATGAGCCTTACCAGTCACAGCAGGTTTAATCAGGTTTGCAATAACAGAGCGTGATGATGAAAAGGGTTGACCGTCCGGGTAGTAAACCTGTCACAAAAAACAGCTGTTATAAGCTGTCGGTTTTTTAAGGGCTATCTGGCGCGGATGCTCATCGTGGAGCAGGAATGAAACATTCCTAATTAAAGACTCCGAATACATTAGCGCAAAACCACCTCATGATCACAAATCTGTGTTGCAATCATGAGGGGAACCATACATTTTTGTGTCTGAAATTTATGCGCAGGGGGGTGGGTGAGAACCACCGACGTGGTTCGAGCCGAAGTGAGCCCGCGAACGAAGACAACGTTGCGTGCTTTTCCGCAACGGCCCGAAGGGGAATAATCCACCCCCCACCACCATCGAATTCGATACGAAACAGCCTCGTTTACCAACGGGGCTTTTTTGTGTCTGAAATTTATGCGCAGGGGGTGGGTGAGAACCGCCGACGTGGTTCGAGCCGAAGTGAGCCCGCGAACGAAGACAACGTTGCGTGCTTTTCCGCAACGGCCCAAAGGGGAATAATCCACCCCCCACCACCATCGAATTTGATACGAAACAGCCTCGTTTACTAACGGGGCTTTTTTGTGTCTGAAATTTATGCGCAGGGGGTGGGTGAGAACCACCGACGTGGTTCGAGCCGAAGTGAGCCCGCGAACGAAGACAACGTTGCGTGCTTTTCCGCAACGGCCCGAAGGGGAATAATCCACCCCCCACCACCATCGAATTCGATACGAAACAGCCTCGTTTACCAACGGGGCTTAATGAGATGGTTCCCCTCGCTTTTAACCAGCTATGCTGGAAAGGCGACGAAACCAACAAGGAGAACCATCTCATGTCTATCAAAGTCCTTGGAATCGATTTAGGCAAGTCTTCTTTTCATTTAATTGGTCGTGATTCTCACGATAAGCAAGTCTGCAAAAAGAAACTCTCTCGTCATCAGCTCATTACTTTTATAGCACAACTACCGCCATGCATTATTGCGTTTGAAGCATGCGGTGGCGCGCACTGGTTAGGCCGTCTCTGCATGAGTTATGGTCACGACGTCCGATTAATCCCGCCTCAATATGTTAAACCTTTTGTTAAAGGTAATAAAAACGACTTCATTGATGCGCAAGCGATTACTGAGGCGGCAGGTCGTCCGGATATGCGGTTTGTCGCAGTGAAGTCAGTTGACGCACAAAGTCAGGTAGTCGTACATCGAGTACGTGAAGGCTTCGTAGCGGAGCGCACAGCTTGTATGTCACGTATTGGCGCGCTGTTATTGGAATTCGGTTTATCCCTTCCACGTGGTCACTCAGCGATGAAAAAGCTGTTTTCATGGCTAAGCACACAAAAAGTTACACTATGCCCAGCCATCATAGGTGAGCTTCAAGTGATGCATGATCACTACCGCTACTTAAATGAGCAAATAGCCGAACAAGATATAAAAATCGTTAGGCAGGTTAAGCAAAGCAGTCGTTGCCAGCTACTAAAAACCGTTCCTGGTATTGGTGATATGACTGCAAGCCAATTAGCAGCAGAAGTGGGCAATGCTCATCAGTTTAAAAGCGGTCGAGAAATGGCTGCTTGGTTAGGGTTGGTGCCGCGGCAATATTCGACAGGAGGGAGGTCGAAGTTATTAGGTATTAGTAAGCGTGGAAATAAACGCCTTAGATGCTTATTAGTGCACGGAGCCAGAGCGATCCTATCACGATTGGATAACTATCGGGGGCCGATGTATGACTGGCTAAGAAAGCTGAGAGCAAGTAAATCATTTAATACGGTCTGTATTGCTCTGGCAAACAAGCTGTCACGAATAGCGTATGCTGTTTTAAGCAAGAATGAGCCTTACCAGTCACAGCAGGTTTAATCAGGTTTGCAATAACAGAGCGTGATGATGAAAAGGGTTGACCGTCCGGGTAGTAAACCTGTCACAAAAAACAGCTGTTATAAGCTGTCGGTTTTTTAAGGGCTATCTGGCGCGGATGCTCATCGTGGAGCAGGAATGAAACATTCCTAATTAAAGACTCCGAATACATTAGCGCAAAACCACCTCATGATCACAAATCTGTGTTGCAATCATGAGGGGAACCATACATTTTTGTGTCTGAAATTTATGCGCAGGGGGTGGGTGAGGACCACCGACGTGGTTCGAGTCGGAGTGAGCCCGCGAACGAAGACAATGCTGTGCGTGCTTTGCACAACGCTAATCTACCGCTTCGCTCAGTCCGCAGCAAAAACGCTACTTGCCAAACGCGACTTCGTTGCTTGCTCGCGGGCAGCTACCCAAGAAAACACAAGTCATACCGGCTTAACCTCTAGTCTCAGTTCTTAAAAAAACCGCCTTAAATCAATTACCCATAGAATATTTCACTCCCCCTCTGTACCTTGCCGTTATCCTGTGCCAATGTGTGGGAAAGATCTAATAGCACCCGGAGAATAACAATATGCCTTTGACAAACGATATTCAGGAAGAGATTAATATGCTGATTCGCTTTAGCCAGAGCAGCGATCATCAGGGTCTCAAGGTACATCAGGACACTGCCGCGCCGGAACTGGTTGAGGCCACTCAACGCCTGTTTGATAAAAAGCTCATCACGCTGTTTGATGGCGGCTATCTGACACCGCTTGGCCATGAAGCTGCAGATCAGGCTCACGCGCTGCTGAACATTCTCAACGCGCCTAAGTAAAATCAGCACTGATCCAGCAATTTAAGCCAAACCCTTAACTCCAAAATTTAATATAGCCACCGGGATAAAAACGCATCCATGCATCAGGCTGAAATCCTTATCGAAGATATCAATGTCTGGGAAACCCAGATGTTTACCGTGCAGAATCCACTGCACGGTGCTATCCGTGACCCTCTTCTGAAACTGATCTACCGCTTACGGGATAATCAGCAACAGGCCATCGAGAGCGAGGTTGCCCCGACAGCAAAACACGCGCTTTATGAGAGTTCCCTGGATCTGTTACAACACCCTGATCCGGTTATTTCAGAGCTACGGGAGTTTATTGAGGAGATGCTGATCACCGTTGCCAGTGCCGTTAATGAACCGTTCTGGCCTGAAGGCGCTCAGGCCAGGGCAGATATTGTTGAGTCCTGGTTTCATGTCACCGAAAACGGTGGTTATCATGACACCCATGCTCATCCGAACTGCTCCTGGTGTGGTATCTACTATGTAGATGCCGGAGAGTGCGATATCCAGAGTCGTAATGGCATCAACCGCTTCTACGACCCGCGCCACGGAGCTGATCAGTATCTTGATGCCGGTACAGCCTATCTCAACGGTACCGGCAGCTGGGACTTTGCTGCCGTTGAAGGCCAGGTGGTTATATTCCCCTCCTACCTTAAGCATGCTGCGATGCCCTATTTTGGTCAGAAAGACCGGGTGGTGATCGCGTTTAACAGTCAGATCCATTTTCAGGAATAAACACCAAGGCAGGTACCCCGGTGAAACACGTTCAGGTTTATGTAGACTCGCTTCGCTGGGGCATTAGTCCCGATACCCGCCACCGATTACCCAATCGTAGCAGACACTGAATCTGATTTCTTTAATAGCGGAACAATGATCAACGCCAGCAAGATGGACAATATCCATCCGGATATGAAACAGTATCAACCACTTGCACGCTCGATTCAGTCAATGGTACAGGGTATATTAAACGACTGACTGAACTTCTATCGTCATCACGGATCTGACCTGCAGGATTTCATCTTTTAGATACAGGATTTTCAATGTTTAACACGCTCAACTGTTTCTTCCGCAGCCCCTGGTACTGGCTTGCCATGATATTTGCCGGTATGACGATGGAGTGCATAGCGCTCTATTACCAGTATGTTCTCAACTATGGTCCCTGTGTACTCTGCATCCACGTACGCATCTGGGTGATGGCCTTTATTCTATTGGGAATCCTGGGGCTCCTTGGCCACAAAAGCCGACCCATGAATATTCTGATCAGTCTTCTGACCGTGGTTGCCGCTGTCGGGTTAACTGAACGCTCCTGGATGACCTTCGCGATCGAGCGCAACCTGATAGAAGGCAGTTGTACCATGGGTTCGGGCCTGCCAGACTGGTTTGCACTGGACCGGTGGTTCCCCGCAATGTTTGAGCCCTGGGAACTGTGCGGCTGGACCCCTGAACTGCTATTCGGTATTACCATGGCTGAAGCGCTGCTGGTAACCTCGGCGATCGCCGTGATAACCACACTGCTTGCAACGTTCTCCCTGTACAGAAAAGCTTAAAACCTTTGCTTAACAAAGCGGTACCTTATACTCTCAAACGATGTTGATGAACGCTGTCAGAGGGATCTGCCGAAACAAACGCCGGGCTAAGCTGGTAACAGGACCACCGCTAACCCGATCAGAAGAGAAATGAGGCGAAGCGCCCGGCCAACAAGCGGGCCCTTTACATCGATGAAAGACCCCAAAATCATCTTCTTTGGCCCGGTTGGCGCCGGCAAAACAACCGCTATCGCCACGATCACTAACAACACGTGTGCGACCACTGACGCGCGCATCTCTGATACAGGCCAGCGACGTAAAAGCAGAACGACAGTGGCAATGGATTATGCGCTGCTGGAAAGCGGTGGTAAACGGATTCACCTGTATGGCACTCCGGGGCAGGAGCGGTTTCGGTTTATGTGGGAGATGATTTCAACCGAACTGGCCCATGACTGTAGCGGTCACATCATGCTGCTGGATAACACCCGCAACCATCCCCGCAAAGACCTCGAGTTCTACCTGAATAATTTCACTATGTACAATCCGTCCACCCCTCTGGTTATTGGCGTTACCGGAAGTGATCTGGCGACGACCCCCACCCGGGCTGATTATGCAAGATGGCTTGCTGAACTGGAGATCAAAGCTCCGCTATTTTTTATCGACGCTCGCCGGACTGAAGATGTACAGCTACTGATTGACGAAATCCTGCAACCGGAAATACCCGAAAATGTTGCTGCTGATGATGACAGCCTGTGGCAAACGGAAGAGGAAATGAGTCTCGAGGAACTGTTTGCACCGGACAACCATTACGCGTTATTTACACCCGGACTGATTGATGAAGTTGAAAGCATCGACGCGGTAACCGGAACCGCTTTATTGAACTGCCAAAACCACCCCGAACATTCATCCCTGACATACTCTGAACTGAAAGCACTACAGGCGTTTACTGCCGGGATTCCCCCGGTTCGCCAGCGGATCGATAATCCTGGTTCTGTCGAAAGCTTCTCACTGAATACTCAGGGAGAGGGGTATTACCTGATTATGCTGGCTGACAACCAGACTTTAGGCGTTCACTGCAATGGGCAGCTAAGCCTGCTTTCCCTCAAGCAGGAGATCGATAACCGGTTACAGTGGTCTGACAGATTGGCTATACCGACAGCCTGATGCATAAGCTTATGTCGAGAATATCCAGCAAACACCACAGTTTCACCGCCCTTCCGATTGCACATTCAGGTCCGAATTCTGTACAATCCGTGACCATTTTTACTTTTTAATATAAGGATTGCGCAGTGCGTCTGGCAGAAATTGAAGCGATATCTCTGAATGTGGGCATCACAATCTTCGCCGCTTACGTTTTTTTTATCATCTATGATCTGGCGAAGAAATCAAATGCGGGCAAGTTTGGCACGGCGGTTCTGTTCTTTGCTCTGGGGCTGGGTCTGACGGCCTTTCTGGTAAAAACAGTCGTCGTCTACATGATGGAAGGCTGAGACTGATAATCCCTTTAACGGAAAGTCCGCCTGCCTGAGCCTCTCCCTCAGCACTCTCAGTTCTGTATTGTGTCGGCGGTAACGGGTTGCAGCAAAAAGTCGGGCATCTGCAGTGTGAATGCCCGCCCAAAGCCCAAAACTAAACGCCCCTGATCCGGCGTCAGGCGAAACAGTTTAAAATCCGGCAAGGTGAGCAACAGGTCCACAGTAGTGCCATGCTCCTCCCGGTACAGCGCCATGACCGGAGCATATTCAGTGGCGTCACGACGAACCTCACTGGCCTGACACTGCAGGGTAACCCGGTTTCGGGCAAACAGATTTCGACTCATCGCCTCATCCTCAATCAGCATCACACCGACTGCGGGCGAACGCATCAGGTTAAGCGTATGGCTGGCAAGCTCACTGACAAAAATATAGAGATCACCCTCACTTAAAACGAACGGTGAGTAGCTTGCTTCAGGCCCGTTCTTTCCCTGAGTTGCCAGCTGCAGTGTTTTGCTTGTTTGCAACAGGCGATTCAGCTGCTCCACCGCCTGATGGTCTACCTGCGACTCTGACATGTCAGCTTCTCCAACAGCTTTTATTAATTAATCTGACTGAATATAAATATACTCCATTGCCATACAGATTAACGTATAATTACCCGCGTATAAAACTGACAGGATTTGTGGATATGCAACAGAAAGTGGTTAAAGCCGGGGACATCTCAATCTCAAACGAGATGCCGATGGTTCTGTTTGGCGGCATGAATGTTTTGGAATCAAGAGACCTGGCGATGCAGATCGCAGAACATTATGTTGAAGTCACCAGCCGACTGAACATTCCCTATGTTTTTAAAGCCTCTTTCGATAAGGCCAATCGTTCATCGCTGACGTCTTTCCGCGGCCCCGGGCTGGATGAAGGCCTGAAAATTCTGCAGGAGATAAAAGAGACTTTTAACGTCCCGCTGATCACCGATGTTCACGAGCCCCATCAGGCAGCGCCCGTCGCACAAGTCTGCGATATCATCCAACTGCCGGCATTCCTCTCCCGTCAGACCGATTTGGTAAAGTCGATGGCAGAAACCGGTGCGGTTATTAATATCAAGAAAGCTCAGTTTCTTGCACCTCAGGAGATGAGACACATCCTCAATAAATGTGAAGAGGCGGGTAACAACAACCTGATTTTATGCGAGCGCGGCAGCAGCTTTGGCTATAACAATCTGGTTGTCGATATGCTGGGCTTCTCCATCATGAAAGAGATGGGCTACCCGGTGATGTTTGATGCAACGCATGCGCTGCAGATGCCGGGCGGAAGAAGTGACTCAGCCGATGGCCGCCGCGCACTGGTTGCCCAACTCTCCAGAGCGGGACTGGCACAAGGCATTGCCGGACTGTTCCTCGAGGCTCATCCGGATCCGAGTCAGGCAAAATGCGACGGCCCCTGTGCTTTGCCACTGGATAAACTAGAGCCTTATCTGGCCCAGATGAAAGCGGTTGACGAGCTGGTCAAAAGTTTCGAGCCACTGATTACTGAATAACTCCGTTGCGACCCCTGCAGGGGTCGCCAACATCACGTCCTTTACGCTTGCGGTGATATACCTGTCGTTTTGACAGCTATGAGCCTTAACTCTTTGTTAGTCATACTCTATTATCGTACAGAATCGTCAGGTTTTTCGATGAAGGGTGCATAGGAATGGCTATACCAAGCGATCTCATATACGACGGACTGGAACCGGGTCAGATCATTGGCCCGGATCATCACCAGTTCAAACTGACAAGCCAGTTTCAAACGAACCGGTTTGGCCAGCTGTGGTACGCAGAGGACCTGTCCACCAGCCGTTCGGTGCCTGTCACACTGCAGATATTTGACCCCGCGCTGTTAAGGCATCAGGGATTTATCGACTCAGCACAAAAACATATTGTCCTCAGCAAAAAATTCAAGCACCCGCACCTTGCAGAGTATTATGGCATGTTCCGGCATAAAGGCCTGCTGCTGTTCTTTGCCATTGAACTGATGGACGGGCTGACACTGGAAAAGCTGCTTACCAGTGGTCAGGCCAGTAAGCTCAAAGACAACCAGAAAAAGGGACTGCTGCAGCAACTTGCTACGGCAATAGACACTGCCCATGCCGGGGCCGGACAACCCCACAAAGGGATCTGTCCTGCATCGGTCTTTATCAATAAACAAGGGGGCGTGAAGCTGGCGAACTTTGCCTTCGATGAAGCGATGACAATCGCTGACGAGATGAGCAATACCCCCTCTTCCCATCTGGCCTATCAAGCCCCTGAATCATTTCACCCTAACCCGCTCACTATTGAAGCGGATATTTACGCCTTCGCCTGTATTGTCTACCACCTGCTAAGCGGCAAAGCGCCCTTTCAGGCCAGTGATGATGAATCAACCCGGGTCCGCAAGGAACTCAATAAGCCGGCCTCACTGAACCCTGAACAGTGGGATATTCTGCAGTCAGCTTTCGCTACCGACCCCGAACAACGCCCCCGCCAGGCCAGCCAGCTGTTCAAACAGATAATCGACGCTGGTGATAAAAAAGAGCGTCAGTCTGAAGAAGATATCCCCGAGCCGCTGCAGGAGGATGTGGCTGAACCACGCAAACTATGGATGTTAAGCGTACCCGACTGGGCCGTATCAGCACTGATCTTCATTTCTGGCTTTGCGCTTGGTTTCAGCATCGCCTTTTTCATCGGTTGGCAAAACACCGGCGAGGTTAAGACAGCCCTGGAGCAGACCCACACAGAGCTGCAAAAAGCTCGAGAAGATATTGCCGGCCTGCAACAAACACTACAGGCAGAACGTGAACAACGCTCTGCTGAAACCGGCACCTTACAGACTGAGCTGAAAAGTAAAACCGATGAAATCGATGCGCTACATAAAGAGCTGATGAGCGTTAAGTTTGCTGATCCGGACAAGCTAACCGTTTTCACCGACCAACTGGATGATGGCTTTAAAGGTCCTCAGATGATTATCATCCCCAGGGGCAGTTTCATCATGGGCGATCAGAAACTGGTCGGCGATGACAACGAGCTGCCCGCACATCAGGTGACCATCGGTCACAGGTTTGCCCTGTCACGGAACGAAGTGACCTTTAACGACTATGATTACTACGCCCGATCTATGGGGCGTCCGCTACCCGACGATGAAGGCTGGGGACGCGGTAACCGCCCGGTGATCAATGTCAGCTGGAAAGACGCAAAAGCCTATGTTCAGTGGCTGGGGCTGCTGACAGGTCAGCCTTACCGCCTGCCGACTGAAGCCGAGTGGGAGTATGTTGCCCGGGCAGGCACCGACACCAACTACTGGTGGGGTGATCAGTTTGAAGCGCAGCGTGCCGTCTGTGGCGAGTGTGGCACGGAGTGGGATGGCAAGAAAACAGCACCGGTGGCATCTTTCCCAGCAAATTCATGGGGCATTCATGATATGAGTGGTAATGTCGATGAATGGGTTGAGGACTGCTATCAGGACGCCTATTTCGGAGCACCCGAAGATGGTTCTGCGATGATAGAGGGTGACTGCGAATTCCGGGTTATGCGCGGAGGATCCTGGTTCGATATCGACCGGGTGATCCGCTCATCCAGCCGCTACCGCCATCTGCCGGACAGCAGCAAAAACAGCTGGGGATTCCGTATAGCACTCGACCTGCCCGATAAACCAACCGAGTAACAGTGATGCTTAAATTCCAGACCTCTGTCCGTCTATCCGCCGTAATGCCCGCACTGATTTTAAGTGCCCTGGCCAGTACAGCGCTACACGCCGCCCCACTGACCGTCGATTCTGAGAAACAAAAAGACCTGAGCATTACCCTTTACAATCAGAATCTGGGACTGGTAAGAGATGTCCGCAGCCTGCCCCGCATCAATCCGGGACAGACACTCTATATACGGGATGTCAGCCATCAGATTATGAGTCAGACCCTGCAGGTGGAGAATGCCGGTAAAATCCTCGAGCAGAACCTCAACAACAACCTTATCTCAGTGTACGCGCTGCTTAACGCCTATACCGGAAAGACGCTGCAACTGGCACGCTTTAACAGTGTCAGCGGCAGTGAAACAATCATCGATTCCGTGTTGCTGAGTTCTGATGGAAATCAGGCACTGGTTGAGTACCAGGGACGGGTAGAGACAGTCCCGGTCAACCAGCAGGGCTGGCGCTTTATCTTTCCATCATTACCGGAAGGTATGCAGGCCCGGCCAAGCCTCGAGATCCGCTCTGCGGGTACCCCACAATCCAGCGATGCAGTGCTGACCTACCTGACCTCGGGACTCAGCTGGCAGATGGATTACGCCCTGGTACTGAACAATAAAGGGGATCAGCTTAAGCTCGATGGCCTGGCAACGCTTATCAACAATACCGGTGTGGATTTCAAAAATAGTAAAGTGCTGCTGATGGCCGGTCAGGTAAATCAGCCACCCGCTCCTATGCTGCGCCAGAAAACCGCGATGCTGATGGCAGAATCGATGGCTGACAGCGGCTCACCTCAGGCATTCCAGGATTACCAACTCTATAAGCTGCCCCAGCGGGCCAGCCTGCTGAACGGACAGACCAAACAGGTCAGCCTGATCAGTTCTGACACAGTGGCGGCAGAGAAGAGTTATCACTATGCATTTCAGGTATACCCCACTCTTGACCGACAGACCTATGATCAGAAACCGGATATCAGGATCAGCTTTATCAACGGTCAGAAAGAGGGACTGGGATTTCCGCTGCCAGCTGGCACCGCCAGAGTCTTTAGTCCTGACGCAGAGGGACTCAAGCATTTTATTGGCAGCGCTAATATTCAAAACAGCAGTAAGGGCCAGAAAGTTAACCTGCCGGTTGGCAAAGCATTCGATCTGACAATTAAACGGCAACAGACGCTGTTTGAGAAAAACTACGATAGCTTCCTGAACGGTTATGAACTGCAACTGAGCAACAGTAGCGACCAGACCAAACAGATTGAGATAACCGCTAATTTCCATCAGGACTGGAAAGTAACTGAGAGCAACCAGCCATATACCCGGGTAAACGCCAGCCAGCTGCGCTGGACAATCAGCTTACCAGCAGAAAGTTCTACCCAGCTGAAATTTAAAACTGAACTTAAAAGCCTGCAGAAGAAAAACTAACGCTCATTTATTCTGCGCCCCGGCAAACCGTGCCGGGGCCTGGAAGACTCAATTATCAACACAGCC
This sequence comes from Amphritea atlantica, assembly GCA_024397875.1. NCBI lineage: Bacteria > Pseudomonadati > Pseudomonadota > Gammaproteobacteria > Oceanospirillales > Oceanospirillaceae > Amphritea > Amphritea atlantica. The sequence continues at coordinate 2,918,736 of CP073344.1, forward strand.
ACTCTGCAGATAAGCCATAGCACGTCTCAACAGCCGACTGTTTAGTCGCGGTCCGCGTCGAGCAGATCAAGCCAATAGGCGGCATCAGTATCAGATTTTTTCTGCTCCAGTTCACCTTTATTGCAAATATCAACCATCCGCCTGAGCGCCAGGATATGCCCTGATTCAGCGGCCTGACGATAATACTTAACCGCCTTTGCCGGATCGGCCGGGTAGTTCTGATACCCCACCTCAAATATTTTGCCCATCTGATAAGCCGCTTTACTGTCGCCCTTATCAGCCGCCCGCTGCAGATAGATCAATCCCTGTATCCGGTTGTTGATGCCCTCGCCCCGGAAGTGCAGCAGATGCCCATAAACAGACAGGGCGCGAACACTTCCATAATCAGCAGCATAGCGAAACAGCTTCATTACAAACCTGTGTTTTGCCTCAGACCTTTTCAGTACTGGCAGATGAAACAGCCGGAAAGCGATCCAGCCCAGCAGCGGAGCGATCAATGTCATAAAAAAACGCATCAGAATACCTTAGCTGAGAGATGATTAACCCGGACACAGTATCAGAATTTTCTCATATTAAAACCGCTTAACGCTAAGGTTTAACATGCCCGCTATACAGGCATCGCTTCTGCAAGTGTAGTTGATCGACCTCTTGCTGTTTTATACTCACAACACATACGGTAAACAGAGGCGTTACAACCCCGGATAAACGGTCTGAGTCTATCACTTGCTATAAACGAATTATTGCGCTTAAATCAGTTACAGTTTGGCTATAGAAATACATTTTTTAATAGCTTAAAAGAATATATTTAAACCGTAATAAAACCTTAAGTACGGTCGAAAGAGTCTTAAACAGGGGCCTCTGCGACCGGTTATTTTTCAGTCGTTACAGGTACTCACATGAAAACATTTGAAGATAATTCACTGACGATCGGTGAAACCCCTCTGGTTCACCTGAACAGAATTGCACCTGGAAAGAGAATCTACGCCAAGCTGGAAAGCCGTAATCCGGCAGGCTCTGTTAAATGCCGTATCGGGGCGAACATGATCTGGGCTGCTGAGGAAAATGGTACGCTGAAACCCGGCATGACGCTGGTTGAACCGACATCGGGTAACACCGGTGTTGCTCTGGCTTTTGTGGCGGCCTCGCGGGGCTATAAGCTAACCCTGACAATGCCCTCTTCTATGAGTCTTGAACGTCGTAAACTGATGAAAGCACTGGGGGCTGAAATTGTCCTGACCGAACCTGCCAAGGGCATGAAAGGTGCGATTGAAAAAGCTCAGGAAATCGTCAACAGCGATCCTCAAAGTCACCTGATGCTGCAACAGTTTGAAAACCCGGCAAACCCTGATATCCATGAGAAAACCACCGGACCGGAGATCTGGAACGATACCGATGGCCTGATCGATATTCTGGTTGCCGGTGTGGGTACTGGCGGAACCATCAGTGGGGTATCACGCTTTATCAAACAGCAAAAAGGTAAAGCGATCACAGCTGTTGCCGTTGAGCCTACCGCATCTCCGATTATCACTCAGACACTAAACGGTGAAGAGCTCAAGCCCTCTCCGCACAAGATTCAGGGCATCGGGGCGGGTTTCGTGCCCAAAAACCTTGACCTGTCTATGGTTGATCAGGTTGAGCAGGTTTCCAATGAAGATGCGATTGAGGTGGCTCGCCAGCTCATGCTGCAAGAAGGTATTCTGGCGGGCATCTCCTGCGGCGCAGCTCTTAGCGCAGCGATGAAGGTTGCCGAGCAGCCCGGAAATGCCGACAAAATGATCGTTGTCATTCTCCCTGACTCGGGCGAGCGCTACCTCTCTACGCCCCTGTTTGAAGGGATGTTCAGCGATAATGAGTTAGTTCAGTAGTGCTGCAAAGCTAAAACGAAAAAACCGGGCCTGGCCCGGTTTTTTTCTTAACTACATCGGATGATATTCAGGACACCATTCTCCGAATCTCATCATGACTTGGAAACTTTGGCAGGTGATCAACAAAAACTTTACCATTGCTCAGTTTCTTCACGGTGTACCAACGCGCTTTACGCTCATCACCTTTGAAGTGGCCATCCACCTCAAAGTTTTCACCATCTACGCCCAGTACTGCAATCGTTCTTTTTATCGCCTCATTTTGCATAGTCGGCTCCGCTTTCTTATATTTGCACTCTGCTTTTTATGCAGACCCTGCTTGCGCCCGTCTTCGCAGGCTACAATGTCTGGAACTGCTACTAATATCTCCGGAATTTTCCAATCCCTTAAGTTTAGTCTATTGGATCAATTTGACAAATCAGTGACGTTTTTCAGTCGCTCCTGTTACAGCAGGAATCAGGCCTGCTTTTCCAGCCACTGCGGTGAGGGTGCAAAGAAAGCCTGACCGGTAACCGCCGACGTAAAGTCCATCAGATGATCATGGTGACCCGCACTGTCTCCCAAAACCATACTTTCCAGCATTTTCGTAAAAGGCTCAGGAGAACGGCAGTAAGAGACAAACACCAACCCTTTTCGACTCAGGTTGCCATAGGGCATGCTATGCCGCAAAATCTCAATTGAACGCCCCTCAGTGTCCTTCAATGAGACCCGTTTGGTATGCGCAAAGGCGGCTTTATCTGCGCTGGCATATTCACGATTTTCCTCTTTGGTCCGACCCAGAATATCCTCCTGCTGTTTAACCGTGATCTGGTTCCAGGCTTTCAGATCATGCTCATACCGCTGTAGGTGTATATAACTGCCGCCGCTAAAAGCGGGATCTTCGTCTCCCACCAGTGCAACCTCTGCCCGGTGATCGCCTTCAGGATTTTCCGTACCATCGACAAAGCCGGTCAGATCTCTGCTGTCGAGATAGCGAAAGCCGTGTATCTCTTCAGCCAGAGTCACATCATCACCCAGCTTTTCGGTAAGCAACACAGCGGCTTCGTAGTTAAGATCATGACGCTCAGAACGGATATGCAGCAACAGATCAACCGGGGTATGTGGCATGTTTATCGCGCCGCTGCTCAAAGCGGGAAAAGCGGTTAACTGCGCAGGTCTTTGCTCCGGGCTGAGCTGATCCCAGTATTCACTGCCGATGGCAACAGTGATGTGCATATCGGCATCAGGATATTGCCGTCTGAACTTCAGCTCAGTGGCGGGAATTTCAGCGAGAATCCGGCGCAGCTTGCCACTGGCCTCGTGTGTGCGGGCAATTTTGAGGGTAATAAACAGGGCATCAGCGTTAGCTTCGGCCGTAATACCAGACTGAAAACGGGTCATAACGAACTCCATATCGTGTAAAACTCAATACCGTAAATAGATTTGGCAACTGAATTAAGCTTAACGCTTATAACGACCGGATTAAACTCGTGATTAAGGCTTTCTGACAAGATAAAGGCAGGGTGAAACTAGCGGTATAAAACCTCACAACCATATTTCAGTTCCAGCGGCAGACGCTCTTTACGGGTCATGCCTTTTACTACCAGTCCGTAAGAGCGGTCAATCATCCTCTCCAATTCTCCCGCAGGGATACTTCCATCAAGCACAACCGTATTCCAGTGACGCTTATTCATATGATATCCGGGCAGAACTGCAGTGAATATATCCCGCAGCATCTGCGCTTCTGCAGGGTCACACTTAAGATTCATTCTCGCGACACCCTCTTCAACGGAGAGCGTCGCAAACATCTTATTGTGCACTTTCATAACCGCAATATGGGGATAAAAGGGGAAATCCTCCCAGGCTTCCGGACGACTGAGCATATAATTGCGGGCTGTCTGGTAATCCATAAGTATCTCTGTCCGAACCGCTATTCGCCGATTGCCACCGGCCGCTGCGGATCTCGAATCCATTCACTCCAGGAACCCGGATAGACTTTCGAACCTTTAAGTCCGGCATGTTCCATCGCTAGCTGATTGTGGCAGGCTGTCACCCCCGAACCGCAATAATGTGCGACCTGATGCGGCCGATAATCCCCTATAAAGCTGAGCCACTCCTGTTGTAGCTGCCCGGTGGTTTTAAACAGACCATCGTTTGTCAGGTTCAGCTGTAGTGGCCGGTTAACCGCCCCGGGAATATGCCCTGCAACCGGGTCGATCGGTTCCTGTTCACCCCGGTAACGCTCTGCGGTCCGGGCATCAATCAGCAACCCCGCCGCAGTAAACCCTTCAACCTGCTCAAGGGAAAGGATCAGAACCGGGTCCGGAGCCGCGTCAAAATTACCCGTTAACGGAGATGGCAGCTGGTCACTGACGGACAGCCCCGAGGCGAGCCAGGCGGGATAACCCCCATCCAGTACGGCGACCTGCCGGTGCCCCAGCAAGCGCAGCAACCACCAGGCACGTGCCGCCATGGCACCACCGCAGTCGTCATAGACCACAACCTGAGTCTCGCTACTCACACCACGGGCACGTAACGCCGCACAGAGCACTGCAAAGTCAGGCAGAGGATGACGACCACTGTCAGGGGTGACCGGTGATGAAAGGTCAGTATCGAGATTGAGGTAGCCGGCCCCCGGAATATGCCCTTCCCGGTAGACCTGCTCACCCTTCCCGGGTGCCGTGAGATAGGCACGGCAGTCCAGCACAACCGTTGCAGAATGCCCGGGCAGTAGCAGATGTTCCAGTTGAGCAACCGAGATCAGTGTCGTAAACATCCGTAACTCTCCGTGGTCTGTGTCATTCAGAAGCCGCTAGCGCCGGCTAGTCTTCAACAACCGGCGACCCTCAATTTAACTTACACCAGCAGCGCGGCAAGCTCATCGCGCAACAGGTCCAGTTCGTTCTGAGCTTTCTGCTTCGCTTTTTTCTTCAGTGACTCAACTTCAGCCTCTTTTTCTGCGATCAGCAGTTTTGCCTCAGCAGAGCTATCATCTGCATTACTGACCCGCTCCAACAAAGGCTTCAGTTGCATCAGAATCGCCCGGCGACGCCCCTCTTCTGCCCGGGCAATCTGCTCAGCAGACTGCTCTTTCTCTTTTTTCTCTTCCGCCTGAACAGTGGAGTTACCCTGCCAGGTCAGGGGACGGATACCGACCGCGTTGCGAACCTGCTCCAGAAAGGGCGCCGCATAGCTGCGGGCTTTATCCGCGCCCTTATGCAATTGCTGCTCAACATAGGCCAGATCATGCATCAGGTGGTTATACTCTTCACGGGGCTTAGCCAGATAGCTGTCGAGATACTCAAACAACTCCTTCTTCGCGTCTCCCCAGCCAATACCATTGGCAAATTTTGTCCGCATCTGCGCCTGTTCTGCCGCTGTCGCGAAGTTAGCATAGAGCTGGAAGATAGTGCTGCTGTCCGCATCTTTTGGCTCACCCGGCTCCCGGGTATCGGTCTTGATCTGCTTAATCAGCTTGTACAGTTCATCAGAAGAGCTGAACAACGGAATCGTATTATCATAGCTCTTCGACATCTTCCGGCCATCCAGCCCCGGAATCAGCTGAGTCTGCTCATCCACCTGAGCTTCTGGCAGATTAAACAGTGAACCATAAGTGTGATTAAAGCGGCCGGCAATATCACGCGCCATTTCGATATGCTGAATCTGGTCTTTACCGACAGGAATGATATCGGCATTAAACATCAGAATATCGGCGGCCATCAGAATCGGATAGCTGAACAGTCCCATGGTGACGTCATCATCATCCTGACGTCCCGCTTCACGGTTAGCATCGACAGACGCCTTGTAAGCGTGGGAACGGTTCATCAGACCTTTAGAGGTCATGCAGGTAAGAATCCAGGTCAGCTCAGTAATCTCAGGTATATCGGTCTGACGGTAGAAGGTCGCCTTATCGGTATCCAGTCCCAGCGCCAGCCAGGTTGCTGCGATCTCGCGGGTTGAACGGGCTACCCGGTCAGGATCATGACATTTAATCAGGGCATGGAAGTCAGCGAGAAAGAAGTAACTGTTATTATTACTGTTGAGGCTGGCCTCAATCGCGGGCTTAATTGCGCCCAGATAGTTACCAATATGTGGGGTACCGGTGGTTGTAATACCGGTCAGAACGGTCTGCTTAGTCATCTGATTATCTTTTTACTGAAAGCTAACGAAAATTGCGCTCTATAATACAAGAAAATTGAGCCTCTGGCCTGCGTAATCAAAGCAGAAGTGATGACAAGGGTTTTTTCAGACAGTGATCAGTGGTACAAATAGCCATCTCTTATGTAAGGAATCACTATGTCTTCGCTTATCCCCTCTTTTATTGTTCTGGGTTCATTGCTGATAACGCTGGTTATCCTGATACGACGCGCACCCAATCGTAAACCCGCAACAATCGTCAACAGTGTCATTATGAGCGCACTTTGCTTTGTCGGCGGTATGCTGGTCTCGGCGATGTATACCCGCGCAGTCGGGAACGAAAATTCAAATCCTTTTATCATAGCGGTTCTGGTGGCTATCGGTACTTTTGGAGCACTGGCAATCTATATCAAGCTGGATGAAAAAAAGAAACTGAAGCAACAACAGGGCAATAACGACTAAACATCAGTACTATCATCTCGGATCCCGGGCAGCCAAAACGTTCTGAGCCAACGCTTTGACAAAGCCGCTATCCTGACCAAAACTTAATGGACAGAATGTCTTTTATGGAGGCCGCGATGGACAGATCAATGCATACGATGAATGCCCTGTTTGAGCAGCTGGGAATGCCCGGTGATGATTCATATATCGATCAGTTTATCCGCACCCACACCCTGTTCAGTCAGAATGTTAAGCTCTCGGAAGCAACATTCTGGACACCTAGTCAGGCAAGTTTTATCAGAGAGTGCCTTGAAACCGATTCAGACTGGTGTGAGGTCGTGGATGATCTGAATACACGACTTCACTCCTGACTATCAGGCTGATAGGGATAACTAATCAGGCCAGCCCTTTCCAGGGCTGGCCTTTTTAGTTTAGGATCAGAGCATTATCAGAAAACGACACACAAATACTATGCTACTGGTTATCTCCCCTGCTAAAAATCTCGATTACGATACTCCGGCCACGACCGACCGTTATACAATGCCGCAGCATCTGGATCATTCCGAAAACCTGATTCAGTCGCTGCGCGAATACTCGGTTCAGGATATTGCTGAACTGATGAAACTAAGCGACAAACTCTCGGCCCTTAACGTTGCCCGTTATGAGAGCTGGTCTCAGCCATTTACCACAGAAAATGCCAAACAGGCGGTTCTGGCATTTAATGGTGATGTCTATAGCGGACTAAATGCTGAAGATTTCAGCGAAGCGGAGCTGGATTTTACCCAGCAGCACCTGCGCATTCTCTCGGGTCTCTATGGCGTTCTCAAACCATTGGATCTGATGCAGCCCTACCGGCTGGAGATGGGAACCAAGCTGGCTAACAGCCGGGGCAAAGATCTGTACGGGTTCTGGGGCAATATCGTGACTGATGATCTGAATCAGACACTGGCAAACAACGATGAACCGGTATTGGTTAACCTCGCCTCCAATGAGTATTTCAAATCGGTTAAGCCTAAAGCGCTGAACGGCCGAATCATCACACCGGTGTTTAAAGACTGGAAAAATGGTCAGTACAAGATCATCAGTTTCTTTGCGAAAAAAGCCCGGGGACTGATGTGCCGCTATGCGATCAAAAACCAGATCACCGATGCTGAACAGCTAAAGAACTTCGATCTGGCCGGTTATCAGTATGATGACAGCCAGTCTAAAGGGGATACCTGGGTGTTTACCCGCAGGGAAAGTTGAGCTTTTCCCTGCCGAAATGCGCTTTTAACCCATAAAAAAACGCTGCCATCCGCAGCGTTTTTTATGTCTGTAGAACGAAGATAATCGAAGACTAGCTCAGGGCTGCTGAATACCGACAATCATCCAGCTGGCATCGGCTTCACTCATATCCCGGCGCAGGTGCCAGATTTCACTGAACTCGGTCGTCTGATCACTATCCTCTTTCAGCCAGCCGTAAAAGTTGATCGATGCGATAACATGATCATCGTTATCGATAAAGTTAGCCATCTCCGCCATCACTGAAACCACTTCGGTTTTCTGTTCAGCCGGCTGCTTTGCCCGCTCCTGCTTCAGAACATCCAGAACTTCGTCGGAGGTATAGGTTGCAATATCGTCCCAGTCACTGTTATCCCAGGCGTTCTGCAGATGACTGAAGTGGCCTTTCGCCCCTTCCAGAAAAGCCTGTTCGTTAAACCACTGCGGTAATTGCAGCGCTTCAGGCTCAACGTTAAAACCAGCCACAGGCGCCGACGAAACATCCTGATAAACGGCAGTATCGGCCTGCTCACGATTCTGGGGCTGAGCCATAGACTCCTCGGGACGCTGATGTCCGGCATATTGCGCCTGCGAACCGCCTTTCATAGCAGAGAAAATTTTCACTGCGGCAAAAATCAGCAAACCGATTAACAGGATATCCATAAACTGAATGCCATCGAAAGCACCGCCAAAGAACAGTGCACCCAGTAAACCACCCGCCAGAAGGCCGCCCATCAGACCACCAAAGCCGCTGCGACGAGGCTGAGCTGCAGCCGTGGTTGAACTACCTGTTGGCGCTGCTTTCTGCTGTGTCGGTGACGCAGGCTGAACTTTCTTTGGGGTTGAATAAGATTTACCGAAACTGAAACCGCCGCCTAAACGCTTAGCCTCCGCATCGGGTACGATCAGACCAAAACCGATAATCAGTGTAAAAAATGAAACCAACAGAGTACGCATAGAAGCTCCTGTACTGTATTTAAGACATTCAGCTGCCAGATAATTATGCTGATGACTTTTTATCGTTATGGTTACGACCGGTAATGATCGCCAGATAAATGCCGCTGAATATTAGCCCCATCCCTATAAAATGGAAAGGTTCCACGGCTTCATTGAGAAAAATAACCGACAGAATCAGGCCGAACAGCGGCATCAGGTGAATAAACAGCCCGGCCTTAGCGGGTCCCAGTTCGGCAACTCCCCGGTTCCAGAAAATGTAGGAAAGAATCGACGGACAAATCGCCATATAGATAATCGCTGAAAGTGTCTGCGGGCTCCATTGCGGACGCGCCCCGGCGAGATATTCCCACAGCATAAATGGAAACAGCACCACGACGCCGATCACCACAGTAACACCGAAAAAGGTAAACCCATCCAGCCCGACAGGTTTCAGTCGCAACATCACCGAATAAGCAGACCAGCTTAACACCGCCGCTATAATCCACAGATCACCGGTATTAAACGATAGGGTCATCAATACTTCAGGGTCACCCTTGGCCACCAGCATCAACACCCCGATAAGGGAGATAAACACGCCAAGCCATTGCCGGCGAACCACGGCTTCACCCAGAAACAGCGAGGTAAACACCAGAATGATAATGGGTACCGCCGACTGCATCAGCGTGGCATTAGTCGCCTGAGTCGTCTGCACACCGAGATAGATGAAGGAGTTAAAACAGACCACACTCAGCACTGACAACACCCCTAAAATAGGCAGGTTTTGCCGGATCAGTGGCCATTTACGCAAGATACGCGGCAGTATTAATGGCAGGATAATCAGCAGCGCCAGTCCCCAGCGCATAAATGACATGGTCAGGGGGGGGAATTCAGCATGAATACCCCGGGCAGTCACAAAGTTACCCGCCCAGAACAGTACCGTCAGGGTCAACAGGAAGTATGGCATCAGATTCGCTTCAACAATTTGGCCAGCAGATTATGACTCGGCTCTTCGCCGGTCTGAAGATAGAACAGAATATTGTAGTTATTGATACTCCAGCTCATCTGGTTGCTGGCTTCAGCCAGACCACAGAAGAGTACCTCATCCCCCTCTTGCAGCACCGTCAACTCTCCCGGTAGCAGTTTCAGGTCGCCGTTACGCCGGAACATCAACGGAAAACAGGGTAACTGATCCTTACGATGACGCGGATCTTTCATCAGATTACTTAACTTTACCTCAAGCCCTTCAGCCGATATCGCGGTGATTGCCGGAGTGGTTGCCGGACTCACGCTAATCGACCAGCTATCCAGTTCTCTATCTGAAGCGATACTACTCATCCGGTTGAGCAGGGTATGCGCCCAGACATCATCCTGTAACTGCATCTGCTCGATAAATTCCGGTAGTAGCGGGGTTTTGAGTTTAGCCAGAATCCGGTTGGCAATTATCCTGCCCGGTTCCATGATGAAGTCAGCCTTAGAGTTTTCATACACCAGCGTATTCGTACTGAGATTCTGACGAACCACGGTCACCAGCTTTGGATTCAACTCTTTAGCAGTCATGATAATCGACAGGTTATCGGCATCGTTATCGGTACCTGCAACAATACCAACCGCCTCCATGACACCGGCGATCTCCAGCGTTGCTGCCTCAGTACCCAAACCGATCACCGTATTGCTATAGCCTTTCAGTTGACCCGGCTCATCGTCCAGTAAAATAAGCTCCACTTCATGCTTAGCAAACTCCCGGTGCAACGCCTTACCGAATCGGCCCAGGCCGCAAATAATCCAGCGGCCACTGGTTTTCTTGTAAGCACTGGAAAGCGGACGATGGAATGGATTGACCAGCCAGTCATATACCAGATGCGCATAAGGCGAATGCGCCGCCAAAGAGAGATATTCAGCATAATCTTTGAACGGATCAACAATATAGTCGGTACCAAAAGAAGCCAGATTCCGGGCATTGGTCTCAGACGCTGTCCGGCTCACCACCAGTCTGTCCGGAGCCAGAAGTTTACTGGCGATTGAAATAGAGAGATTAACGTTGTCGTCATTAGTCAGAGCCAGCACACCGATACAGCTGGGATGTTGCAACCCCGCATCGTCGAGCATTTCAGGCAACGAGGCATCGGCACACAGGCCAGGGACACGCAGCACCAGCCCATCAACTTCCAGTTCATCGATCCGGGGCTGCTCGATATCGATCACTACTGAACGGATGCCACGATTGCAGAGTTTTTTAATAATGGCACTGCCGGTAATGCCATAACCACAAATCAGATAAAACGGCTCATTCAGGTTCCTGACCTCTTTGGCAAACGCACGGCGTCGCAGCATCCGGCCAAACATCGGTTCCTGAAACAACGCAAGCAGTGAACCGATACTGTACAACCAGGCAATCACCGTGCCGTAGATCGATACCAGTGTCCAGGCCCTCTGAGCCGCGGTAAACGCATAGGGAATCTCACCAAAGCCAATGGTCGACCCCATAAAACTGACAAAATAGATCGCATGGAAAAAATCCATATGCCATACGTTACCCTGATCATCCTGACCGGGAATCATGACAAAACCCAGCGTTGCCAGCGAGTAGATAACAATCAGAGTAATCAGCGGATGTCGCAGACGGCGCAACATCACATAAAATATATCGTTCATGGAGAAGCGCTCTTAGCGACGCACAACGATCGTCTCGACCATCAACAGAATCACCGACACAATGTTTGCCAGCAATGCCCCCCCTGACATCGAGATCACACTGCTGAACATCTCGGGGGTTACGCCAACATCGGACAGCTGAGCGCCATACCCCCAGATCATTGCAGCAATCACCAGCTGGAGATCCGCCACCAGACTGGTTGCCATCATCAGTGCTCCCAGATGCGTCCGGTCACCAAACTTAAGTACTGTACAGATCATGCTCACCACAATTGCGGCAAAAAACTCATACACATTGTGGTGCGCAGGATCATCTATATCGCCGATAAAGAAACCAAAGTTCATGGTTAGGGCCAGCACAATAAAGAAAGCGTAAATCACCTTTTCGCGATTCATAGAATCCATCCCGCCGTATAAAAAAATAGTTATAACAACAAAAGCTTACTGCAACTGATTGTAAAGCATACGGGAATAATAAAGAAACAATCGAACCTACTGTAAAACTATATGTCCAACATCCAGATTGCCTGATGACCCTGAATAACAACACAGGCAGATCTGCTGTACAACGGGTTTAACTGTAGGACCGGCTGCCGGTCAGCCGTAAAAGCCCCCCTGCAACACAGAAAACAGTGAGGCTTGAATAAATGCGCAACGAAAAATATAACTACCGATGTAACCCGCTTCTCATGACTAAAGAGTTCAGTGGACTTAACGCCCTTCTCTTTGAGACTCAGTTACATTAGACTCGACATCTGTACAATAAATAACCGATAATCAATTTCCTTTTTAAATGAGTGATCAGAGCTCCATCATCCAGAGGCTTGAGTGAATGCGCTATACCCCGACCAGAAAGACTGTCTTTTACACGCTGTTCATGCTGCTGTTTCTCACCACAAAAGCAACCTATGCAGCGGTTAAAAAAAGTCCCACGGATGATCGCGACTATCTGACCTTTACACTTCCCAATCAGCTAAAAGTTCTGGTTATCTCTGATCCGGCCACCGATAAGGCCGCCGCGTCCGTGGATGTCAGTGTCGGCTCAAATGCCAACCCGAAAAACCGTCTGGGACTGGCTCATTTCCTCGAGCATATGCTGTTCCTTGGCACAGAAAAATACCCCGAAGCCGGCAGCTATCAGGAATACATCAGCAATAATGGTGGCAATCACAACGCCTTTACTGCGTTCGAAAACACCAACTATTTTTTCGATATTAAGGCGGACAAGCTGGAACCCGCACTGGATCGCTTTTCACGTTTTTTTATCGAGCCACTGTTTACCGAGAAGTATGTTGACCGGGAACGCCATGCGGTCAATTCAGAGTACCAGTCGAAACTGCGTGATGACGGTCGCCGCGGCTACTCAGCAGGCAGACATGTACTGAATCCCGATCACAGTATGAGTCAGTTTGCAGTAGGCAGTCTGGATACCCTATCTAATGATGAGGGTAAGTTAAGAGATGATCTGATTGCATTTTATCAGCGTTATTACTCAGCTAACCTGCTCTCTCTGGTTGTGCTGGGAAAAGAGCCGGTATCTGAACTGAAAAGTCTGGTTGAAGAGAAGTTTTCTGCAGTAGAAAACCGTCACGCCACGCCTTTTATCTCAGAGGTTCCGCTGTACCGGAATCTGCCAAAACAGCAAAACATCCAGACCCTGAAAGACCTGCAGCAACTAACGCTAACGTTTCCGATTCAGGCGACGCGTGAATATTACCGTGAAAAGCCTGCCCACTATATCGCCTCAATGCTGGGTTATGAGGGTAAAGGCAGCCTGTTTGCCAGCCTGAAAGCAAAAGGCTGGGCAAACGGACTCGCCGCGTACCGGGGCAATGATCTGCCTGATCAGTCCTCGATTGAACTGTCTGTTTCTCTGACTGATGAAGGGCTGAAACATTACGACCAGGTGATAGAAACAACCTTCGCAGCAATTCAGTTATTGAAACAGCAAGGTATCTCTGAAGCGCTGTATCAGGAGGAGCAGAAGATCAGCCATATTGGTTTCCGTTTTAAAGAACAAACTGCGCCGATACATGAGGTCGCCCGACTCTCCCATAACCTGCAGCTCTACCCGTCTGACGACGTTATCAGTGCCGATTATCTGATGGATAAATTTGAGCCGGAACTGATCGCCAGCATTCTGGATCAGATGACACCCGATAACCTGCTGGTTACTCTGCAGGCAAAAACCGTGGAAACCGACCAGCAAGACCCCTGGTTCCAGGCTGGATACAGTGTTGCCCCGATCAGTTCTGAACGTCTGGATAAATGGACCCACCCAGCGACAGATCCCGCTTTGCAGGTACGCCAGCTTAATCCCTTTATTGCTGATCATTTTGAGATTAAGCCTGCAGACCACATGCTGCTGAAGCCAGAACAGGCTCTGAAACAGGCGGGGTACTCTCTCTGGCATAAACAGGATCAGACATTCAAACTGCCAAAAGCGGATTTCTTTTTCTCAATCATATCTGAACAGGCAAACCGGACCACTGAAAACGCTGTAATGACCGCTATCTACACCAGACTAGTCAGTGATCAGTTGAATGAAACCCTTTATGACGCCTCACTGGCTGGCCTGAATACGCGGATATATCCGCATATAAGGGGGCTGAGTGTCAAAATCTCAGGCTATGATGATAAGCAGCAACAGCTGCTCACAGAGGTCGTCACCAGTCTGCGACAGGCACAGTTTACACAGAACAGTTTTGCCAGAATCAAAGAGAAATATGCTCAGGAACTTAAAAACAGCCACAAGGATAAGCCGTTCAATCAAACCACCGGAGAGGTTTACAACCTGTTATTACAGAGCTCGAGTGCAGATAAAAAGCTGACAGCTCTGGATTCTGTAACCCTTGATAAGCTGCAAGCGTTTATACCACAACTGCTGTACAAGGCCGAAGTTCGCATGCTCGCTCACGGTAATCTGACCAGAACCGAGGCGCTACAGATGGCGCAAACGGTACAGGCAGGCCTGCCCTCGGCACAGATAAACGCCAACAGCAATTCACTGCCGGTGATCAGGCTGCCGAAGAATTACGAACTGACTCAAACCCTGCCGCTGGAACACAACGATTCAGCGATCAGTGTCTACTTTCAGGGCAACAACAGAGAAACAGAAACCCAGGCGGAGTATATCCTGCTGAGTGAAATTCTTTCAGCGCCGTTTTATAGCAGCCTGCGCACCGAACAACAGCTCGGTTACGTTGTCTTCGCCACGGCGCTACCGATGAGAAAAGCGCCGGGACTGGCATTTGTAATTCAGTCACCCAACACTAACCCGATGGGTCTTGAAACGCAGATCAATAAATTCATCGATAATATGACCGGCACGCTGGAAGCGATGGATGAGCAACAAATGGAAAGCTTCAAGAGCAGTGTCATCTCACGGATCAGTCAGAAAGAGAACCGCATGGGAGAGCTGAGTGAACGCTACTGGCAGGAGATCGACCGTGGCGAGACTGACTTTGACAGCCGGGAAAAACTGGTCGACGCAGTCAACGCCCTGACACTGGATGACCTGCTCAGGAGCTATACTCAGCTACCCGAGCGCCGCCTGACAGTCCGCTCCTTTGGTGAGCAACACCGTGATCATGTCGATACAAACACCCTGACAGAGATCTGTGACCCCCAGATTGCACGCTTAAAACTAGAGGGTCAGTTTGTCCCTGAAGTCTGAATCTGACGATCAATAACCCTGCGTGAGCGGGGTTTCTTCACTTTAGGAGCCTCGATCTCTATCCCCTCACACTGATCAAGTGAGTCATCAAGGGCGCACTCGATCTCCAGCTGATCCCGGGCGATCCGTTCAAAAACCCGATCCTCCCCTTTCAGTAGTGGCGCTTTCTTCTCAGCACTGACAACCCGCTCAACAGGTTCCGGATCGCTATACGGCACAACCGTTGGCGGAGGCAGTTGCCGCTCTGGAATAACATAGGCTTCAATCTCCGGCATCGGCTCACTGTCGACAAAACCGCGCCGTTTATTATCATAGACGGTCTCCGGATCGACAGGAGAATCGATATGTCCGGTGGGTTTTATCACCTCATAGGGGATCGGATTGACCAGATCCGCTTTTCTGTCTGCCATGACTGAACAACTGATCGCCAGGGCGACCAGTCCGAACGTCACAGTACAAACAGAATCGCTCATCAATATCCCTCATCCATTGGATAGATCGCTTCGGCATACAGCGCAAGCTCCTCCAGTATCTCTTTTTGAGATCCACTCAGGTCGGGCTTCTGATACAGTTCGTTGAGTTTACTGAACAGTTCGGTCATAGTCAGATGACCACTGTTATCCGGGCCCAACAAGCGACGGTGTCGAAACTCTTCCCAGCGCCCCCGTTCATCTTCATTCAGACTAAACGGATAATTTCTGCCCCGATAACGCAGGAACATCTCCTCCAGACGACCATCCTGAAACGGTAGTTCGAGGGTTCCAAGCTGTTGAGGTGGCGTGGTTCTGATCAGCTCCATACTCTTCTTATCGGCATCACCGAAAAAACCGCCACTGTATAACATGTGATCAGGATCAAAATCGTCCTCAAAACCTGAATCTGAAAACACCTCAGCAAGCTTCTGTTTCAGATCAGGACGGCTGCGCAACATCGCCAGGTGAGAGCGGCAGCTATCCCCGGATATATTAAGACGCTCCGCCTCGACGGCAGTGAGCATCCCGGCAGGAGCGATAACAGGTGCCTTATTGGTATGAATCTGTTTCAGGGGTATGCGCTGCTCGCCTTCTGCCAGATCGTCAGCCCGGGTGTAAATCAGCCGACGAATCTCCTCTGCCGGCAGCTCCAGCAGTGGCGTCGGATCACAACGCAGATCGAATGCGAGCACTGCATTTTTATTCACCGGATGGACCGCAAGAGGTGCAACGATAGCCGCATTGCCCCATTCCGATGGGTACATTGATGAAATATGCAGTACCGGCTTCATAGTCATCACATCCAGCATCCCCTGAATGCTACGTTTATCCCGGTGAGTCAATGCATACTGATACAGTTTTGGCTGACGTTCTTTGACTAAGCGGGCCATGGCTATGGTGGCATACACATCCGCCAATGCGTCATGGGCGTTTCCATGATCGATGCCATTGGCTTTAGTCAGATCTTCCAGGCGCATACTGGGGCGGCCGTCCTCATACAGAGGCCACTCGATTCCTTCCGGCCTTAGCGCCCGGGTAAGTCGCAACATATCGATTATATCCCAGCGCGAGCAGCCGTTCTGATACTCCCGGCCGTAGGGATCAAAGAAATTACGATACAGACTATAGCGGGTGATTTCATCATCGAAACGGATACTGTTATAACCCACACCACAGGTCCCCGGCCGGGCCAGCTGCTCATGCACCAGCGCCATAAACTCCGCTTCGCAATAGCCATCATTGAGTGCTTTTTGTGGCGTAATTCCAGTGATCAGGCAGGCTTCCGGGTGTGGCAGCAGGTCATCTGCGGGCTTACAATAGAACATCACCGGTTCTTCGATGATATTCAGCTCCTCATCGGTCCTGATGCCGGCAAACTGCATAGGCCGGTCCCGTTTAGGGTCAGCGCCCGAGGTTTCGTAGTCATGCCAAAAAAAAGTGGGGGTTGAGGATGCAGCCATTCTATTCGCCTTAAACCATTCGTTTAAAAAACAATGGGATTTGTATGGTTATGCTTTTGATCAATATGCTTAATTTTTCAGCCCCCTATAATAACCTATCAATCTCTGAATTCTATCTAAGCCGGGGCCCTTATGCTTCATGACCACAAAGATACCACGCTTACCTGCCCTTGTGGCTCAAATAAGCCATTTTCGTTCTGCTGTGAGCCCGCCATAGAGGGCCATAAACCCGCTGCCACTGCAGAAGCACTGATGCGCTCACGCTACACGGCGTTTGTGCTGGGAGCGGTTGATTATCTTATCAATACCACCGTTGAAGAACACCGAACCCCGGATGATGCCACGCTGATCGCAGAACAGATTAAGGCCACCACCTGGGCTGGGTTGAAAATTCTCAACACGGAAGCAGGCCTGGCAGATGATCAGGAGGGCATGGTTGAGTTTATTGCACATTTCGAAACGGATGATCAGGTTGCAGACCTGCACGAGCGGTCATTGTTCCGGAAACAGGATAACCATTGGTTTTACGTTGACGGTGACGTAGAGATTCTGCCAACAGAATAAATAAATTATTGAGTGATAACCCACTGTAAAGCCCGGCAGACAAGCCAACCACAACAGCTGTCTGCCTGAGGTAACATTTTTCTTTTCTGTCAAGGCTTTTCCTGCACGGCTAAGAGCCGGTAGAATATGGCCACCTGGCCACAGGTACCGTTGTATATATAGTGGCCCTTGCAGGATCGATGTAATGTTTGCGAAGTTTTTCAAACCCCGTTGGAAACATAATAAAGCCACTGTCCGCATCCGGGCAGTTCACCGGCTGAGCCCAGGCAAAACTGAACACTGTGAAGTGCTCGCACGCCTTGCCCGTCAGGATCAGAGTATCGAAGTCCGGCTGGCCGCCGTTGAAAAAATTGCGGCTCCGGATCTTTTGTCCGATATTCTGACCCATGATGTCAATCCGGATATCCGCAGAAGTGCCGCTAAACGGATCTGTGAAATCATACTGGACCCATCCTACACCTATAGTCAGCAAAGCGAATGTCTCACCTATCTTCACGACGAGAATATGCTCGCGCATATCGCGCTGAACAGTGAGAATTCCAATATTCAGCAGCAAGCCATCCAGTCTATCAACGATCAACAGAGTCTCAGTTCACTGGCGATCACTGGCAGCAGCACTCAACTCCGCCAGTCGGCCGCAGAGAAAATTCACTCGCCAGAACAACTCGAACTGACAGCTAAAGCGATTAAAGGTCGCGATAAATCTGTATTCAGAATTATCCGCAACAAGCAGCAGCAACTCCTGGAACAAGCCCGCCAGCGGGAGCAGATTCTGCTGCGCAAAGAGGAACTGCTCTGCAGCCTCGAACAACTGAGCCGAACAGACCACTTCCCCTTATACGGGGCCAAACTCGAAGCACTATGCCAACAGTGGAGCTCGCTGAATGAGGCGAGTACCCCAGAGATCAGCGAGCGCTATTCCGGGCTTATAGCACGTTGTCAGCAAACCCTCGCTGCAGAGCAGTTAAGATGTGATCAGGCAGAAGAACAGCAGCAGAAGGCTCAGGCGGAGGAACAACAGAACTTATCCTTGTTACAAAAGCTTGAAGATACCCTGAATCGTTGCTGTGCACTGATCTCCGGCGAACACTTTTGCAAAGCAGACCTCGATGCTGAACAGGCGTGTTGGAACCACACCTTTGAGCAGCTGAACACTGCCACCGAAAACCATGTACCCCCTACACTAAAGCAGTTATGCAAGCGCTTTGAGCGTTATCAGCATGCCGGCCGTCAGTGGTTAGAACTTAGCCACGAGGTCGCTGAACTGGTTGGCCTTGAGTTAGCCAACGAAACCAACCGTTCCACACTCCAGCAGCACTTGCAACGGATAGACCGGTTCAGTGAACAGCTAAACTGGCCAACAGAGATCAGGAGTCCGGTGCTATTGCAGTCAGTTGCACAACAGCACAAGACTATTATTGAGCAACTCAGTCAGCTGAAGCTTGAGCAGCAGCATTGCAGTAAAGACCTCTCTGGGCTACTCGACGCTCTGGAGCAGCAGATAGAAGCGGGCCAGGTTAAACTCGCCTGTCAGCTGGAGCAACAGACTGAGACCCGTCTGAGCGAGATAAATGGCATCACGCCAAAACATATTCTACAGCGCTATAAAGGCTTACTTGCAAGACTGGCTGAACTGAAAAACTGGCAGGGATTTGCCGTTTCAGCCAAGAAAGAGCAATTGTGTGAAGCGATGGAAGCGCTGATTAACAGTGAAATCGAAGCACCACTTCTGGCAAAACAGATCCATACACTGCAAGGGCAGTGGAAAGAGCTGGACAGCGATGATCCGCTTCACTCACACAAGGCCTGGCAGCGTTTCAAAACCGCATCAGATCAGGCCTATGCACCTTGCGAGCAACACTTCCGCATTCAAAAGCAGCAGCGAACCGATAATCTCAACAAGCGGATTCAACTGGTTACTGAGCTAACGGGCTTTATCGATCAGATCGACTGGCAACAACCTGACTGGTCCCTGATTGAACAGGTCAGCCGCACCGCCAAACGCGAGTGGAAAGAATATGCTCCGGTAGACCGTACACCGGGCCGTCAGGTGCAAAACGACTTCAACGCCCTGCTCAAGCAAATGGATAACAAAATCGCCGCTCACCGGGAACAGGTCGCAAACGAAAAAAGGGCCCTGCTGGAACAGGCGCTGGTACTGATTACCGATGACAACCCCCAGGCTGCCGCCAGTGAGATCAGGAATCTTCAGAAACACTGGAAAGAGGCCGGTAATACGTTTCACAACATAGAACGGAAGCTATGGCCCGAGTTCCGTAAAGCATGCAATGAAGTGTTTGAAAACCTCAATCGGCACAAGCAGGTTGAGAGGCAGACCTCTGTAAATGAACAGCCTACCCCGTCCCTGACTGATAGCAGATTCTATCAGGCACTCTTACGTCGCATCGAACTCTGCGATCAACTGGAGAGTTGTGTTAATGACGGCACACTGGATCAGCTGGCGCTGGATGAGATACAGTCAGCCTGGGATCAGTGTGATCAGGTCGATGAATATTTTGAACCACTGATCAATTCCCGTTACGAACTGCTTCTGGAACTGATCTCAGGCCGCATCGAGATGGAAGACCTGCTGACTCTCACTGAAAAAGCCCTGCGCCAACTCTGTATACGACTTGAGATCCTGCTTGAACAAGACTCTCCGGAGCAGGACCATACTCTGCGAATGGAATACCAGATGGATCGCCTGCAGAAAGCACTGAAACAGCGTCAAACATCAGGCAATAGCAGCGACCTTAAGCGGCTGGAACTGGAATGGCAATGTCTGCCATTTACCCTTCAGCATGAAGCCCTGCAGATCCGTTTTTACAGCAACCTTCAGCAAGCAGAGTTTTAACCTATAACAGGGTTTTCTCATGCGTTTTGAAGGCACAAAAAAAACCCGCACTGGCGGGTTTTTTTTACAAGCTGAACTCAGCTTATGACATATGCTGACCACCGTTGATGGAGAAGTCAGAACCGGTTACATAACCACAGTCATCGCTGGCAAGGTAAGAAACCGCTTTACCGATCTCTGAAGGCTCGCCAAGACGGCCAACCGGTACCTGACGAATAATCTTTTCCAGAACCTCTTGAGGAATCTTAGCAACCATTGGCGTCATAACATAACCCGGTGACACCGTGTTAACGGTAACGCCTTTCGCTGCTACTTCCTGCGCCAAAGCCTTGGTAAAACCGTGAATACCGGCTTTAGCCGCAGAGTAGTTACACTGGCCAAACTGACCTTTCTGTGCGTTAACAGAGGAGATATTAATCACTCGTCCCCAGCCCTTCTCCAGCATTGGGTTGATCACCAGACGAGTCATGTGGAACATTGAGTCAAGGTTCGCAGACAGTACTTCGTTCCACTGTTCCCAGCTCATTTTACGGAAAGTGCCGTCACGGGTAATACCCGCATTGTTTACCAGAATATCAACCGAACCGCCGGCAACATCTTCAACAGTCTTAATACAGGCAGCACATGACTCTTCATCAGTCACATCACCATAGGCTACCAGAATATCGTAACCCTCAGCTTTCTGCTCTTCCTGCCAGGCTTTTGCTTTTTCATGGTTACCACCGGAATTATAGCCTGCAACAACCTTTAAACCTGCGTCGGCTAATGCGCGACAGATAGCGGTACCAATACCACCAGTACCACCTGTTACCAGAGCAATTTTTTGTGTCATGCTCGCGTCCCCTTTGCTTCTTGAGATTTGTTGTTTCGAATCTTAGTTATAATTTATTATTTGATTTTTTTTAGTCGTTTTCCAGATGATATAATCATCAGTGCCGAGTAGTAATATGACTTTCGTTTAGTAGGTCTATTAGCAGGCCTGTTACGCAGCGAAAGATTACTTCCTGTCTGTTACAGCCTTAAGACAAGATACAACTTATTTAAGCGTTGTCAAAGGATTAAGACTGCTCAGATGTCTCTGCATCCATCTGAACGCCATTGCTGCAGTGCACATATTGGCGATCACGAAAGCAACAAACATCCCCTCCAGACCCGCGATAAAATTACCCAGATAACCTACGGGCACGTAAAGGACAAACAGACGAAAAACACTGATCCGCATCGCCTTCATCGGTTGATGTACCGCATTAAAACAAGAAGCGGTCAGAAAGGTGACGGCCTGAAAGCCAAAGCCCAGTGGAACGATCAGAATCCATAGACTGATCAGATTAACCACGTCTTCCTGATCACTGAAAAGCGCACCGATACCCCCGGCAAATATGAATAAAAGAATGTAAATCAAAGCCTGCCAGAGCAGTGCGAACCTGACAGCACTCAGATATGCTCCCCGTACCCGGGCTATCTGCCCACGACCAAAGTTCTGGCTTATAAAGGGCGGTAACGTCATCGAGAGTGCCAGATTCGCCAGTAAAGCGAGTGATTCAAGCCGGTTGCCCACACCAAATGCAGCCACTGCTTCAGGGCCATGGGTCGCCACAAGTGCAGTCATAATTCCCGCAGCAACAGGGGTCATCATATTAGAAAGTGCCGCAGGGAAACCGATTTTCATCACCAACCGCCAATGCTGCAACGCAACAGAGATGGACACTATTTTTAACACAAGTAAGCCTTTGCGCAGATATAAATTGGCCAGTGCAGCAATCGCGGCGATCCCCCACGCAATCACGCTGGCAATGGCGGCCCCCTGAATACCCAGCCCGGGGACCGGTCCCCAGCCAAAAATCAGCAACGGGTCAAGCAGCAGATTCATGATTGAAGAAAAGCCCATCAGCATCGCCGGAGTACGTGTATCTCCGCTGGCGCGCAAAGAACTGTTAGAGACCATAATCAGAACATAAAAAACCGAACCAAAAAACCACACCGACATATAGCTGTGTATGTAGGGCAGCAACGCATCACCGGCCCCCAGCAGCCTGAAAAGAGGGTCAATAAACATAACGGATAGTGAAGCGATCAGCACCATTAACACTGTGGTCAGCAACAGATTATCGGTGGTCAATTGTCGGGCACCATCACTGTCTCCTGCCCCGATCAACCGGGCAATGGTGGCTGAGGTACCCACACTCAGTCCGATAGAGAGGCTGATAACGGTGAACGATACCGGAAAGGTAAAGCCCAGCGCCGCTAACTGTTCAGTACCCAGCTGACTGACAAAATAGCTATCCGCCACATTGAACAGCATAAGACTGACAATGCCGAACATCATCGGCAGTGTCATCTTAATCAGTGTTGGTCGGATTTCACCATTTAACAGATCAGGCTTCACGGGTTACTCTAGCTCGGTAGGGTTAAAAGGGCTCCATGATAACACCGCGGCAACGCTTTATTGACTCACAAAACAAAGATTAACTGTCAGGTATAAAAAAGCCTCCAGAAGGAGGCTTCACAGAAGAACAGGATCATTTTCCGAGTTTTTTAGCCGACTCTCCGCCGATACCAAAATGCTGAGAGGGCATCTCATAAATCAATACCCGAACACTGTCCTTTGGAGCATCCAGAGAGCGGGCAATTGCTTCACTTACTTCATTTATCATCCGTTCTTTCTGCTCGTCGGAACGACCCTCCAGCAGACTAATTGAGACTATTGGCATTACACCATCCTTATTTAAACAACCATCCTTTTAACAGGCGGGTAACCCTGGGCATCACCAGATAGGTCATCAGTAATACCTGCAAGGTCACAATTATTGCGCTTTTTAACCATAGGTCGAGATCACTTAGGTAGGGACCCAGCAGCAGATTTATCATCATGATCAGCAGATAGACCACGGCAATCAGTACCAATGCCATCTTATGCGGCGAAGGGTGTTTATTGACCGGCAGTTCAGGCAGATCAAACCAGAATTCAAGCCCGGTTCCCCGCTGCACTTCTGCATCTCCCTCAATCAGTGGTTCAAGCTTATCAAGCCACTCTTGCCGCAGTGCAGAGCTTTCCCAATTCTGACAGTTCTGATAATTGTCGAAACGATAGATCAGCACATAACGGTTTCCGGTAGACGCCGATGGACGAAGCACATTACTGCCCTGATGTCCTGGATAGTCTGACGCTGCTTCAATGACCCCGGAGATCCATGACTCATATTCAGACTCTCGGCCAGGTTTAACTTTACGGGAGATACTCACGGTAACCGGCCCTTCCTGACCCGGCTCAGTCAGTTGATTCTGAATACAGCTATCCGCCATGATTTACCTCTAAAAAAATAAAGCAGCCCATAAAAGAGCTGCTATCTGCCATGCTGATAAAACGATCTACTTAAAGATCAGCATAATCAATCATGTGTGATTAAGCCAAGCCTGTGTCAAACAAACTTGCCACTAATCGTGCCCAGGTCCTGATAGCGAACGCTGAAGCTATCGCCTTTGTTAACCTGTACCGCCGCGGTGATCGCACCAATCATGATGAAGGTGCCCGCCGGAATCTCTTCGCCACGTTCGCCCAGCATATTCGCCAGCATCGCCACAGAAGACGCCGGATGACCCAGCACCGCCGCGCCTGCGCCGGTCTGTACCACTTCACCATTGATCTCCATCACCACTCCCAGCGTCTTCAGATCAAGATCCGCAGGGGGCGCCATACGGCCACCGGTGATAAAACGACTGGATGAGGAGTTATCCGCAATGACACTCTTCAGATCGAACTTAAAATCTTTATAGCGGGAGTCGATCACTTCAACTGCGGGCATGACAAAGTCGGTGGCCCGCAAGACATCGCCGATATGGATGCCCGGCCCTTTCAGCGGTGCTTTAGTGACAAATGCCAGTTCCGCTTCGATCTTCGGATGGATCAGCTCATCATGCTTGATCTCACCGCCGTCCGGCACGGAGAAGTAGTCCGCCAGGAAACCGTAACAGGGATGTTCAACCCCCATCTGCGCCATCTTCGCCCAGGAGGTCAGGCCCATCTTCATGCCGACAATCTTATTGCCCCGCGCCTCTTTGCGACGACGGATCTCCCACTGGATATCGAAAGCATCCTTGTAGGTCATCTCTGGAAAGTCATCTGTAATCTTGGTGACTTCGTAAGCTTCCAGCTCAGCATTTTCCAGATGGATCGCCAGCTCTTCGATCTGTGACGCCGTGAGTGTATTTGTTTGATTCTCAGCCATCAGATTAACCCCTTCTCTTTCGCCTGCTTTTCTTTAAACATAGTCAGTGCCAGGTCTTCAATCATATCTTCCTGTCCGCCGACGGTGCCGCGACGGCCCAGCTCGACTAATAGATCACGTGCCTGAATGCCGTACTTCGCTTCCGCCCGTTTGGCAAACAGCAGGAACGAGGAGTACACCCCGGCAAAACCCAGGGTCAGGGCATCGCGATCCACCCGGATCGGCTGATCCATCATCGGGACGACCAGATCTTCTGCGACATCCATGATCTTGTACAGATCGATACCGTGGTCCGCTTCCATCCGTACCAGCGTGGCCACCAACACTTCCAGTGGCGTGTTACCGGCACCGGCGCCTAAGCCCGCCACCGAACCATCAATACGTCCGGCACCGGAATCGATCGCCGCCAGGGAATTCGCGACCGCCATCCCCATGTTGTGATGGCCGTGGAAACCGATCTCGATAGACGGGTCCAGCTCGGCCCGCAACAGACCGATCTTTTCAGTCACCTCATCCGGCAGCATGTAACCGGCCGAATCGGTGCAATAGATGCAGTTGGCGCCGTAAGAGACCATCAGCCGTGCCTGCTCGAGAATCTTCTCCGGGCTGGCCATATGCGCCATCATCAGGAACCCCACGGTATCCATCTCTAATTTGGCCGCCAGACCGATATGCTGTTCGGTGACATCCGCTTCGGTACAGTGCGACGCAACACGAATGGTGTTGACCCCTAAGTCTTTCGCCATGCGCAGGTGATCGACCGTGCCGATCCCGGGCAACAGCAGCGCGGAGACTTTGGCGTTTTTCAGTTTCGGAATCACCGCGCCCAGATACTCTTCATCACTGTGGGCCGGGAAGCCGTAGTTCACCGAGGTGCCCCCCAGACCATCACCGTGGGTGACTTCGATCAGCGGCATACCCGCGTCATCCAGCGCGGTCGCTACAGCAACCATCTGCTCCAGAGAGATCTGGTGACGTTTAGCGTGCATACCGTCCCGCAGACTCATGTCGTGGAGGACTACTTTTTTACCTTTCAGATTCATTGCTTTCTCCTCCACTTAGCCGCGTGCTGGCAGGGTAATGGTGCCGTTGGTTGCTTCTTCAGCAAACATTTCGGCGGTGCGCAGACCCGCTGCAGTCATGATGTCCAGGTTTCCGGCATATTTGGGCAGGTAATCCCCCAGACCTTCCACCTCCATAAACATGGAGACCCGGTTGCCATCAAATACCGGGCCGTTTACCAGGTGGTAGCCGGGCACATATTTCTGCACCTCTTTGACCATCGCGTGAACGGAGGCGGTAATCGCCGCCTGATCCGGCTCGCCTTCGGTGAGACAGTGCACGGTGTCACGCATCATCAACGGTGGCTCAGCCGGGTTGATAATGATAATCGCCTTACCTTTTTTAGCGCCGCCGACCTTTTCCACGGCACCGGCGGTGGTGCGGGTAAACTCATCGATGTTTTTACGGGTGCCGGGACCGGCAGATTTTGAGGACACCGTAGCGATAATCTCGCCGTATTCTACTGGCTGAACCTGAGATACAGCCGCCACCATCGGGATCGTCGCCTGGCCACCACAGGTAACCATATTGACGTTCATCTCCAGGTTCTGCGCATGGGCCCTCAGATTCACCGGAGGCACACAGAACGGGCCGATCGCTGCCGGGGTCAGATCGATCATGATCACCCCCAGTTCGTTCAGCTTGCGGCTGTTCTCGGCATGCACGTAGGCGGATGTAGCATCGAAGGCGATACGGATATCGTCTTCGATCACGTGCGGCAGCAGACCATCGACACCGTCAGAGGTGGTTTTAATGCCCATCTCCCGGGCGCGTTTGAGGCCATCGGATTCGGGATCGATACCCACCATCCACACTGGCTCGATCCATTCGGAACGTTGCATCTTCATCAGCAAATCGGTGCCGATATTACCCGGCCCGATAATAACTGCTTTTAGTTTCTTACTCATATACTTTCACCCTAAGCTCTAAATACCAAGCTCTTAAATAGAAGGCTGTTGTTGCCAGCGGTTATACAAAGCGAACGGAGGCAGAACCGATACCACCGATACTGACGCTCATATAATCCCCCGCCTGTACCGGCTCAAGAGGAACCAGCGAACCCGATAGAATTACTTCACCGGCTTTAAGGGGAATACCAAACTCACCCAACGTGTTGGCTAACCAGGTGACACAGTTAACCGGGCTGCCCAGCGCCGCAGCGCCGGCCCCGGTTGAGAGCACCGCACCATTCTTTTCGACCACCATGCCGCAGGTTGTCAGATCGACTTTGCGTGGATCGACCGCTTTATCCCCCAGAATAAATAGCCCACAGGAGGCGTTATCTGCCACCGTATCCTGAATTTTGATCTGCCAGTTTTCGATGCGCGAATCCACCACTTCAAAGCAGGGGATCACGCAATCGGTTGCCGCCAGCACATCGGCATTGGTGATACCCGGCCCCAGCAGATCCTTTTTCAGAATGAAAGCGATCTCGCCTTCCGCTTTCGGTTGGATCAACTGTTCGCTGATCGGCATCTCCTGGCCCTGAGAAAAAGCCATTGAATCGGTCAGGAAACCAAAGTCCGGCTGATGAACATTCAGCATGTTCTGCACCGCTTTTGAGGTCACACCGATCTTCTTACCAATGATTTTCTCACCCGCAGCCACACGGCGTTCGATCATTCGCAGCGAAATGTTATAAGAATCTTCAATAGTGATGTCGTCAAAGCGCTCGGTGAATGGACGCAGTGTATGGCGTTGTACCATCGCTTCATACAGCTCGTCACCACACTGTAATATCTGTTCTTTATTCATATTATTCTCTATATCTCTTGGCTGAATGACTTAGCTAAACAGCCTGGCTGTTACAACTTGATGCAGACATTTTTCAGTTCGGTATAAAACTCCAGTCCATGTACCCCGCCTTCGCGGCCGATACCGGACTCTTTCGCGCCACCGAAGGCGGTCCGCAGATCCCGCAGGAACCAGCTGTTGACCCAGGCGATACCGACATCCATCGCTTCGGCAACCCGCGACGCCCGGGCAGAGTTTTCTGTCCAGATCGCCGCCGACAGACCATATTTGGTATCGTTCGCCAGTTCGATCACCTCGTCTTCGGTATCAAACGGACGGATATGACAGCAGGGCCCAAAGACCTCTTCCCGCACGACACGGGCATCATCGGCCAGGCCGGTCCAGATGGTCGGTTCGACCCAGGCGCCGGCATTCAGCGCTTCGCCCATCTCGGGCACGCCGCCACCGGTGACCACGGTAGCCCCCTCTTCGACCGCCAGACGGTAGTAGGACAACACCTTCTCTTTATGCTCCTGACTCACCAGCGGGCCAAAGTCCACTTCCGGATCTTCCGGCACCCCCAGCCTGAGTTTCTCAACCCCCTCCTTCAGGCGCTGAACAAACTCGTCGAAAACAGGACGTTCGACATAGACCCGCTCGGTTCCCAGACAGACCTGTCCGCAGTTCACAAACGCTGAACGCATGGTGCCCTCGATCGCTTTATCCATGTCGCAGTCAGCAAACACGATACCGGGGTTCTTACCACCACACTCCAGCGAGATATTGCGCAGGCCCACCGAAGCGGCGCGCATAATGATCTCACCGGTGCGGGTTTCGCCGGTGAAGGTGATCGCATTCACATCAGGATGCTCGGTCAGATAGGCACCGGCAGAATCGGGGCCAAAACCGTGTACCACGTTATAGACACCTTTAGGTACGCCACACTCGTTCATCACCTCACCCAGCAGGGTGGCAGTGGCCGGGGTTTCCTCTGAAGGCTTGACCACCACGGTGTTACCGCAGGCCAATGCCGGCCCGACTTTCCAGGTCATCAGCAGCAACGGCAGGTTCCAGGGACTGATCACCGCGATCACCCCTTTGGGAGTACGGTGACCATAGTTGAGTGCACCACGGCCATCCGGGGTATCCAGCTTAAAGGCTTCTGTCGGATGGTTCGCCAGAGTCTCAGAGAATGCCTTAAAGTTGGCCGCGCCTCTTGGAATATCGATATGGGAGGCAATTTTGTGCGGCTTACCGGTGTCTTTACACTCGGCGTCAAGAAACTCATCGAAGCGCTCATTAATGCGATTAGCCACTTTATCCAGCAACTGAATCCGTTGTGCCTGAGTCATCTTGCCCCAGGGACCTTTCATCGCCGCTTTAGCGGCTTTCACCGCGGCATCCACCTCGGGCTGACCCGCTTCATGGACCAGACCCAGCAGGCTGTTATCGACCGGGTTACGGTTTTCGAAGGTTTTACCGCTGGCCGTGGTGACAAACTCACCATTAATAAAGTTTTTAAATTCGTGCATGTTTGTACTCGCTAATCTCAGGGGTAAATCTGTCTGGCACCCGTAGCTTAAAAGCACTACAGACAATAGAACTATATCTGGCAGGACTCTGACTCTGCCACGGAGGGCCGCTCTGTCAGGACGTCAGCAACAAAGCGGCCTGATTTATAATTATCAGGTCAGCGCTCTCAGGTCAGAACTGTCAGGAAGCGCTCATTCAGAACGCGATCATGGTAGAAAATCGCCTTACCCAGATCCTCAGCCTTCCAGGTGACTGGTTCATGATCCGGGTAGTGATAATCACCGCCACAGAACACCTCTGAACGGTTACCGGATGGGTCAAAGAAATAGATTGTCTTACCATGGGTCAGGCCGTGACGGGTTGGACCGATATCCAGAGAGACATCTTCCATTGAGATAAGGTCGGCGGCGCGTAACACATCTTCCCAGGTCTCCAGGAAGAAAGAGGCGTGGTGCAACTTACCCGGTTCAGGACACTCGATAAACGCAACATCATGGGCTTTCATACTTGAGGTAAGAAAGACCGCTGCTTTATTACCTTCAGGATCGACAACTTGTTCAGCCAGGTCAAAGCCCAGTACTTTCTGGAACAGATCGAGAGTGCCTGCGATATTCGGCCCGTACAGCAGACAGTGGTCAAAGCGGGTGGCCTTCATACCGGTCAGGCCACGGGGCCATGCTTCAGGGTTAACCTTAGAGAGTCCCCATTTTCCGGTTTGCTCTTTCTCAGCAAATAGTTCAAACATATGCCCGGTAGGAGAATCGAAACGAATACGCCGACCACAACCGTTAAGCTCGCCCGCAGGAATCTCTTCGACATTGCAGCCATATTCGATCAGCTCGCCATGCAGCTTTTCCAGCGTCTGGTTGTCCAGCACTTTGTAACCAACAAAATCCATACCCGGCTCATCTGCTTCCCGCAGGACTACAGAGAACTTATCCACCTCGGTCCAGCCCTTAAGATAAGCCCGCCCCTGACTATCACGCTCAACTTCGATCAGGCCCATCAGATCCCGGTAGTGTTTCAGAGCTTCTTCAACATCCAAAACCCGGATCTGTATATGTCCGGGACGCATTACACCTTTTCTCATCTCACTTTCCTCTGCACTTTGCTTTTATTGTTTTACTACTTTGAATGTTTAGCTGGACGCTATCCCGCCATCTTCATTCGCGTAACAAGATTCCTGTGCCTGATAATGATCAGCTTCAATTTCAAGATCTGTACGGGGAAAAACCCGACAGGCCAGAACAAAACCCTGCTGCTGTTCAGTTTCAGATATATGCGCTTTACTCATCCGTTTGCACTCATATTCCCCTTGAAGAATACGAATCTTGCAAACACCGCAACCTCCGCCACGACATCCAACATTGATAGCATTAGCACGCATCCGCTCCATCGCAATCAGCAACACCTGATCCTCTGCACATTTAAAGCGTTGATTACGATTCGCCACCGTGATCACATGCGAAGCCTGCTCTGGCATAGGAGTCTCCTTTCACGCTTTTAATTGATTGCACCTGTATCTAGAGCAACCACTGTGCCAGCAAGCTAAAAACACATGAAAAATAAAACTAACATATTGTTTTAATTAACTTTATCAATCACCGCCGTTCCATAAAGCAAAAAAAAGCCTCGCTCGAAAGCAAGGCTCTTTAATCAAATAATCAATCATTTTCGCAATTGGTTAACTATTTCATCATCTCCATCCATAGGACTCCATCGACAGTGCCTTATATAAAACAGGGCTTTCTAATACAGAAAGCTGATCTGCTTCACTGCTGGCTCCCATCGCAATCAACAGGGGCAGATAGTGTTCGGCACTGGGGTGCGCCGCAGAAAAATCGTCAGAATTCAGATGTGGCTTACTCAGAGCAGGAATGTCCCGTTCAATCACCCGGGATCTGACCCAGTCCTGAAACCGCACGACATAATCCAAAGGAGATCCATGCTCATCCCCAATATGGTAGAGGTTATGGGTCAGGCTACCGGAAGCGATGATCGCGACGCCCTCATTGCGAAGCCTTTTAAGCCTCGCCCCCAGCACGACCAGAGACTCCGGTGTTGAAGCCGCATCCAGGGAGAGCTGTATTACCGGAATCCTGTGATCAGGCAGCATATGCAGTAACGGCACCCAGGCGCCATGATCTAAGCCGCGCTGTTCATTCAGTGACACCTCTGTCCCCTGATCCTGCAATAGCGCCTGAATATGACGCGCAAGATCAGGGTTACCGGCAACGGGGTATTGAAGTTGATACAGCGCCTCTTCAAAGCCACCAAAATCATGAATCGTTTCCGGTTCAGGGGATGCCGTCAGCTGCATACCACGAGTGATCCAGTGAGGGGATATCACCAACAGCGCTTTTACCTGATTAAAGAAAACACTGTACTCCTGTAACCGGGCAGCGGCGTCTCCCGGCGACAGAGCCCATCGGGGTGAACCGTGACCGATAAACATAACCGGAGCTGAAGTTAATGGCATAACGGTCTCCTATTTCAGATAATCAAACCAGTGCAATTCTGGCCCCGCAGGCACAATCCCTGCCGGGTTCAGGGCTTTGATTGAGTAATAACCTGCTTTTATATGATCAATATTAGTATTTTCACTAAAGGCCGGCATCTGCAACAACCGATCCATATAGTCCGAAATATTCGGGTAGTCACCTATCTGAGCCTTATTGGTTTTGAATAACCCATAATAAGCCACATCAAAACGGACCAGCGTGACAAACAAGCGAATATCACTTTCTGTCAGCTGATTACCGACCGCATATCGCTGTGTTTCAAAATGCCGTTCCAACGCGTCTAATGTCGTAAACAGCTCTGCATAAGCTTCCTCATACGCCTCCTGAGAAGAAGCAAAGCCTGCCCGATAGACGCCATTATTCAGCGTATGGTAGATTCGTTCATTAAATCGATCTATCTGTTGCAAGAGTGATTCAGGGGTCAGATCAACCTCTGAAGCATGTAATGAACGAAGGTCGTTATTGAATATTCTGATGATATCTGCAGATTCATTATTGATAATAGTGTTATCTGCCATATCCCATAGAACCGGCACTGTTGCCCGTCCGCTATAATCACGGTCAGCCTGTGTATAAAGCTGATGAATATAGGTTATCGATTCCTGGCCAGCCGGTGTGCTGCCGGGATATCCGTGAAACCGCCAACCGCTATCACTCAGCTGCGGATCGACAATGCTGACTGGAATATGCGCGTCTAAACCCAGTAAAGACCTGGCGATGAGTGTCCGGGTTGCCCAGGGGCAGATATACGCCACATATAGCTTTACCCCCAGTGTTTCAATATCACCACGCTTTACCGCTGAGATACGCGTCGGACTGATCGTTTCTCTGAATGCACTGCTTTGACGAATAAAACGCCCCTGTTCATCTTTTTTCTGCACCGGATCCCATTTACTTTTCCACACCCCATTTACCAACATCATTACACTCCTGCGGTTAGCGAAAAAAACTCCGACAGCTGGATACCGGAGCTTGTTGATTCGTTTTAAACGGCAGAGGCTTCTGTCGTTTGAGACTTAATGGCATACCGGCCATCGCCCAATAAAAACTGCACAACAGAAGCAGCGATCAGAAATACCGGATACTCCCAGCCGCCGCCTTCATTACCAAAGCCCCAGCCATTGGCGCCATGAACCAGAATGACAGACCCCAGAAGAACGGGGATCAGCGCTACAGCAACCCAACGGGCATACACACCCAGAATCAGCGCGGCGCCACCAGCGATCTCCAGCGCCATGGTTACGGGTCCAAAAAAACCCGGCAGCCCCAGTGAGCTAAAAAATCCAGCGGTGCCTTCCGGGGTAAATACCAGCAGTTTCAACAAACCATGTGCCAGATACATGGTACCCAAAGCAATGCGAAGCAGCGTTGCAGCATAAGCGGGGGAAGTGTTCATTCAGTTATCCTCATCTGTTCATTAATCATCGATAAGGTCATTCTGAATTATTATTAAATATAAACAATATCGTATTTATTTTACTCATTGTTCATTATTATTTTACAATTAGCTTTTTACACTTACCTTTTTTCAAAAAGAGCTCTTCAGAAAGGCTTTAGCAACGATGGATAAACTGAACCTGATGTCTACCTTTGTCACCGTTGCAGAGGCAGGCAGCTTTACCGCCGCGGCAAAACGCCTGGGCAAAACCAAAGCATTGGTTAGCACACATATAGCGCAACTCGAAAATCTCTTAAAAGTCAGGCTGATTATCCGCTCGACACGCAGCATGCAGATCACCAGCGAAGGTAACAGCTATTATCATCAGGCCAGGAAGATTCTGGATGATATAACTCATCTCGAATCCCAGCTGCTTCATCAAAGCCAGAGCCTGGCAGGGCGACTGCGTATCTCTGCACCGACGACATTTGGCGAACTGGTTCTGATGCCGTTCATCGCAGAACTGACAACCGCCAACCCTGAACTGCAAATCGAGCTACAACTAAATGACCGGTATGTAGACCTGATCAGTGAAGGGTACGACGCGGCACTGAGGGTTGGCAATCTGGCGGATTCATCCCTGATCGCAAGGCGTGCAGGCTTTACACAGATGATCCTCTGCGCATCACCTGAATTTATAAAACACTATGGCCAGCCCGATTCGTTAGGTCAGCTGGAAGGTCTGCCCTGTGTATTTGACACTAACGATAGACAAGGGGGCAGCTGGAGCTTTGTGCAAGAGCAACAGAAAGTTGAAATCAAACCCAAAATTGTCGCCTGGGTGAACAGCGCACTGGCGGCAGCTAAAATGGCGAGTACGGGCAGAGTGATGGCACTCTGCCCGGAATTTGCTATCCATACGATGCTGCAAACAGGGGAACTGATCAGGCTATTACCTCAGGTGAACAACACTCCGATACCGATCAATGTGATCTACCCTCATCGTCAGCACCTGTCCAACAGAGTGACAACCTTTACGCAGCAATTTATGGCCTACTGGAACAGGCAAAACACAGCATAGTTGCTAGAATTTTGCCTGCCTCAACGTTTCCTGTAGGTATACCGGTTGATCAAAACCCTTAGATCCGTTTGAACAACGCCGACCGGTTCTGCTCTTCAGCACCATCGGCTGCGGTGACAAAGCGTTCCATATGAATATCCCGTTCAAACAGCCGTCCCTGCATCAGGGTTGTGATGGCCGCATCGATCATCGGCGGCGGACCGCAGAGGTACGCTTTATTGCCATCAAAACGGCCATTGAAATGAGCCTGTGCCGCTTCATGCACAAAGCCGGTAAAGCCCTGCCAGTCATCATTCGGCTCCGGAGCATTCAGCGCCGGCACGTAGGTGAAGTTGGCAAACTCTCTGGCGAGGTTTTCAAACAACGTCCGGTTATACAGTTCGGCAACATTGCGCGCGCCCTGCAACAGCGTTATCGGGCGACTGTCGCCCTCCTCCAGCATATCCAGAATCATCGATTGCGGGCTGGATAATCCCGAACCTCCGGCGATAAAAATCGCCCCCTGATCATCCGATTTTCGCACAAAAAACTGACCGTAGGGCCCGCTGACATCCAGCGTATCCCCCACCTCCAGTTGCTCATGCAGATAGCTGGTGCCCGCTCCGCCCGGCACTAAGCGGACATGCAGTTCCAGCGTGCCGGCCTCAGAGGGTTTATTGGCAATGGAAAATGCCCGACTGCCCTCTACTCCGGGTATCTTCAGGTTGATATACTGGCCAGCCTGAAACGCCATCGGCTTATCCAGTTCAAAAAAGATCCCTTTAATGGTGGGGGACAACTCCCGTATTTCGGTCACGGTGCCAATAAAATCCAGCACCGGATAACCGGCGAAGTCATCATCCACATCAATATCCGCCTCGATCACCATATCGGATTCCGGGGTGCAGCAACAGGCCAGCACCTTCCCTTCATCCCGCTCCATATCCATCAGCGCAAAGGGAGAGGCGTTACCCAGATCACCTTCACCTTCAAGCACCTGAACTTTGCAGGTGGCACAGGTGCCGTGACCACAGGCAAACGGCAACCAGACGCCCTGACGCAGGGCAGCATCCAGAATAGTCTGCCCCTCTTCAACCTCGATCACATCACCGGTGGGTTCTACTGTTACTTCATAACTCATCATTTCACCTCGCTGCAGGGCGCCTTCCGACGAAGGCCTGCCCTGCCTTTATCCCGCGGTTCATTAAACCCCTGCGCTTTGATAACCCAGCAGTTCCGGGGTTTTAAAGCGGATCAGCGATTTGTGCCCCACGCCCTGAGCCTCCAGACTGGCATCCAGTTGGGGTTTAAACGGTTCACCGTCCAGCAGCCACTCAGCCGTGTCCCAGTTGATCTGACTGAACTCCGGATGCTGACCAAAGGCTTCCGGCATAATATTTTCAATCAACGCCGCAAACGGCATTGAGGGTGGCAGTGGAAACGCTTTGGCCGCGCAGAACATGCGGTGCTCATCCCAACCCAGGTAAACAACCTGATTGCCGTGGAAGTTCTCCACCCGGTCCATCCGCTCGCCCTGATAGCCAGGATTTAGTGCGTATACAGGCATCGTTATATCCTCTTGTTATTCTTGTCCGGATGCAGCAATGCCACACCCGTTATGATTGTTTCTGACGGTTCAGGCGACG
This sequence comes from Amphritea atlantica, assembly GCA_024397875.1. NCBI lineage: Bacteria > Pseudomonadati > Pseudomonadota > Gammaproteobacteria > Oceanospirillales > Oceanospirillaceae > Amphritea > Amphritea atlantica. The sequence goes on from CP073344.1 coordinate 2,954,191, forward strand.
CCTTTCCACTTATTCCAGCGCACCTCATCGGGTGAGCCTTTAATATCCATATTGTCGACGCCAACATTCATCTTGTAGTAGTCCTTCAGAATATCGCCGACCTCGGGACCACCACAGTTGCCCTGAAAGATCTGATGTACCGGTAACCAGGCCTGCACATACTTTTCCGGTTCCTCTTTGAAAATGTCGCAGCAACCGTCAGAGCAGAAGTGATAACGCTCACCCTGATAAACAAAGTCACGCATCGAGTTCTGGTTCGGATTATCCATCTCGGTAAACAGCATCGGGATCTGACAGGTCTGACACAGTTGTGGCAAACCGGTGGTGTAAAAGCGTTCGCCTTTAGCTTCCATCTCTTTAGCCATTTCCCACAGAGGACGGTAGTATTTATCGAAAGTGTCCGGGTATTGCGCCGACAGCCAGTCCAGTTCTTCATCGCTTGGGATCCAGGTGTGGAACCCTGCAGCATGCCCATGGGTATAGAAGGTCCACCAGGCCTGATGGGAAATATGCTCTTTCTCTTTCTCAATGGTTTCCGCGTACTTCGGCATGCGGATACCATAACGGGCCAGGTCCTTAAACAGTGCCCCACCAGCCTCTTCGAAATAGACCTCCCAGGCCTCTTTCCAGGACATCACTTTATTCGGCAGCATATAGTCCATCATCATCGCAACGATCGTCAGCAAACGAGTGCCGCGCCAGAACCACTTATCAAGCCATTTCTGCACAATAGGCACGTTATCTTCATGCTGCTCCAGCAGAAACTTGATCACTTCAAGTCCCAGAGTCATATGACGGGCCTCGTCAGACTGCGCCGAGAAACCAAAGGTCACTGTGGCCATATCGCCGTTATAAGCAGCACCGGACATAAAGGGTACAAACAGCAGATTAGTCAGCACGTACTCAAAGGAGAAGCCGATTGCGATCATAAATTCGAACGGCCCGGCACTTCGTGCATCACAAAAGAACGAACGGGGTACCGACAGATACCACACCCGGTCATGCATGTGGCTGAATTCCTGGAAACCATCGAAGAACTTGTTGTAGTGACTCATCGCATGGATCTGGGTCTGCACATGACGCAGTTCATCCAGCGACTGCATCTGGCAGGCCACCCGGGCCCCCACACCCCCAAACTGACGCCCCACATGAGCAAAACCCTGATAGGCCTGATATTCCAGTGGCGATACGCCTGTAAGGAAGATCTTCACCGCATTCACATAGCGGGGATCAACCACATTCAGGTGACCATTATTCTGAGAGAAGGCATCGAAAATGGCGTACAGCTTTTTCTCTTTCTCGGCCTGATACTTCCAGTAGGAATCCATGGTCAGACGGAACGGATCTTCCCACTTGTCCCAGTCGGTAATTTTAATCCCTTCAAACTCTTCGTAGGGAAACGCCTGTTTACGGTCTTCATAGGAAAACTCCCAGTCCAGATCGCGGGTCAGCAGGCGATACTTATCTTTTATATTTAGTTTTTTAGCAGCCATGATGTTTCCCCTTACCGTTTCCACTCAAGGACGAACTGATCGTCATCTTCATCTACGTTACCGCCGAGGGTGATCAGATTGATGTGCAACTCCTGCACATCCCAGTCCCGTCCCATCTTCTCTTCCACCACCGAACGTTCGATTACCAGTTTATTTTCCCGTTCGATACGGATCATCGCGGGCTGATGGATAACAGTGGCATCCGGATTACTCTCTTCAATCGCTTCGACGATATAGCGGGACTCATCGTTGTCCTGCAGTGCGATATATACTTTTGACATGGTGATAAACCTTATTGTTTTTATGCGTGGAGTTATTTCAGCAGACCGGTTTTTGCCAGACGTTTACCCCAGGCATCCCCGGCTATCGCCAGTGCTTCAGGGCCGATCATCTCTTCAGCCAGCGGCGCCAGTGCTTCAAAGGCTTTGCCTTTCCAGTGTTCAACCCACTGGTTCAGCTGCTGTTTGTTGGCATCGGATTCCGTGGCTGCAATTTTCACCACCGCATCCACCCAGCGATTGGTGTCTTTATTCCAGTTCTGAATAAACTCGGTCAGCATGCTGAAGTCCTGACCGCCGTTATCCGCCAGCCACTGATCGAACTGCAGATAGACCAGCTCATAAATCAGTCCATCCAAAACCACATCCTGAGCGACAAAAGATTCAAACCAGTCTTCGACACAGATATTGGCTTCGCAGTAGGCACGCACGCCCTGCCACACCGCATCGTCGGTCCAGTAGCGCTTGGCTTCAGCCAGGGCATCACCGGAGTTACCATCCAGAATCAGACCGATGCGCGACAGATACTGAGCATTGCCCAGACGATCCATGCCGTTATACAACAGCGCCTGAGTAATCGCTGTGCCATAGCCCAGTGAGCTGCCATACATGTTATTCAGGTTGGCCGCTTGCTCGACATGACGCAGCGGCACCAGTAGCCGGATCACCTTCTGCTGAATGGCCTCAGGAATCAGGCGCGCCAGATCGCGCTTTTCGAAGAAGCTGTAATTGCTCTCAGCCACTTCCTGCTGCCTGGCGCGCATCTGTACATAGGTGCCGTAGTAAAATTGACGGGGGTCTTTGAAGGCGTACCAGTCTTCCATCACGATGGCGGTACGGCCTTTATCGTTGAGTTCAAACTCAGGTTGCCACAGAGGCTTGTAATGAAAGTTAATTTCGGAGGCAACATCATAAGTCGCTTCCTGATAACGGGTAGCCGGTTTATCACCGAAACGACGTTCAATGTGCGCAAAAGTGTTGCGCACCGGCTCCAGCATGGCTGTTTTAATCTCAATGGTCATTTGCTTTTATCCCATTTTTTTTGGATCGTTATTGTTATTCTCAAGTCACCGCTGACGGTGTCTGATCAGCGGTGGTTATTCGCCATCAGCGTTTCCTCTCCGTAGCGCCATTTTTCCATCTCGATATCGATAGCTTCCTGCTGCTCCCGGGTCATAAAGACCACCTCATTGGCAGTACAAAAATGTTCGAAAGCGCCTTTTGGCATAATCAGTTCGACGAACAGCGCCGGGTCACCGATAGCAAAATCAAACTCTACGAAGCGGGCATCCTCAGCACTACGCACACGGACATACTTAGTCAGCCGGTCAAAACCGGACCGGTTCTCAGAATCATTACGGGTGTGTAGTTTCAGATCTGCCATATGATCACCTGTGAAATTAAGTTTTAATCACAAGGGTTAAAGCAATGGCTGTGCCAGAGATAGAAAAATGCAACAAAACAGCAGAAAAACAAATGTAACATACTGATTTAAAATAATAATAAAGATTAATCACACATACGGTTCGGCCTGAGAGCAAACCCGGTAAGCAATGAATAAAAGCTTATGAAATAGTGAAAAGTTAATGAAAAAATCAAAAATCGGCCTCTGACGTTTCGCCGTCAATCATCGTTGGAAATTTAAATAGGTGTTGTTTTTTAGGCAAAATAAGCGTCACAATAAAAAGCAGAGTCAGTCCCTGACATCGATACAAATCAAAAGAAAAATAACAAAAGCAGTGCAATATGACAGAATTACAACCTAAGCTTCCTGACGCTCAGGATCTCTTAGAACAGATCCGCTTCGACAATGAAGAGGGCAAAATCTGGCTGGATGAGCAGCGCATGCTGCTGATCCATTCCGCAGTCATGGGATTACTGCGAAACGAGCTGATCCAGACGCTGGGAGTAGAGAGAGCTAAAGGCTTCCTCATGCGCTTCGGATACCATACCGGCTTGCGAGATGCCGAACTGGCTAAAAAAGTTCGCCCGGATATGACCCCCGAAGAAGTTTTTATGGTGGGACCTCAGCTTCATGCCATCAAAGGTATGGTTAAAGTCATCCCGGTTTCTCTGGAGTTCGACGAAGATAGCCAACATTTCTTCGGTGCTTTTGACTGGTACAACTCCCATGAAGTAGAAACTCACCTGGCAAATTATGGTAATTCCGACGTTCCGGTTTGCTGGACACTGATCGGTTATGCCAGTGGCTTTTCCACCTATCAGATGAACCGCCAGATCATCTTCAGGGAAACTCAGTGCGCCGCCACCGGAGCCGATCACTGCCATATCGAGGGGCGTCCGGCCGAAGACTGGGACGATCCCGAAGAGATGGAAAAATATCTTCTTCCCGACCCCATTATTGAACAGCTGATGGCCCTGCAGGATGAAGTCAGCGTTCTCAAAGATCAGTTTCGCAGCAACGATGCTGAAGAAGACCTGCTGTTTAACAGCGTCGGCCACTCAGCAGCGTTTAAAAATGTCTGCCACCTGATACGTAAAGCGTCAAAAAGTAAGGTTAGCGTACTGCTGCAGGGCGAAACCGGCGTGGGAAAAGAGGTTGTTGCCCGGGGCCTGCATACAACCAGTGACCGGGCGGACAAACCCTTTGTTGCAGTCAACTGTGCCTGCATCCCCCCTGACCTGATAGAAGCCGAGTTATTCGGGGTGGAAAAAGGCGCTTATACCGGAGCAACCCAATCCCGCGAGGGTAAATTTGAACGGGCCCACCGGGGGACTATTTTTCTCGACGAGGTGATCGAGCTGACTCCAAGGGCGCAGGCGTCACTGCTGAGAGTGTTACAGGAATCTGAATTTGAGCGGGTCGGTGACAACCGCACCCGGCGAATTGATGTGCGGGTTGTCGCTGCCACCAATGAGGACCTGGAAGCCGCTGTTCAGGAAGGTCGTTTCCGCGCCGATCTGTTTTACCGTTTAAATGTCTATCCGGTACATATCCCCCCGCTTCGCGACCGTACCGAAGATATTCCACTGCTGACCGAACACTTCCTGAAAAAATACTGCACCCTGTACAATAAAAAAACATCCGGTATCTCAGATAAAACGATGCAGGCACTGACCCAGTACAAGTGGCCCGGTAATATCCGCGAGCTGGAGAATATGATTGAACGGGGCGTCATTCTGACCGAAAACAACCAGACGATCAGTATGGCCAGCTTCTTTCCCTCGCTGTCTGAACCCTCTCATCCATTGAATATCATTGGTGGCCGGGGGCAGCTTCATGAAGAAGCGCCCAAACCTGATACAACGGATCAGGAACCTGTCGAAAGCCTGCTGGTTGAAAACTTCAGCCTCGAACAGCTTGAGCAGCAATTAATTGAAGAGGCGATGTCCCAGTGCAGCAATAATGTTTCCAAAGCGGCACGTAAGCTCGGGCTGACACGTCCGGCACTGGCCTACCGTTTGAAAAAATTCCAGGATGGATAACAGGTGAAGGCTGTTTTAGAATGACGGCCTTCTCTCCTTCCTGAGTTTGCCATGAATCTGATACTCCTGTTTGAAAGTGATTTCACCGCAACCGATACCGTGATCATCAATGACCGGCGCTTTCACCATATCAGGCAGTTCCACCAGCCAGCCCAGGGACAGCGACTGAAAGTAGGCCTGCTGAATGGCAAGACCGGTAGCGGCATCGTGATCAGCCTCACTGAGCAGAGCATCACGCTGGAGGTATTACTGGAAAACCAGCCTCCTGCCGCTCTGCCACTGACCCTGTTACTGGCGCTGCCCCGACCCAAAATGCTGAAACGCACCCTGCAAACCATTACCAGTATGGGGGTTAAACAGATCTACCTGATCAACTCTTACAAGGTGGATAAAAGTTACTGGTCGACGCCGGTGTTGCAGCAGGACAATCTCAGAGAGCAATTACTGCTGGGGCTGGAACAGTCAGGCGATACGGTACTGCCCGAAGTGCACCTGCGAAAGCGCTTTAAGCCATTTGTAGAGGATGAACTGCCGCAGATCGCCCGCCAGACCCGGGCTCTGGTTGCACACCCCTACCATGCCTCGCCCTGCCCCGGGGCCAGCACCGGGGAAACAACCCTCGCTATCGGCCCCGAGGGTGGTTTTATACCCTATGAAGTTGAAAAGTTTCAGGCCACCGGGTTTGAAGCGATCCATATCGGCCAGAGAATTCTGCGGGTTGAGAATGCAGTACCGGTGTTATTAGCCAGGCTATTTCCTGTTTAACAAACAGACTTTTATGACCTGAATCAATAAAATTGATAAATTTAACTGAGAATCATCCTCATTTGAGTTGACTTTAACTTTGCGTTGAATAAGAATAGTTCGCATTAGCAATACAGTTTTGAATTAGCGGCTTTACCGCCCTTTAATAAAGTCAGACACAACTCGGGTGTTTCAACTATGCGTAAACCATTCAAGCAACAGATTAAAAAACTGGCCTTTATCGCTCTGCCACTGACAATCGCAGCCAACTCGGCCTCGGCTGCCGATGAAGTGAACATCTATTCATACCGCCAACAGTTCCTGATTCAGCCGATGCTGGATGCTTTCACCGCTGATACCGGCATCAAAACCAACGTTGTTTTTGCCAAAAAAGGGCTGATTGAACGCCTCGAGCATGAGGGTAAAAACTCTCCGGCGGATATTGTACTGACATCTGATATCGGACCGCTCTACGATGTGGTCGAAAAGGGTCTGACTCAGCCAGTAGAGAGTGAAATCCTGACAGGGAATATTCCGGCACATTATCGTGACCCGGCAAACCAGTGGTTCGGTCTCACCAGCCGTACCCGCCTGATCTACGCCTCAAAAGACCGCGTCGCCGAGGGTGAAATCAAGAGCTACGAAGAGCTGGCTGATCCGAAGTGGAAGGGACGCATCTGTACCCGCAGCGGTAAACACTCGTACAACCTGTCACTGATCGGTTCCATGATCGCCCATCACGGTGAAGCAGAAGCAGAGCAATGGCTGGAGGGAGTCAAAGCTAACCTGGCACGTAAACCTCAGGGCAACGACCGTGCACAGGTCAAAGCGGTTAAAGAAGGGGTGTGTGATATTGCCCTCGGAAACTCTTATTACTTCGGTAAGATGATCACCAACGAGAAACAACCGGAGCAGAAAGAGTGGGCGAACGCCGTCAACCTGGTATTTCCCAATCAGGATGATCGCGGTGCACACATGAGTATCTCCGGAGCCGCTCTGACAAAATATGCGCCGAACAAAGAAAGTGCTGTCAAGCTGATGGAGTTCCTCAGTGAAGCGCAAGCACAATCGATGTACGCAGAAGCCAACTTCGAGTTTCCAGTACGCCCGGGAACCCCTCGCTCAGAACTTCTGAACAAGTATATGGGAGATTTCAAACAGGACAGCATCAACCTGCAGAAAGTCGCAGAGCTGCGAGCGCAGGCTGCACGGATGGCTGATAAAGTCGGTTTTGATAACTGATACTCCCCCTTCTGTGGTATAACAGCCATCGACAATGATTCACTCAAACGGTAGTCTCATGCTACCGTTTTTTCGTTAACAGAAGAGAGCTATGCAGGCAAAACCCGCCACCCAGGTGATCAGAGAACGCGATGTAAAACAACGCTTTTCGAAAAAAAGCCGCTATCTGTTTGGCTGGTATAGCTGTACCTGGGGTACGGCACTGATGGTGGCGTTGCCGGTTCTGTCTGTTTTCTATCTGGCCCTGTTTCCAAAGGAAAATATCTGGGGCCATCTAGCAGAAACAGTACTACCTGTTTACATCACAACCACCCTGGCACTGATGCTCGGCGTCGGGGCGCTCTCTATCGCCACCGGTGTCTGTGGAGCCTGGTTGGTGACCATGTGCCGCTTCCCCGGCCGGCGTATCTTCGAATGGGCACTCCTGCTGCCTTTTGCTGTCCCTGCCTATGTGATCGCCTACGTCTATACCGACCTGCTGGAATACTCCGGTGCGGTACAAATTTTTCTGCGTGAATTGTTTGGCTGGCAAACGGCCCGGGATTACTGGTTTCCCGACATTCGCACGCTGGGCGGTGCGATCCTGATGCTGGCGATGGTGCTCTATCCCTATATCTATCTGCTGGCCCGGGCCTCTTTTCTGGAACAATCCACAACTATTCATGATGCCAGCCGGACTCTGGGCTGCACCCCCTGGCAAAGCTTTTATCGGGTATCCCTGCCAATAGCCCGTCCCGCGATCGCCGTGGGCCTGTCGTTGGTTTCGATGGAAACCATAAACGACTTTGGCACCGTCGATTATTTTGCGGTAAAAAGTATGAGCGCGGGTATCTACGATACCTGGCTCAACATGAGTAACCTCGGCGGGGCCGCCCAGATCGCCAGCATGATGATGATTTTTGTCGTCATACTGATCTCTCTGGAACGGCTTGCACGGACAAAACAGCGCCAGTTTCACAGTTCCGACCGCTTTAAAACGCTCACCGGATACCGCCTTTCCGGCTGGCGTGCATGGGGGGCCACACTGCTGTGCGGACTGCCTGTAGTAACAGGGTTTGTCATTCCGGTATGGATTTTGGCCGGTTATGCTTTAAGCAATTTAGACCAGCTGTGGACCAGCAATTTCATCACGCATGCCAGTCATAGTTTTCTGCTTTCCAGCTGCGCAGCCCTGCTAACCATTGTAGTAGCATTGCTGCTGGCTTACTCGAAACGGCTACACAAAACACAGAGCCTCAAAATCGCAGCACAATTTTCCAGCCTGGGGTATGCGATGCCGGGCGCGGTGCTGGCGATCGGTGTGATCATTCCCCTGGCCGCTTTTGATAACTTCATTGATGCGCTGATGGAAGAGTTTTTTAATCTGTCTACCGGCCTGCTACTCAGCGGCACTGCTTTCGCCGTTGTATTTGCTTATGTCGTACGGTTTCTGGCGGTGTCGGTCGGTTCAGTAGAATCAAGCCTTAACAAGATTACTGAAAGTATGGATATGGCATCACGATCACTGGGACACTCGCCACTGCAGACCCTGACAAAAGTGCACCTGCCCTTGATAAAAGGCGGGATCCTGACAGCGGCACTGGTGGTATTTGTGGATTGTATGAAGGAACTGCCAGCGACCCTGATTCTGCGACCTTTCAACTACGATACACTGGCAACCTATGTCTATCAGTATGCTTCGGATGAGATGCTGGAAGCCTGCTCACTTGCCGCACTGCTGATAGTACTGGTGGGGATTATACCGGTCATACTGCTGAGCAGAACTATTTCAGCCACCCGCGAAAGTAACTGAGCCGGCCAAAAACACTAACCGCTGAACGCGATCGGCCGGTGGGCCGAAACATGCAGTGACACCTGCGAGCCAACCTCAAACATCAGCGGTTCAAAAATTTCCGACTCTATTCGCCTTCCGGATGGCAACATCAGCTGATATACCACTGAACTGCCGAGAAACTCCTTCTGCTCAATGGTAGCCATCACATTTCCCTTTTCGGTACTGGGACGGATATCCGCCGGACGAATAAACAGAGATAGCTGCTTGCCGGTGACCCCGCCAAAAGGCTCAGCAAACTCAATGGTACCCAGCTCAGTGACAACCGCCGTCTCACTCAGACACTCGGCGTCAAACAGCTCCCCTTTGCCGACAAAGCCAGCCACCAGCGGATTAACCGGTTGGTAATACAACTCTGTCGGGGTGCCCCACTGCTGCAGCGTACCCCGCGCCAGTATGCCCAGTTTATCGCTGATAGCAAAAGCCTCCTGCTGATCATGGGTCACCATAATCGCCGCAATCCCCTGATCTTTAAGTATAGATCGCACCTCCAGTGCCAACTGTTTACGCAGATCGGTATCCAGATTAGAGAAGGGCTCATCCATCAGCAGCAGCTTAGGTTTAGGTGCCAGTGCCCGGGCCAGGGCTACCCGTTGTTGCTGACCTCCGGAAAGCTCATGGGGATAACGGTTAGATATATCAGGAAGTTCGACCAGCTTGAGCATCTCCGCGACTGACAGTTTCTTTTCTGCGGCGCTACGCCGGTGTAAACCAAAAGCAATATTGTCAAATACGTTGAGATGGGGAAACAGCGCATAGTCCTGAAACACAACCCCGATTCCGCGCTGCTCAGGTGGCAGTGTAAAACCCACACTGGAGATCTCCTTGCCATTTTGAACAATGGTGCCGGATAACAGCGAATTGAAACCGGCTACAGCACGCAGTACCGTTGTTTTACCACAGCCACTGGGGCCTAACAGGCAGGCTATCTCGCCCGCCTGCAGCTGCATATTCAGCTGCCCGGCAATAACGGTATTTTCATAACCGCAACTAATTGATCTGAGTTCCAGCAGAGGAGTCATACGTCGCGCGATCTCTTTTACAAATGAAAATCATTCTCGCTTATAACGGTCGCTATTTCAACCACGAGCACCAGATGACATCATGTCATTTTTATTAATAGAGCGGGGTTTCAACGCCCAGCATCGTTAACACACCAAACATAGTTAACCAGAGAATGGCTGACCGCCGAACCAGTCGGTTGAGGCTGATAATCTCTTCAGCCGCCAGATGCCTGAACTGATCTTCGCCACAGTCCCCACCCAGCTGGTACTGCTTATAACTCTCTTCGCCCACCGCGGCCAGCGCAATGCGGAAAAGCCAGTCACTTATCCCCTCATCGTCAGTATGTCGATTTTTTAACTGACTGAAGGCACTCACACCGTTGCCCACAATAAAAAAGGTAAAACCCAATGCCCGGGCAGGGATCCAGATCACCATCTGTGCGGCTGACAACAGGCGCTTTTTATTTCTGCGCTGCAGCAGCCACCCTGCCCACAGAGCAAGAAACAACCCCGGAATTCCAAGCAAAATAAACCAGAAAAACAGTGCAAAGAAACCGGTCAGCGAGAGAAAAACATACTGCTGGCAGATAGCATAATGTGCCGACTGACAATCGGTAACATCATCGGTGCGATTCAGCCCCAGCAACCCTGCCAGTTGCAGCCAGGACGCCTGAAAATCCCCCCGACACCAGTCCTGGTAGTATTTGCCGGTCAGATCGCTGGGCGACCAGTTTTCCAGATAGAGATAGAGTGCCAGCATTTCGATGGCCAATACAAAGATGCCAGACTCCCAACGGAAAAACTGCAGCAACAGTGCTTCCAACGCCAGCATATACAGGATAAGCATGAACCAGTGGAGAGAGCTCTGGGGAGTGACCGCCCGGGACAGACTGACTATCCGTTGTGAACGGCGCTTGTAACGTCCCAGAATAATGACCAACATCAACGCCAGAAACTTCATCCGTGCAACTCCCGCTTCAACAGCCGATCAAAATAGTCCCGGTTAAACGCCGGGCCCGGGTCGGATTTACGCTGCGGAGCGATATCCGAATGACCGGTGATGTGCCCCGCACTCATCTCAGGGTAATAAGCCAACAGAGCCGCTGCCACCCTGGCCAGCTGCCGATACTGCTGTTCGGTATAGGGAATCGTATCAGTCCCTTCCAGCTCAATACCAATTGAGAAGTCATTACAGTTATCGGCACCGCAGTACTGAGATTGCCCCGCATGCCAGGCCCGCTGATCAAAACCAACAAACTGAAGCAGATGGCCGCTTCGCTCAATTAACAGATGCGCAGACACCTGCAACGAAGCGATCGTTTCAAAATAGGGATGGGCGGCAGTGTCCAGCCGGTTGAGAAAAAAATCCCGGATATAGCCGCCACCAAACTTCGCCGGCGGCAGACTGATATTGTGTATCACCAGCAAGCGTGGCTGCTCAGTATCCGGACGCTGATTAAAATTGGGCGACGGATAGTGTTCAGCCCCATTCAGCCAGCCCGCTTCTATCTGAAGAATCTCATTTAACCGGGTCATTTTTCCTCTGCCAGCGACTACTTTACCCTGCGGGTTTCCGTTAAAATACCGTCAGGTGAATGGCTATTGATACTACCATGCCTTTCACATCAGACAAGCTATCAGCACAGTATACAGCGGTGATAGCGCAACTACTGCAATCAGATCATCTAAATGGAGCCCCTATGGCCAACCCCCCACTGCTCAGTGATATCACTGCTACCGTTCGTACCGCGCTGGCGGAAGATATTGGTGACGGCGATATCACCGCCCGGCTGATTCCGGCAGCGCAACAGGCAAAAGCACGGGTTATCAGCCGCCAGGATGCGGTAATCTGTGGCGTCGAATGGGTCAACGAGGTGTTCCGCCAGGTGGATGACAGCGTCAGGATACACTGGCTGGTCAGTGACGGTGACACAGTGTCTGCCGATCAGACCCTGTTTGAACTGGAGGGATCCGCCCGCTCACTGCTGACCGGCGAGCGCAGCGCGCTGAACTTTCTGCAGACCCTCTCTGCCACTGCCACCATCAGCGCATACTATGCCTCACTGGTTGAAGGCACCGGTGTTAAGCTGCTGGACACCCGTAAAACCATTCCCGGACTACGTCTGGCGCAGAAATATGCAGTGACCTGCGGCGGCTGCTATAACCACCGCATAGGCCTCTATGATGCCTTTCTGATTAAAGAAAACCATATTATGGCCTGCGGCTCAATTGCCAACGCAGTAGCCACCGCGAAGCGCAACGAACCCGGCAAACCGGTAGAAGTTGAAACCGAGTCGTTTGAAGAATTGCAACAGGCGCTTGATGCCCAGGCCGATATTGTCATGCTGGATAACTTTGACCATGCCGGCCTGCGTCTGGCGGTGCAGAAAAACAAACAACATCCGACCCCGGCAAAACTGGAAGCGTCCGGTGGCATCGATGCCAACACACTGCGCAGTATTGCTGAAACCGGTGTAGACTATATCTCGATCGGTCTGCTGACCAAGGATTGTAAAGCCGTTGATCTGTCGATGCGGTTTATCTGAAACGGCTAAATAAATTACGGTCTTTGATCGCCGTATCAGAACTATAAAAAAACCGCTATAACAGGCGGTTTTTTTGATCGGGAGGCACTATTATTTCCAATTAAGAAACAATAAGCCATAAATATACAATACCCAGTATGGGTAAAAAACCAGCAAACTAACGTTTGATTTGTTATCAACACGCTTAATTATCAAAAATTTCAAGAGACTTAGATTACTGGATCTTGCGCCGGCAATCCGCTGCGCCAATCAGTTCCCACTCATCACTTTTCTGAATCTGCAGGATATCGTAAAGCTCTACCACGGTTTTATTGACGCCATTTTTCCAGAGGATATTACAGACCTCTTTGGCACTGTCATTGCGCTTTTCGCCGTCTTCCCGGGGTAACATACCGATCGCCAGAATACCGCCATCCGACCACCACACCGGCGTAGCCGGATACTGATCGGGCTGAGCCGCCAGATCGGCCTCAACTGCGGCACGCTGCTCGATCGGCAGAGGTTCTTCGTAAAGGTAGTAAGTGACGGCTGCAGTAATGGCGATCAAGATAAACAAAATAGTTTTTTTATCCATTATATTCCGGAGATTTTTTTAAAAAGAGAAAGAACGAAAAGTCATTATATTATTGAGGCACTTAAAAATTCAAAATAAAAAAACCCCGTAATCACGAGGTTTTTTTGCCTATCAATACAGGTTACTCTTTACAGAAGCCAGCGCCTTCACAAGTACCACTCTGAGTCCAAGAAATAATTGAATTTCCTACTGCCGGTGTATTGATATAAGTATACCCGCCAGCTTCGGCGTCAGCTGTAAAGTTTACTGCTCCAGTAGAAGCCGTAAGTGTAACAGCTCCAGCATATTTCATATCTGCATCGTTAGGTAAGGTTAAGCTTAGTTCAGCAGCAGTATCACATGATGTACCTATACCGTTATTCTCTTGGAGACATAAAGATATCGCTGTTTCAACCGCAGCAACTGAACTTATATTATCTTGAAACTTAGCTTTAGATACATAATCCTGATAAGCAGGAATAGCAATCGCAGCCAGAATACCGATAATCGCGACAACAATCATCAATTCAATCAGGGTGAAGCCTTGTTGCTTCTTAAGTGTGTTTTTCATTATTAACTCTCCAGCGAGTAAAGTATTCATCATCATCCTTGCTCCGAACGACTCCTTCCCTTGCCATAAGGCTCTTCATCCCTGCTCCATACGAGCCTGGTACGATAGTAACCTATTATTTATGGCTGTCCAGTGACTTGAAGCAAGCGTCTGTTGATTCTCAAACCGACCGATAGATGTTACTTTACAAATAGATAATAATACAAGGCGGTTTAGGTTAAAGGCTATGAACTTATATTACGTACTTTTTTATAAGTAATTTTTTATAAACACTTTGCGATAAGTGCTTCATATCACTGGCTACTAACTTAAGCTATCCTTTCTGTCGCCGATAGCCGCAGTTAAATGCAGATAAAATGGATTCTCTGAATAATGAGCGTACAACCCTTTCAGCCGCTGAGTGGCCTGGCCAGACGACTGGTTAATGACGGTGTGTTTTCATCCGATGTGGCGATGGATGCACTGAAATCCGCCCGCAAAGACAATAAACCCTTTATCGCCCATATTATCGAAAACCGGCTGGTGAGTGCCTATCGGGCCGCAGCCGCAGCGGCCGATGAGTTCGGCATGCCCCTGTTTGATCTCGACGTGCTCGATGTCGAAGCCCTGCCTCAGGGACTGGTCGATGAAAAGCTCATTACCAAACACCACGCACTGCCACTGATTAAACGGGAAAACCGCCTCTATGTCGCGATCTCCGACCCTACCAATATTCAGGCACTGGATGAGTTTAAGTTCCATACCGGCACCACCACCGAAGGGGTGATTGTTGAGGAAGATAAGCTCTCCCATCTGATCGACACTTTTCTCGACGAGCAGAACTCCGCCCTGGAAGGACTGGAAGATGCGGACCTGGACAATCTTGAGATCGACGAGGGGGTTAATGAGCAGCAGGAGGATACTGGCGAAGATGCCGCAAACGATGCACCGATTGTACGTTTCGTTAACAAAATACTGCTGGATGCCATAAAAACCGGAGCGTCGGATATCCACTTCGAGCCCTATGAGAAGTCCTACCGCATCCGCTGCCGGATTGATGGTATTTTGCAGGAGGTCGCCAAACCACCAGCGAATCTGGCATCCCGCCTCTGCGCCCGCCTTAAAGTGATGTCGCAGATGGATATCTCGGAACGCCGGGTGCCTCAGGACGGCCGGATCAAGATGAAGATATCCAAAAACCGGGCGATCGATTTCCGGGTCAACACACTGCCGACCCTCTGGGGCGAGAAAGTGGTACTACGTATTCTCGACCCCACCAGTGCGCAGATGGGAATCGAAGCCCTCGGTTATGATGAAGATCAGAAAGGGCTGTTTATGCAGACCCTGCATAAACCTCAGGGGATGATTCTGGTGACCGGCCCGACCGGTAGCGGTAAAACCGTATCGCTCTATACCGGTCTGAATATACTCAATACGGTTGAACGTAATATATCCACCGCAGAAGATCCGGTAGAGATCAATCTGGAGGGTATCAACCAGGTACATGTAAACAATAAGGTAGGTCTGACCTTCGCTGAAGCGCTACGCTCCTTCCTGCGTCAGGACCCGGATGTGGTGATGGTAGGTGAGATCCGGGACCTGGAAACTGCCGAGATCGCCATTAAAGCTGCCCAGACAGGTCATATGGTTCTGTCAACCCTGCACACCAACAGTGCGGCGGAAACACTAACAAGACTACGCAATATGGGTGTTCCGGCATTTAATATTGCCACATCTGTGTCTATGATTATCGCTCAGCGACTGGGGCGACGTTTATGCACCGGCTGTAAAAAACCAGTGACGATCCCGGAAGCCACCCTGCTTGAAGAGGGCTTCACACCGGAACAAATCAATACAGGTTTTAACCTGTTTGAACATAACCCGGAAGGCTGCAATAAATGCAATAAGGGCTATAAAGGCCGGGTCGGCATCTACGAAACCATGGCAATGAGTTCTGAAATAGCGCAGGTGATAATGGATAACGGCACCTCGCTGGATATCCTGTCGACCGCTAAACAGCAGGGGTTCAGAGCGCTAAGGGAATCAGGTCTGCGTAAAGTAATCCAGGGGGTTACCAGCCTGGAAGAGATGAACCGGGTTATCAAGCTTTAAGATTTTCTACCTAATTAATACAAAACCTGTATACGGAAACCAAGCGGATGGCTAAGAAAGCAGCAGACAAAACACCTCTTACCTTTAATTGGCAAGGTAAAGACAAGAGTGGTAATGCCAGCAAAGGCTCAATCAATGCTGGAAACCTGGCCGAAGCCAAAGCGATGCTGCGCAAACAGGGGATTATGCCGAAAAAGGTTCGTAAACAAACCTACAGCATGTTTAGCAACCATAATAAGCCGATAAAGCCTATGGACATTGCTCTGTTTACCCGCCAGACCGCGACCATGCTGAAATCCGGTGTGCCGCTGCTCCAGGGATTTGATATTGTCGCTAACGGTATCGAAAAGGATCAGATGAAAAAGGTTATCTATGATCTCAAAGCCGATGTCAGTGGAGGAACCAGCTTTGCCAAAGCGCTGGAACGCCACCCAAAATATTTCGATGATCTTTACTGTAATCTTGTACATGCCGGTGAAAACTCGGGCTCACTGGAAACTATGCTTGACCGGATAGCAACCTATAAAGAGAAGATCGAAACCCTTAAAAAGAAAATCAAGAAAGCCATGACCTACCCGATCGCCGTTATTGTGATTGGTCTGGTGGTTTCCGCAATCCTGTTGATAAAAGTGGTGCCCCAGTTTGAAAGCGTTTTCTCCAGTTTCGGGGCAGACCTGCCTGCCTTTACGATGTTTGTGGTTGGTCTGTCAAAAATTGCTCAGGACTGGTGGTTTATTGCACTTATCGCAATTGCTGCCACTGGTTTCGCTTTTACCAAAGCCCATGAAAAGTCGCGGGGGTTCCGCGAGTGGTTAGACAGAACGGTGCTTAAATTACCGATTGTTGGTCAGATCCTTCACAAATCAGCGATCGCTCGCTTTGCCCGGACCCTGGCAACAACCTTTGCCGCAGGGGTTCCACTGGTTGATGCACTGGAATCAGCAGCAGGCGCTTCAGGTAATGTCGTCTACGAAAAAGCGATCATACAGATTAAGAACGGTGTATCCACCGGTCAGTCACTGCAAAACGCGGTGACCATGACGGGGATATTCCCAGCCATGGCCACCCAGATGATCGCTATCGGCGAGGAAGCAGGCTCCCTTGAGATGATGCTCGATAAGGTCGCCAGTTACTATGAAGAGGAGGTGGACAACGCCGTTGATAACCTGGCTACGCTGATCGAACCCATGATCATGTCGGTTCTGGGTGTACTGGTAGGCGGCCTGGTTATTGCCATGTATCTGCCGATCTTCCAGCTGGGTAATGTTGTGTAAAGAACGTTTTAAAACTTAGCTAAGCCGAAAATAACAACGCTTCATTCTAAGAAGATAGCGGAACCTGACTAATATGTTTTTCGAACTGATTGCAGCGAATATCTGGCTGTCGGTGGCACTCACCTTTGTTTTCTCACTCATGGTTGGCAGCTTCCTGAATGTGGTGATTCATCGTCTACCGCTGATGATGGAACGCGAGTGGCTACAGATGGCGGAGGAGGCGGCAAACCCGCCACCCGCCGGGACAGCAGCGGATCAACCGGCAGCTCCCTCTGAGAGCCCGCCAGAGACTGCAGAGACCTTCAACCTGGCCCAGCCCGCCTCAACCTGCCCGCACTGTGGCCATCTGATTCGCTGGTATGAAAACATTCCGCTTATCAGTTATTTTTTGATTCTGGGTGGAAACTGCAGCAGCTGTAAAAGTGCAATATCGCTGCGCTATCCGCTGATTGAACTGGTAACAGCGCTGATATCCGGTTTTATTGTCTGGCAGTTCGGTTTTAATCTGGCCGCCCTGGCTATTGTATTCTTCAGCTGGTGTCTGATTGCGCTGACAGCTATCGATATAGACCACCAGTTACTGCCGGATAAAATCACTCTGCCACTGCTCTGGATCGGCCTGATCCTCAATAGTTTTGACTATTTCACTTCTCTTCCCTCTGCGCTTTGGGGAGCGGTGCTGGGTTACCTCTCGCTCTGGTCAGTCTACTGGCTCTTCAAACTGGTAACCGGTAAAGAGGGGATGGGCTACGGGGATTTCAAACTCCTTGCCGCGCTGGGCGCCTGGGCCGGAGCAGAGATGCTTCCGCTAATTATTCTGCTCTCCTCTCTGATCGGGGCGATAGTCGGCGGTTTAATGATCGCTTTCAGCCGTCATGAGTCACAAACGCCGATCCCTTTTGGTCCCTACCTGGCGGGCGCCGGGTGGATCGCTCTTTTATGGGGTGATGAGCTGACAGGTTGGTATCTGCAGCTGCTAAACTTATAAAATAACTCTTATAGAACAATACTTATAAGGCAGTACTTAGTAAGACTGTACTTATAGAACAATAAACTCAGAGATACTGATATGTTTGTAGTGGGCCTTACGGGTGGAATTGGCAGTGGTAAATCTGCAGTTTCCCGCCTATTTGAACAACGCAATATCACGGTAATTGATGCGGATCAGGTTGCCAGGGAAGTTGTCGAACCCGGCGAACCCGCACTGAGTAAGATTGCCCAGCGATTCGGAGACGGTATTCTGTTAGCGGACGGCAACCTTGATCGTAAAGCACTGCGAAAAATCGTCTTTGAGACCCCTCGTCAGCGGGACTGGCTGGAGCAACTGCTGCATCCCCTGATCAGAGATCGCATTCTGCTTAAACTGGAGCAATCCCAGCCCCATTCAAACGCTGAGTATGCTATTCTGGCCTCGCCCCTGCTTCTGGAAACAGATCAGCATCTGCTGGTTAATCATATCGTTGTGGTGGACGTGGATGAAGCGATCCAGATCAGTCGCACAACCGCCCGGGATATGAGTGATACTGAGCAGGTCAAAGCTATCATCGCAGCACAGATCCCCCGGGCGGAGCGTATCGCTAAAGCGGATGATCTGATCGATAACAGCGGCACAATAGATGACCTTAAACCGCTGATTGAACAATTGCACAACAAGTTCCTGCATCAGGCACGACAGGAACGGGAGTCTGATCATGGATAAGCCGGTAACGAAAAAACCTCTGGTAGCCTGCCCAACCTGCAGTAAAGAGCAGGAATGGAGCAGCGACAACCCTTATCGCCCATTTTGCAGCGAGCGGTGTAAAATGATCGACCTTGGCGCCTGGGCTTCAGAAGAATACCAGATCCCCGCCGAACCCAGTGTCGATGACTACAGCAGTAGCTTTGAAGACAGTGAAAGCGCTGACTATTTGGATCGGCCGCTGCACTGATAGTGCTGCTTCTGTGAAGTATTTTTACGTCGAAGAGCCACCGAGAAAAGCTGATTTATGACTTCAGACTTTAAGCTTTCCTGTATGAGAGGCTTATAACGGCAATAACCTGCACTGGTAGAGAACCTTATCGCTGCAAGATGCAGCTCCTACTAATTTGTGCCCTCTGTGAGGAATCTGTTTTATATTGTAGGAGCCGCTTCCAGCGGCGAAGGCCTGCACTGGTAGCAAGTTTTATCGCTGCTGGATGCAGCTCCTACTAACCTGAGACCTCGGTGGTAAGTCTATTTTATATTTGTGGGAGCCGCTTCCAGCGGCGAGGGCCTGCACTGGTAGCAAGTTTTATCGCTGCAGGACGCAGCGCATACTAACCTGAGACCTCGGTGGTAAGTCTATTTTATATTTGTAGGAGCCGCTTCCAGCGGCGAAGGCCTGTACTGGTAGCAAGTTTTATCGCTGCAGGACGCAGCTCCTACTAATCTGAAACTTCGGCGATGAGTCTGTTTTATAGCGTAGGAGCCGCTTCCAGCGGCGAAGGGATATTCAGGTGCAGAGGCATTATCGCTGCAAGATGCAGCGCATACTAACCTGAGACCTCGGTGGTAAGTCTATTTTATATTTGTAGGAGCCGCCGCAAGCTTTATCGCTGCAGGATGCAGCTCCTACGGATTTGAGACCCCGGCAGTTTCACAATCCCCTGCTTCAACAAAAACAACTGATAGCTGCAATCCCCTGACCACCTGCCTGAATCGTTCGATCAAGATCTTCCATTGATACTCCACCCAGCGCATAGACGGGCAGAGAGGACTCGTTCGCCAAGCGGGAATATTCGGCCCACCCCATTGGAGTGACTTCCGGATGACTTGAGGTTGTTTGCACCGGGGAGAGAGTAATGTAATCCACGCCAACCTGCTCCGCCCGGCGTATCTGCTCTTCATTATGGCAGGAAGCCCCGAGCCAGCGACCGCAGTACGCCTCACGATGGTTCAGTTGCATCAACCTGGCTGAACTCAGATGAAGGGCTGATACAGCGGCCCCGTTAGCGATATCAACCGAACCATTCCAGATAATCAGCCTCCCCTGACACTGAGCAGAAAGCTGCTGATAGAGATGAAACTGCTCAGGCTCACTGAGGTGCTTCGCCCGCAACATAATGGCCTGAG